>JAGHHM010000097.1 GCA_017887695.1 Oscillospiraceae bacterium | reverse complement strand
TCCTCTCTCAAGAGTACACTGCCGAGCAGAAAGAGATTCAAGAACAGCTCCCTGCCATGGAAGTAAGGCTTCAGGAACTGAAAGACTCCAGCTCCAATATTGCTCGGTTCATTGAGAACGCCAAGAGGTACACGGAGATCCCGGAGCTGACCGCTGAGATCCTGCGCATCTTCATCAAACGGGTGGAGGTCGGAGAGCGTGCGGAGAAATACTCCCGCACAGCGCCGCAGGAGGTACGCATCTACTACCGTGACATTGGGCTGGTGGACGAACTGCCCCAGAGTATGGCAGAGTCCATGGCAGAAGAAATCCCAAACGAGGTCGCATGAGCAAAATAGGGAGGCTGTGCCAAAACACAGCCTCCCTCCACAGGAACAAATATTAAGTTATGTGGGTAGGTTCATAAATTGTCCCTATGGAACCCCGGAGAAGAGCTCCCGGGGGTTTTTCTCTGAACTCCAGCAGTGCTAGCTTTCGTAAGGAGATATTGAAAAGTCAAAGGAATCCTGCTATGATAAATAGCAATGGGCAGGAATTATCTGCCTGAAATGTGTGTGATAGGAAGGAGAATCGGCATGCGAAGAAAGGACCGGGCGCGGGACCCAGCGTTTGCTTGGCTGGTATTTGACCAGGCAGCATACGGCGTATTGTCCATGCGTGATGAAGGCGGCGGCTATGGTGTGCCGGTCAGTCCTGCCCGAATTGGTGAAAAAATCTACTTTCATTGTGCTATGGAAGGGAAAAAGGTGGACTGTCTGTCCCGCTGGCCTTCTGTCTCCCTTACGGTGGCAGAAGCCGGAGAAACAGACTATTTTTCCGTTTGCTATCGCTCTGCCATTTTTCGCGGAACGGCAGCAGTAGTCGTGGATGAATCCGAAAAGCGGGCCGCTCTGGCAGCGATTACGCAGCGGTATTGCCCCCAGTTAGAGGCGGAGCTTGACAGTTATCTGGCCGGACATTTGTCGGTTACCTGCGTTTTCCGGTTGGATGTAGAAGAAGTAACAGGAAAGGAGCGGCAGAAGGGATGAAAAGGCTGTTGCGCATAGTGCTGTGCCTTTTGGCGCTGCTTATCATAGCTGTCATCTGCTATGTGGCTTATGTGCTGCTCACCTATTATCGCTTGGAGGATAATCTGCCCCTGGAGGTAGAGCAAACGAATGAAACAGCGGTCACGGCCACAGTTGGAGAGCGGTACCGCCTGGTGTCCTATAATATTGGTTTTGGCGCGTATAGTGACGATTACAGCTTTTTCATGGACGGCGGCGAGGAAAGCAGGGCGCGTTCTGAAGCGGCAGTATATGAGAACGTAGGCGAAGCAGTAAAGACTGCCAGAGAAGCGGATCCTGACTTCCTGTTTTTACAGGAAGTGGATGTGGATGGTACTCGCAGCTATCATGTGGATGAGTACGCCTATGCCTGCACGCTGCTGCCCTCCCTGGGGCAGCGAGTGTTTGCACAGAATTATGATAGCCCCTATCTCTTCTGGCCTTTACTGGAACCTCATGGGGCAAATCAAGCGGGGCAGGCCACCTTTTCCCGCTATACGATCTCCTCGGCCCTGCGCCGCAGCTTGCCCATTGAGGGCGGCGTAATGAAACTGGTGGATTTGGACAGATGTTATAGTGTCAGCAGGATCCCCTTGGAAAACGGGAAGGAGCTGGTACTGTATAATTTCCATCTTTCCGCCTATACCTCCGACGGAACCATTGCCGAGGACCAATTGAAAATGCTTTTTGCTGACATGAGCGCCGAATACGCTGCTGGGAATTACGCCATTGCCGGCGGAGATTTCAATAAGGATATCTTTGGTAATTCTTCGGAAATCTTTGGCGTATCCGGTGAGGCGTATACCTGGGCCCAGCCAATCCCTCAGGAGCTGATACCGGAAGAATTATCCATCGTGGCTCCTTTTGATGAGGCAAATCCGGTGGCGTCCTGCCGTAACGCCGACCGGCCTTATGGGCCGGATAATTATCTGGTCACAGTAGATGGTTTTATCGTCTCCGCCAATGTCACGGTGGAGAAGGCAGCGGTGATCGATACAGGCTTTCGCTGGAGCGACCATAATCCCGTCTATATGGATTTCATCTTGAACAACGATTAACGGCGCAGCAGGTCATACTGTATACAAAATAGGCCCTTCGGTGATCCTCGCATGGCGGGGAGACGCCGAAGGGCTTTCCTGTTTTCGCCTCCTTCCGCCCTCCTGGATATGACGGATTTTTTTTACGGACAGGTCTATAATAAGAAATCGCAAAGCAGCAATCGAAGATATGCAGGGAAGGGGGACGTATCCATGACCGTATGGTATCCGGATTTAGCGTTTTTATTGAACAGCCTGACAGACCTCCTGGCCCTGAGCGCTACCGCGAGGCTAGCGGGGTTGCCTTTGCGGTGGAAGCGGCTGCTGGCGGCAGCGGCATTGGGAGGCCTGTACGGCGTGATATGTCTTCTTCCCCCTACGGCAGCTGCAAACAGTGTGATATTTCAGATGTTGGTGGCAGCGGCCCTCATATGGGTAGCCTTTGGGCCCACCAGCTTCTTCCTGCGTCAGCTTCTGCTGTTTTGGCTGCTGAGCTGCACCATGGGTGGCATTCTCCTGGCTGCTGATAACCTTTTTCAGGGCGGAATAAGTTGGGAAGTATTGAGCAAGCTGAATTGGAAAGTATTTTTCCTTGTCGGCGGAACCTGCTATTTTCTTCTGTCTGTCATCTTTCGCGGCAGCGCTCGTCATGAGCTGAGGGGAGATCTGTGCCGATGCACCGTCACTTTTCGGGGACGAGAGGTATCTTTTACCGCCTTATTGGACACGGGGCACACATTAACGGATGGCGCTACGGGAGATGCCGTGCTGATTGTGGAAGCTGCGGCTTTGGGGGTACTGTGGACTGAATCGGAAAAAGCTCTTTTGGCTCAGCTTTCTGTAAAGGGAGCTCTCTGGTGCCTGGAGCAGTTGGCCGCTGACTTTCGCTTTCGACTGCTGCCCTATCAGGCGGTAGGCGTCAGCACCGGACTCCTGCTTTGCTTCAGGGCAGACAAGGCCCTAATTGACGGTCAGGAATATCGACATTTGACTGTGGCAATCTCGCCCACGCCAGTATCAGACGGCGGAGGCTATTGCGCCCTTTGGGGCGGTAGGGAAGGGAGATGCAACGATGCCGCATGATGTAATAAAAAGGATACGTGCCAGTTTTTACAAGCTTTTCATTCGCTTGAAGCTGATCCTGCCGGGAAAGGTTATGTACATAGGCGGCAGCGATACGCTTCCTCCGCCCCTGACCCGGGAGGAAGAGGCGGAGCTCCTGCGGCGGCTGGACCAGGGAGAAACCGATGTTCGGCAAATCCTGATTGAGCGGAATCTCCGCCTGGTAGTATATATTGCCCGCCGCTTCGAAAATACGGGAATCAACATCGAGGACTTGATCTCTATCGGCACCATTGGACTGATTAAAGCCATCAGTACCTACCGCAGTGACAAAAACATCAAGCTGGCCACCTACGCCAGCCGATGTATTGAAAACGAGATTCTGATGCATCTGCGGAAAAATTCCTCCCAGCGGACGGAGGTCAGTCTGGATGAGCCTCTCAATACAGATTGGGATGGCAATGAACTGCTGCTCAGTGATGTATTGGGGACCGATGCGGACACTGTGATGCGGCCGATTGAGGCGGATGTGGATCGGCAGCTGCTGGACGCCGCCATAGCCAAGCTGTCCCAGCGAGAGCAGGAGATTATTGTGCTGCGCTTTGGCCTTCGAGGCAACCGGGAGCAGACCCAAAAGGAGGTCGCAGACCGGCTGGGAATCTCTCAGTCTTATATTTCCCGGCTGGAAAAGCGAATCATCAGCCGCCTGAAACGGGATATACTGCGTATGAGTTGACATGAGTTGGGCGAAGAGATGCCAGGACTTGACAAACAGGGCTGGGTATGATACAAATACCTAAGACTCATGAGGGAGTAGTGGCAGGGAATATCCTGCGGCAAGTCAACATACTGGTGTGCCGATGTAGGTGCTTCAAAAGCCCTGACGCCGCCTGGGTTGCCTTAATAAACGAGACTCATGTATGGCTGCGCGCCGTGCATGGGATAACTGTGGTCAGGCGCGGGCTGCGCCTGGCCCTTTTTGTTTGGGAACCAAAAAGGGCGGAGAAACACACAAAGGAGAAAGAAAAGGTATGGGACTGCTGGAACTGTTTTTGATTGGCGTGGGGCTGAGCATGGACGCCTTTGCCGTGTCCATTTGCAAGGGCCTGGGAATGGCAAAATTACGTTGGAAGCAAGGCCTGATAATCGGAGCGTTTTTCGGCGGATTTCAGGCGGCTATGCCCTTGATTGGCTGGATCCTGGGAAAACAATTTGAAAAGTATATTACCAGCGTAGACCACTGGATCGCCTTTATTCTCCTGGGGTATATCGGCGGAAAGATGATTTGGGACGCCTTCCACGACGAAGAGGACACCTGTCCAGCAGGTTTTAACCTTCGGGAACTGACGATGATGGCCATTGCTACCAGCATTGATGCCCTGGCAGTGGGTATTACCTTTGCCTTCTTGAATGTAGACATTCTGCCTGCGGTGGGGCTCATTGGCTTGACTACCTTTACCATTTCACTTGGCGGGGTGTGGATCGGCCATCGCTTCGGCAGCCGGTATAAAAACAAGGCTACTTTGGCTGGCGGAATCATTTTGTGCCTGATCGGCCTGAAAATCCTGCTGGAACACCTGGGAATGCTTGGATAAAAGGAGAATTTCTATGACAATACTGGTCACAGCTTTTGATCCTTTCGGAGGCGAATCCATTAACCCGGCCCGGGAGGCAGCGGCAGCGCTGCCGGAGCAGATCGGCGGTGCCAAGATCGTTACCCTGTGGATCCCCACCGTATTTGGCAAAGGGGCGGACCAAGTCGCGGCCGCTATGGATCAGCTCCATCCGGATGCGGTGGTTTCCCTTGGCCAAGCCGGAGGACGGAAGGCGGTAACGCCGGAGCGCATTGCCATCAACCTGATGGATGCGCGGATCCCTGACAACGAGGGACAGCAGCCAGCCGAGCAGCCTATTGAACCCGGCGGTCCTGACGGCTGTTTCAGTACGCTTCCGGTATCCGCCATGGCGCAGGCCATCCGGGAGGCCGGTCTTCCTGGGGAAGTATCCAACACGGCTGGGACCTTTGTCTGTAACCAGGTGATGTACCGTGTTCTGCGTCACGCCGCCAAGACCATGCCAGACACCCGGTGCGGTTTTATTCACGTTCCCTATCTGCCGGAGCAGGCGGAAGGGAAGCCTGGAACTCCCTCTCTCAGCCTTCCGGAGATTGTCAGAGCACTGACAGCCGCCCTGGAAGTAGTGGCGGCCCAGCCGCCTCTGCCGGACAGAGGGGATAACCAGCCGAAATGATCCATACAAGGCAACAGCGCCAGCCCCCTTACGGGGCTGGCGCTGTTTTCATGTTACAAGTGCAGGAAACAGACCTTACACATCAAAGATACCCATAATGACAATGCCGATCACCACCAGCAGGATCATAGCGTAGTGCTTCCAGGAAAGCTTCTCCCTGAGAATCACACGGCTCCAGAGCACAGAAGCGGCACAATAGGCAGAAATGATGGGAGCTGCCAAAGCCACATGCTCCTGGTCGGCAATGGCATAGATGTAAGCGAACTGGCCGGCTGTCTCAAAAATAGCGCCGGTATACTTGGGGGCCTCCTGACGGGGCAGCAGAGGCTGCTTTTTCACCAGGACCACATAGATAAAGCACACCACACCAGCCAGCAGGAAGGTCAGCTCATAGGCCACGTTGGCGCTGTCCTCGTTGAGGGTCTCCAGCACACGGCTGTCGGCAAAGGTGCCCAGGGCGTCCAGCAGGCAGTACATCACCGGCAGCGCAAGGGCCAGCCAGCTCTTGGCGTACTTATAGTTGGAGGCCTCCTGGCGGGCTGCCCGGAGCCCCTCGTCCTCGTGGGCTTCCACCACGCCAAGTCCGATCACGCCCACACATACAAAGGCCACTGCCACCAGCTGGGCAGGATGGATGCTGCCAATACCGTCGGTAGCCAGACACAGAACCGCTACCAGAGCGCCGGAGGAATTGCAGATGGGGGAGGAGATGGACAGCTCAATGTACCGAAGGCCAATGTAACCCAGGGTCATGGAACCAATGTACAGCAGGGAAACAGGAAGGTAGGTCAGCAGGATGCTGAAGTTGATCTCAGCGCCGCCCACAAAAATCTCATAAGCAGCGTGGAGTCCCATGACAACACCCACAGCCGTTACCATTTTCAGGTGGCTGTATTTATCCTTGGGATCCCGGCAGCCGATCTTGGAAAAAAGGTCGGAGCCGCTCCAGCAAAGCAGCGTAATCAGCGCAAGCCAAAACCACATAGTAAATAGTCTCCTTATGTCGTAATTTTACTGTTTTATTCGTCACGCAGTAAAATTACCCGGCGGCGGCCTGCGCCGAAAGTAGCGATTCGGCATAGACTTTCTCACAGATTTTTCTCTCTCACACACAAAATTTCACACAGGCGCCGCCCTTGTAAAAGAAGACTTACAGGGCGACCAATCCCGCGTCAACCATTTTTTGCAGGGACATCAGGATACCCAGCTTGGCATGCTGCCAGGTAAGGCCTCCCTGGAAATAGACGGCGTAGGGGGGACGGATGGGGCCGTCGGCGCTCAGTTCGATACTGCTTCCCTGGACGAAAGCGCCTGCCGCCATGATAACAGGGTCATCGTAACCAGGCATGTCCCAGGGTTCCGGCGCGGCAAAGCTGTCCACAGGGGCTGCTGCCTGGATCCCTTTGCAGAAGGCTACCATGGCTGCCTCGCTCCCCAGCTCCACCGCCTGGATGATGTCGGCGCGGACCGCGTTGGCAGAGGGGATGCAGCGATAGCCAAGGCTCTCATACAGATGAGCGGCAAAGATAGCTCCCTTCAAAGCACCAGCGGTCACTGTGGGAGCCAGGAAGAATCCCTGGTAGAAAGCAGGGAGGATACCCAGGTTGGCACCTACCTCCTGGCCCAGGCCAGGGGCAGAAAGCCGATAGGCGCAACGATCCACGCAGGCCTTGGTACCGCAGATATAGCCGCCAATGGGGGCAAGACCGCCGCCGGGATTCTTGATCAGACTGCCAACCGCCATGTCCGCGCCTACATCAGTAGGTTCGATTGTCTCTACAAATTCTCCATAGCAGTTATCTACCATGCAGATGACATCCGGCTTTACAGACTTACAGAAGGCGATCAGCTCCCCAATCTGCTCCACCGTGAAAGAAGGACGGGTAGCGTAGCCTTTGCTGCGCTGGATCGTGATGAGACGGGTCCGCTCATTAATGGCAGCCCGGATCGCGTCGTAATCAAAGGAGCCATCCTCCTTCAGGTCAGCCTGCCGGTAGGTTACGCCATATTCCGCCAGGGAGCAGGGGGAGGGACGGATACCGATGACCTCCTGGAGGGTATCGTAGGGAAGACCCACAGGGCTGAGCAGCTCATCGCCAGGCAGGAGGTTGGCGCTGAGGGCCACGGTGAGGGCATGGGTACCGCAGGTGATCTGAGGACGCACCAAAGCCGCCTCACAATGGAACACCTTGGCATAGACCTGCTCCAGCCGCTCCCGGCCATCATCGTTGTAGCCGTAACCGGTAGTAGCGGCAAAATGATTGGCTCCGATACGGCACTCCTGCATCGCTGCCAGGACTTTGGCCTGGTTATATTCCGCCACAGCGTCGATTTCCCGGAAACGCTCTTGGAGCCCAGTGGTGATCCGGTCTCCAAGAGACCACACCGCTTCACTGAGCCCCAACTGCCGGTATATTGAAAAGAGATCCATAAAATGCCTCCATTTCAGAAAAATTGCCTGTGAAAGTCTATCATGGATAAGCAAAAAATGCAAGGAAAACTTCATAGCATTTTTAAATATGTAAACAAGCTGTAAATATACAAAATATTTTGCATATAAACTTGAATATTCAAAAGAATCATGCTATACTATGCTTGCTAAACGACGGCGCAGTATCCTAGTCAGATCTGCCGCTTCTGAAGAAGGGCCTAAAAATCCTTTTAAGGGCACAACTGTGAAACTCTTGGTGCTTGCTTCTTACGCCCAGTTTGGGGTGGGTGCTGAGAGGAAGCGTGGACCCCCGCGCTTGCGGATCCAGGGCGTTCCCCAATGGCATGGGGAAGCCGACCCTGTTTTCGTGGAGACCTGTTTCCGTGCGCAGGCGTACTCCCATTTGTGGTACTTTCGACCTGTGTACGACTCAGGCTGGAACCTGTATTGCGGTGCTACCCGGTCTATGAGCCGTGAACGCTGTGTGCAGAGTAGCCTGCCTTGCGTGGGTATGGCGGATAGGGGATCACCCAGACCTCTCCCCGGCCAGGGAGAGGCTGTGGATCGCTCCTTGAAACCATGGCTGCAAAAGAGGCTAGGAAGCGGTTTGACTGCAGTGGAAAACACCTAGGCTGTCCCGTGGGGCAAGGAAAGGATTGCAGTGCGGACTAAGTGGCAGTCGGGTACCGTGGTGGGCAACGCCGCGGCGGGGTGCTGAAAGGGAAACCACCTGATCGGCAACGAGAGGCGCGCCTTGGGGAAATCCAACCCGTACCTAAGCCGTAAGATTTACTTTTTTTGCTGCCGCCGTTTAGCGCTCAATAGAGCTCAATATCCGTCTCCCGCAGGGGGCGGATATTTTGTCCTGAAAAATAGTTTTCAGACTGGATCGCAGGAAAAAGTATTCATTTAGTATTGTAAAAATATTGGTAAAGAGAGGCGTTTTGTTTGGACACAGATCACACAGCCCAGGATGGAAAATCCGTGGAACCCAAGGACAAAAAGCAGAGTAGCAGAGACAAGCGGAGTGAGACAAAAGAAAAAAAGGAATGGCGCTTCCGCTGGGCGGTACAGGTTTTTTTTATCTCCGTTGCCCTGTCGGCAGTACTGAGTTTTTGCTCCAGTGAGGCTCTGGAAGGAGCAGAGTTGGGCCTTGCCTTTGGCATGCTGGCTTTTTTCATTTTACTTGGCATTGTGTTCGATATTATTGGTGTAGCGGTAACAGCTGCAGACGAGCGGCCTTTTCATTCCATGGCCGCCCGGAAAACGCCGGGAGCCCGTCAGGCTCTTTCTTTGATCCGCAGAGCCAACAAGGTTTCCAGCTTCTGTAACGATGTGGTGGGCGATATCTGCGGCATCGTCAGCGGCAGTACTGCGGCAGTGATTGTGCTGCGGGTTCAGGAGGTGCTGCCTGTGCGTACCCCACTGGTCACGGCGGCGGTATCCCTTGGTATCACAGCCTTGGTATCAGGTCTGACCATTGGCGGAAAAGCGGTTGGCAAAACCTTTGCCCTGGAGAAAAGCACTGCGGTTCTCCAGTTGGTAGGCCGTATTATGTATGTGTTTTCCAGTCATCGTAAGAGGTGAAATGTTTGATTCTGGAGCAAATCTCGTCCTCTGAGGACGTGAAGAAGCTGGATCATGCCCAGCTGCCCCTGTTGTGCGGAGAGCTGCGGCAATTCCTGGTAAACAGCGTATCCCGGACCGGCGGTCACCTTGCTTCCAATCTGGGAGCGGTGGAATTGACAGTTGCCATTCATCGGGTATTCGATACTTCCAGGGATCGTCTTGTCTTTGACGTAGGTCACCAATGTTATGTTCATAAGGCCATTACCGGCCGCAGGGAGCTTTTTTCCACCCTGCGGCAGTTTGGCGGCTTGGGTGGTTTTCCCCGTCCGGACGAAAGCATCCATGACGCTTTCATTGCCGGGCATGCTTCCAACAGTGTGTCCGTGGCTTTGGGTATGGCCCGTGCCAGGACCCTGCTGGGGGAGGATTACGCCGTAACCGCCCTGATCGGTGACGGTGCGCTGACCGGCGGACTCGCTTACGAAGGGCTTAACGATGCCGGAGACTCCGGTGAGCCGCTGGTGGTAATCCTCAACGACAACGGCATGTCTATTGACCCCAATGTAGGCGGTATATCTGCCCATCTCAGCCGTCTGCGGCTTCGTCCCGGGTATTTTGCTTTTAAGCGGGGATACCGGGCGCTCCTCAAAGGGCTGCCGGGTGGAATGTCCTTATACCGCTTTAACCACAGGATTAAAACGGCCATTAAGAAGTCAATTTATCCCTGCTCTTTATTTGAAGACATGGGCTTTACTTATCTGGGCCCAGTTGACGGTCACAATGTAGAGCAGCTTTGCAGTACCCTGTCCTGGGCTAAGGAAATGGGCTGCCCTGTGCTGGTCCATGTGCGGACAGTCAAAGGGAAGGGGTATATTCCGGCTGAGCGAAAGCCGGAACTTTGTCACGGTGTGGCGCCCTTTGATCCCAATGTAGGGATCTCTGAAAGCCATGGAGAAGATTTTTCCGCCCGTTTCGGTAAGGACATGATGACCTTAGCGTCGGAAAATGGGCGTATCTGTGCCATTGCTGCTGCCATGGGAGAAGGAACGGGCCTGTCCACCTTTGCCCATACCTATCCCGATCGCTTTTTTGATGTAGGAATTGCGGAGGGGCACGCGGTTACCATGGCTGCCGGTATGGCAAAGCAGGGGATGGTCCCCGTATTTGCCGTCTATTCTACCTTCCTCCAGCGCAGCTTTGATATGCTGATCCACGATGTGGCTCTCCAGAAGCTCCATGTTGTGCTGGCGGTGGACCGGGCAGGATTGGTGGGGGCCGATGGCCCCACCCACCACGGCTGCCAGGATGTGGCTTATCTGGGACAGATCCCCGGTATGACAGTACTTTGCCCGGGATCCTTTGTCCAGTTGGATGACATGCTGCGTTTTGCTGTGGAAATGGAGGGACCAGTGGCAGTGCGCTACCCCAGAGGCCGTGAAGAGCGCGCTTTGTCCCATTGGAATGGCGAATCTGCCGCTATCTTACGGGAGGGAAAGGATATCACGCTGGTATCCTACGGCGTAATGATCAACGAGCTGTTAAATGCAGCCGAGCAGTTAAATGAGTCGGGAATTTCTGCAGAGGTGATCCAATATTATCGAATTTCACCTCTGGACATTCAGCCGGTAAAAGAGTCTGTGGCCAAAACAGGGAAACTTCTGGTCTTGGAGGACTGTGTGGAGAACGGTTCTGTGGGGCAGAGGCTGGCATCCGCTTTGGCACAGGACGGCGCTGCACCAGGCGTAATCCTGCTGAAAAATCTGAAGGACCACTTTGTCGGCCAGGGGACAGTTGCCCAGCTGCGCCGTGCAGAGGGGATTGACGCCGAAGCCGTGGCGGAGGCAGTGCGTGAGGTGGTGTGTCATGGGTAAAAAAATACGATTGGATGTGCTGCTGGTACAGCGGGCTCTCCAGGAGAGCCGACAAAAGGCTCAGGCCACCATTATGAGCGGCCAAGTGTTTGTCGACGGCCAGCGAGTGGACAAGCCTGGCGCGCCGGTAGCGGAGGATGCCGATATTGAAGTGCGAGGCGGACTGCGATATGTCAGCCGGGGCGGTTTGAAGCTGGAAAAAGCTATGGACCTGTGGCCTGTCCACCTGGAGGGCGCTGTCTGTATGGATATTGGGGCCTCTACTGGCGGCTTTACCGACTGTATGCTGCAAAACGGCGCCAGTAAGGTCTACGCCGTGGATGTAGGATATGGCCAGCTGGCCTGGAAGCTCCGCAGTGATCCCCGGGTGGTATGCCTGGAACGCACCAATGCCCGGTACCTTTCTCATGAACAGATCCCAGAGGAACCGGATTTTTCCTCTGTGGATGTAAGTTTTATCTCTTTGAAGTTGATTTTACCCGCCATTGCCGGTGTCCTTCGGGAGGAAGGTCAGGTGGTTTGCCTTATTAAGCCCCAGTTTGAAGCCGGTAAGGAAAAAGTGGGAAAAAAAGGCGTGGTACGGGATCCTGCCGTCCACCGCGAGGTGCTGGAACACTTCCTCCAACACGCAAAGGAAAGCGGCTTTACAGTAATTGATCTCACTTACTCTCCTATTCGCGGGCCTGAAGGAAATATTGAGTATCTGGGATTTCTGAAAAAATCCTCCTGGGAGGAACGTACCTTTGATATCCCGGCGCTGGTGGAAGAATCCCATGGCGCTTTGAAGGAGGGGACGGCGTGAAACGGGTAATTTTATGTCCCAACCCCTACCGGGACAAAGGCCTTGCCGCCGCCAAGGAAGCAGACGGGATCCTGCGTCAGATGGGGTTGGAGACGGTGTTCTGTCTTCCTTTTAAACCCGAGGGCGGGGAGCAGCAGTACGGCGTAGCCTGCAAGCCCCTGCAGCAGGAACTGCGAAGCAGTGACCTCATTATAGCTTTTGGCGGTGATGGCACAATTCTCCATCTGGCTCGGACAGCTGCTATGCGGGGTGTGCCGGTACTTGGCGTAAATCTGGGCAGCCTGGGATTCATGTCAGACCTGGAATTAGGAGAACTGAATCTCCTGAGGAATCTGGCCAAGGGTCAGTTCCGGCGCGAAAAGCGGATGATGCTGGATGTAGCGGTACTTCGGGAAGGCCGCACGGTATATGCCAGCAGTGCCTTGAATGATGCCGTAATATCCAAAGGGGCTATGGCCCGTGTGATTCGGCTGCAGATAATGGCTGGGGATGATCCGTTGGGAGTTTTTGGCGGCGACGGCGTGGTAGTGGCCACTCCCACTGGTTCCACCGGCTACTCCTTATCCGCCGGCGGGCCCATTGTGGAGCCTACCGCTCAGAACTTTGTCATTAGTCCCATTTGTGCCCATACTATGTTTTCCAGTTCTTTTGTGCTTTCCGCAACAGGAACGGTAACGGTTTCTCCGGCGGATCAGGGCCGTAAACAGATCTATCTCTCCGTGGACGGAGGAAAAGCCTTTGCCTTACGGCAGGGGGATAAAGTGCGGGTCTGCCGCTCACGATATGAAACGGAGCTGCTGCGCCTGACAGACAAAAGCCTGTACGAGGTATTACGAACAAAAATGGCAGGAGGAATCGGTAATGAAAAATGACCGGCAGTCCAGAATTCTGGAAATCATCGAGCGGGAGCCCATCGATACCCAGGAGCAGCTGCAGCAGCGTTTGCAGGAAGAGGGAATTACCTGTACCCAAGCGACGATTTCCCGGGACATCAAACAGCTCCATCTTATCAAGGAGCCCATCGGTCAGGGAAAATATCGCTATGCTGTATCCGTCCAGCGCAATCGGCTGAATGTAGCCGATAAGCTGCGCACCATCTTCCGCGAGAGCATTGTCAGCGTGGACTATGCCCAGAATATTGTGGTCATCAAAACTATGGCAGGCCTGGCTAACGCCGCCGCCGCCGCTTTAGACAGTATGAGCATCCCCTATATGGTGGGAAGTCTGGCTGGCGATGACACGGCTTTGCTTGTCATGCGTGATACAGAATCCGCACGCAGCTTCTGTGATGAGATTCATGAGATGCTGAAATAAAAATTATTGTGGCAGAATGGATGTAAAGCGTATTTGCTTTTCACTTTAGTCCCGTAAGGAGGGCTGTTGGCATGCTGCATTTACTGCACATTGAGAATATTGCTGTGATTGAGGAGGCCGATATCACCTTCAGCCCCGGCTTTAATGCTCTTACCGGTGAAACAGGAGCGGGAAAAAGTATTGTTATTGACGCCTTGGGTGCGGTGTTGGGGCAGCGTACCAGCCGTGACCTGATCCGGACTGGTGCAGCCAAAGCTTTCGTCAGCGCAGTGTTTACAGATGTACCATCCCTGCCTCTTCTGTCTCAGTTTTCTTTGGCGCCGGAAGAGGGGGAACTGTTACTGCAGCGCGAAATTTATGCCGACGGTAAAAATGCCTGTCGGGTCAATGGAAAGCCGGTGACGGTGGCTCAGCTGCGGCAAATTGGCGGACAGCTTCTCAATATTCATGGACAGCACGACGGCCAGCAGCTGTTGGACGAGGAACAGCATGGTGCCTATCTGGACAGCTACGGCAGAGTGGAGGGATATCTCAGTACCTACGGCACCTGTTTTTCCGCTATGGAGGCAACCCGGAAGAAGATCGCTTCTCTCCAGATGGATGAAGCGGAAAAAGCACGACGGGTAGATAGTCTTCAGTTTCAGATCAACGAACTGGAGCGGGCACAGCTGAAGCCCGGTGAGGAGGAGGCTCTTCTCCAGCGGCGCACCCTCCTGCGCAACGGTGAAAAGTTCATGTCCGCCATCCAGGGAGCCCTCTGGAGTCTTAACGGGGGCGATGAAGGCGGCGGTGCGGTGTCTCTCCTTCGAGAGGCAGAGGATGCCCTGTCCGGCGCCCGAAACCTGGACGAGCAGTTCGGCCAGCTTCACCAGCGGCTCTCTGATCTTCATTCAGAGGCCTACGATGTAGCGGAAACCCTGCGGGATATGGAAGCAGCCTTTGACTTCAGCCCCCAGGAACTGGACGCCCTGGAGAGTCGGGCAGATCAGCTGTATCGTTTAAAGAAAAAGTATGGAGCGACTGTCGAGGATATGCTGGAGTATCTGGAACAGTGCCGCGGTGAGCTGGATCGGATTACCTTTGCTTCTGATACCGTGGAACGCCTTCAGCGGGAGCTTCAAAATGAATATGCCCAGGTAATGAAAGCAGCCCAGCTGCTTTCCGGCGCCCGTAAGGCGGCGGCCAAGGATTTGGAATTGCGGGTCCAGGAGGAGCTACGGCAGCTGGATATGCCCCGAGCCCGGTTTGCTATCTGCTTTACTGAAAAGCAGCCGGCGGCAGACGGAATCGACGAGGTTCGTTTTCTTATGTCTGCCAACGTAGGGGAGGAGCTCAAGCCTATTCAGAAAGTAGCCTCCGGCGGCGAACTGGCTCGGATTATGTTGGCGCTAAAAAATGTGCTGGCTGAAAATGAGTCTATTGGTACCCTGGTATTTGACGAGGTAGATACCGGCGTCAGCGGGCGGGCAGCCCAGAAGGTGGCAGAAAAGCTTGCTCAGGTCAGCCGTGTCAAGCAGGTTCTCTGCGTCACCCACCTGCCTCAGCTTGCTGCTATGGCGGATGTCCATTTCTCTGTTGAGAAAGGGGAGCATAACGGGAGGACCTATACCCGAGTGGAAGAACTGGACCGGGAGCAGCGCTGCCATGAACTGGCCCGTCTGACCGGCGGCGCCCACATTACCTCTGCCATGCTGGCGGGAGCTGAGGAACTGATTACCGGAGCACAGCAGTATAAGGCTGGCTTGAATGCTGTGGAAAAATAATCCATATCCATTGAAAATCCGCTGCGGCTCACGGAGCAGCACAATGTGACGCCTGCTGCACAAGCTAAATTCCTTACTGACAGGCATCCGCCGCCCCATCTGGGGCGGCGTTTAATACGGGAGGTCCTATGGAAAATATCGAAAAGCTAAAAGAATACCTGCTGACCATTTATCCAATACGAAAAAGCAGTTATCAGAAGGAAGAATTTCGGAAATGGCTGGCAGGGGAGCTGCGCCGTTCCGGCTGGCGTTCTCATGAGGAACATTACGGCAAGTTCAATGGCAGCGTCAATATGATTGCTGGTGATCCGGATAAAGCCACCGTCTTTCTTTGTGCCCATTATGATACCCCCTCCCGGATGCTGGTGCCAAACTTTGTTTCTCCCACTAATGTGGCTGCCCATGTTATTTACCATTTTGCTGCGGCAATGATAATGGTTATTCTGGCTGTTCTGGTATCTTTTGCCGTGAGTTTTCCTTTGAATCAACCCGGGCTGATGCTGCCGTTGTTTATCATTTTGGCTCTGGGGCTGCTGTGGTCCTCTGTCTATGGTCCAGCCAATCGAAGCAACGCCAATGGCAACACCTCCGGTGTCCTGGCTCTGCTGGCCATCGCCAAGGCTCTGCCCCACAATAAGCGAGTATGCCTGGTGTTTCTGGACAACAACGAACGCAATCTTTTGGGCGCTTCCGCCTTCCGGAAAAAACACCCCGGTGCAGCCTCCAACAGCCTGTTCTTTAACTTTGACTGTGTGGGTGATGGTGAACATCTGCTGCTGATGCCCTCAAAGCTCAGCCGCTGGGATGAATCTCTGCTGTCAGCTCTCAACAAAGCTTTTTCCGATGAGGGGACCGTCCATGCAAAGGTTCTGACCCAAGGACTCGTTTACTATCCTTCTGATCATCGAAAATTCAAGTTTCATGTGGCGGTTTGTGCCTGTCGTCACCTGGCGGGTCTGGGTTATTATATTCCCCGCCTGCGAACCAAGCGGGATACGGTACTTTCACTGGACAATATTACTGCTATTACAGAAGGAATCGGGCGGTTTGTGCCTTTATATCTGGAGGAAACATCGGGAGAATAACCTTGCAGCTATTGACAAACCTTGCTTTTCCCGATATAATGCCTCCTGACGCGATGATGGGAAGCAGTAGTGCCGTTACCCCTGCCAGAGAACCCCTGGTTGGTGAAAAGGGGAGAGGGGACCGGTATGAATACATCCCGGAGCTGCGAACCGAACCTCCTTCCAGAGCAGTAGGCTTCGCCGGGGGCGCCCGATACAGCGCGGGGGTCAGGCTATTGACTCCATGAGGCCGCATCCTGTGAGGGTACGGCGAACCAGAGGTGGTACCGCGAATTTTCGCCCTCTGTCCAGATATTGGACAGGGGGCTTTTTCTATGAGTGGTTGCACACGCACTGCCCAGGAGCGAAGGGGCGTATGGTTTGTATTTTTGGCGGCGGTGCTGTACAGTATCGGGGGACTTTGTATCAAAGTCATCCCATGGAATGGAATGAGTATCAACAGTGCTCGGAACATCGTGTCTGTGGTGGTAGTAGGCGGGTATTTGCTCATTACCCACCATCGTCCCCGTTGGAACAGATGGATTGCTCTGGGAGCTGTCAGCGTCTGCGGCACCAATGTGCTCTTCTCGCTGGCCAATAAACTGACTACCGCTGCCAATACGATTGTCCTGCAATTTACCGCGCCCATATTTGTGATTTTGCTGGCAGCAGTATTTTGGCGGAAAAAGCCAGGCAAGCTGGATCTAGCTGCCTGTGCGCTGGTTTTGCTGGGGGTGTTGTGCTTCTTTGTTGACAGCCTGGAAATGGGTGGTACTTTGGGCAATATTCTGGCATTGCTGTCCGGGCTGAGTTACGCGGGGGTGTTCCTGCTGAACGACCTGCCGGACACAGACCCCATTTCCTCCGTCTTGTGGGGAGATGTTCTCAGTGTAATCCTGGGGTTTCCCTTTTTACTGGAAGAAACGGAATTTACCCCGCTGGCCATTACCAGCGTCGTGATCCTGGGCGCTTTCCAGGTGGGACTTGCCTATATTCTTATGTGCATTGGCCTTCGTACTACGCCAGCAGTGACCGCCTCTTTGATCTCCGGTATTGAACCAGTCCTCAACCCACTGCTGGTAGCACTGTTTTATCATGAAGAGGTTGGATCTATGGCTCTGGTAGGGGCAGTAATTGTCATTGTATCCGTGGTAGGATATAACGTACTGCGTGGCAGGAAAGCATCAGAAGACAGCGTCACAGCAAAAGCATAACATGTGATAACTATTTACGATAAGGAGAAATATTATGAAACTGTATGACGAACTGGTTGCCCGCGGGCTCATTGCCCAGGTCACCAATGAGGAAGAGATCCGTACCATGATTGATAATGGAAAGGCAACCTTCTATATCGGCTTTGATCCCACTGCGGACAGCCTTCATGTGGGACATTTCATGGCCCTGTGCCTGATGAAGCGGCTGCAGATGGCTGGCAACAAGCCCATCGCCCTCATTGGCGGCGGCACCGGTATGGTCGGCGATCCTTCCGGCCGCACCGATATGCGTACCATGATGACTAAGGAAACCATTGCTCACAACTGCGCCTGCTTTAAAAAGCAGATGGAGCGGTTTATTGAGTTTGGTGAAGGCAAGGCCCAGATGGTAAATAATGCCGACTGGCTGATGAACCTCAATTACATCGAGCTGCTCCGCGAGGTAGGTGCCTGTTTCAGCGTGAATAATATGCTGCGGGCGGAGTGCTACAAGCAGCGTATGGAGAAGGGCCTCAGCTTCCTGGAGTTCAACTACATGATCATGCAGTCCTACGACTTCTACTACCTTTTCCAGCATTACGGCTGCAATATGCAGTTCGGCGGCAATGACCAGTGGAGCAATATGCTGGGTGGCACTGAGCTGATTCGCCGGAAGCTGGGTAAGGACGCTCATGCTATGACTATCACCCTGCTCCTTAACAGCGAGGGCAAGAAAATGGGCAAGACTGCCTCCGGCGCGGTATGGCTGGATCCCAACAAGACCAGCCCCTATGACTTCTACCAGTACTGGCGGAATGTGGAGGATGCTGATGTGCTCAAGTGCATCCGCATGCTCACGTTCCTGCCTTTGGAGCAGATCGATGAAATGGATACCTGGACCGGCAGCCAGCTCAATAAGGCTAAGGAAATTCTGGCCTTTGAACTCACCAAGCTGGTTCACGGTGAGGAGGAAGCCCAGAAGGCTCAGGATGCTGCCAAGGCCCTTTTTGCCGGCGGCGGTGACAAATCCAGCATGCCCACCACTACGCTGACTGCTGAGCAGTTTGAGAATGGCCAGATTGGCGCTATCAGCCTGCTGGTTGCCTGCGGCCTGGCTCCCTCCCGGGGCGAAGCACGCCGCTTGATCCAGCAGGGAGGCGTATCTGTTAATGACGAAAAAGTGACAGATATTGATGCCCAGTGTCCTCAGGAAGCTTTCGCTGGTGAGGGTGTTATCATCAAAAAGGGCAAAAAGGTATTTCACCGTGCCCTGCTGGGTTAAACCTATATATAATCAGGAGCGTGGGATTCTCTTGCCCACGCTCCTTTTCTGTACTGCTTTCGCGTCATCGCTTACATGCTTCCATAAAATGTGGGGCGCACGGCTAATAGCCATACGCCCCACAAAACATTCTGCTATAAAAAATCAGATCTCGCTGAACGTGTACCGGTGACGCTGAGCAGCCTCACAAACCACCTCGACGATGATGGCACCTTCCTTTTTCGTAACAGAGAACTCCGCAGATTTGTCGTTCTTAAACATATCCCGGACATAGGCTTCTGGATCGGATAGCTCCTGCTCCGTGATCTCGCAGGTATCCGGCGCACAGGGATTGTAGACTTCCTTCACAATCTCATACTTTTTCATTTGAATACCTCCTTTTGATCTGATATAGGAAAATGGTATGACATTAGTGTATAGTATTTCTCCGCACCGCGCAAGTCCTGCTGTTAAATTTTAGCAGATACGCTTTTCTGCAAAGGGGCCTGGTTGACAGTATAAAAAGAACATGGTATGATGGTAAAAACGCAAGGAAAGGGCTGAAAGGATGATCAAATAATTTGATTTTCGTGTTGCAGAGCAATTCCGGCAAGGCGCACGCATAAGCGTGGGCCTGGTTCTCTGTGGCCGAAAGTCAGAGGTATTTGGTCGCAGGCCCTCTTATTGCTGCACACAAACTTTCAGCGGTTCCATCCGCGGGTCCTCCTTTTACAGAGGCTTTGCCTCTCTTTCAGAGGAAGTGCTGTGCTTGCTCCTGCACCTTTTGCACTGCTTTCGGCTTGCCGGAAGCAGTTTTTTGTTGCCTGGCAATCAGCTGGGCAAGAAGGAGGCGTCTATGATGCTGCAAATAAATCATTCAACTCTGATCCATCGCCGGGATCTTCGCACCCTGGTAGAGGATTTTTCATTTACGCTGCATGAGGGAGACAAAGCCGCCATTATCGGGGAAGAGGGGAACGGAAAATCCACCCTGCTCCAGTGGATTTACGATCCAGAACGAATTGACAGCTATTGTCAGTACAGTGGAAGCGTGATAAAGGAGGGCTCTCTGGGATATCTGGCCCAGGAACTGAATGAAAGGGAAAAGGAAGAAAGTATTTACGAATACTGCGCTGCCAGCACCAATTTCCATCTGCTGACACCAGCGGAACTGAAGGATATTGCCAGGCAGCTGCAATTTGACTTGGAGGAATACTTCAGCGACCGGCCGGTAGGCACACTCTCCGGCGGGGAAAAGCTCAAACTCCAGATCAGCCGTCTGCTTTTTGATAAGCCCGCCATTCTTTTACTGGATGAACCCTCCAGTGATCTGGATCTGAATACCTTGCTTTGGCTGGAATCCTTCTTGATTAGATATAAAGGTATTATACTTTACATTTCACATGATGAAACACTTTTAGAGAATACAGCAAATGTTATTATCCATATTGAGCACCCCCGTGAAGGAAAGCCGCCCCGATGCTGTGCGGTCCGCAGCGGCTACCGGGAATATGCCGCTCGGCGGGAATTCGCCTTTCAAAATCAAACCAGGCTGGCAAAAAAGGAGAAGGAAGAGTTCGATAAAAAAATGGACCGGTTCCGCAGGATACAGCAAAGCGTGGAACATGCCCAGCGAGCAGTATCCCGTCAGGATCCCGGCACTGGCCGCCTGCTGAAAAAGAAGATGCACACCGTACAGTCCATGGGAAGGCGGTTTCAACGAGAAGCGGACAATATGACCCGTTTACCGGAAGTGGAAGAAGAGGTGTTCCTCCGTTTTGCGCCGGAATCTGTACCTGCTGCCGGAAAAACAGTTCTTGACCTGCGGATTCCGGAGCTACGGGCAGGGGAGAAGCTACTGGCACAAAATGTAGAACTGTTTGTTCGAGGCAGCGAAAGGATCGGTATTCTGGGACGAAACGGCACAGGTAAAACCACGCTGCTCCGACAAATAGCTCACAAGCTTCTGAGTCGGCATGACCTGCAGGCGGGGTATATGCCGCAGGACTATGAAGAAAGCCTTCCGCTGGAAGAGACACCTGTGGCTTACCTGGCCCCATCCGGCAGCAGGGAGGAGGAGACCCGGGCCCGTACCTTTCTGGGAAGCATACGCTTTGCCCAGGAGGAAATGTTCCATCCCATCCGTGATCTTTCCGGCGGGCAAAAGGCAAAGCTTTTGCTGACTAAGTTTATGCTTGACAAGACGGATGTACTGATTCTGGATGAGCCTACCAGAAATTTTTCACCTCTTTCCGGTCCACAGGTGCGCCGTGTACTCAGCAGCTTCCCTGGAGTTATCATCAGTGTATCTCATGACAGAAAATATTTGTCAGAGGTGTGCGACAAGTTATATACCTTGACAGAAAATGGTCTTCTTTTGACGGATAAAAATTCCCTCTGGAATGATGATCTTCTGTAATGGAAGCCTCTGAAATAGAAATATTTTCCCTGTAAATACCAAGAGGGACGGTGAATTACCGTCCCTCTTGGTTATCTATCTGCAATACCGACTGCGCAGTGCTTAGCCGTATTGAATTTCATCAAACCAAGCCGTACTCCTCCAATACCTTCCGCAGGCGTTCCCGATCCCCCTCTTCCATTTCGCATAAGGGCTGCCGCAGAACCTCCCGGCAGCGGCCCATCATGGCAAGGGCCGCCTTTACCGGTATAGGATTCACCTCACAGAACAGGGCCTCGCAAAGCTTCCGAAGCCGCAGCTGCATCCGCCCGGCAGTAACAAAATCTCCTTTCAAACAGGCATGGGTCATGCGCGCCATAGCGTCAGGCACTATATTTGCTGCCACAGAAATAACACCGACGCCCCCTAAAAGCATAATCGGCGCTGTCTCATCATCGTTTCCCGACCATATGTAGAAGTCCTCAGGACACAGCTCACGGGTTTTTTGAATTAAAGCAAAATCACCACTGGCCTCCTTTACGCCCACGATGTTTGGGTGCAACGACAGCGCAGCATAGGTTTCTGCCGTACATTTGACCCCGGTACGGGAAGGGACGTTATAGAGAATGACCGGCTTTGTTACCGCATCAGCAATGGTCTGATAATGGCGCACAAGCCCCCGCTGAGTAGCTTTGTTGTAATAAGGGGTGACCACCAGCATGCCATCCACCCCCGCCGCTTCCGCCTCCCGTGCATGCGCCACGGCAGTCTCTGTGCAATTGGCACCGGTACCGGCAATGACCGGAACCCGACCGTTTACCTGGCTCAGTACCGCATCAATGGTCCGAGACCGTTCCGCGGCACTCATGGTCGCGGCCTCACCTGTGGTTCCGCAGACAATCACAGCATCCGTTCCGTTTTCCAGTTGAAATTCCAGCAGGTCGGCTAACGCCGCATAATCCACGCCGTCATTGGTAAAGGGCGTGATAATGGCCACGCCGGAACCAGTAAAAACAGGCTGCTTCACAAGGCTACCTCCCTGATATCATCTGAGTTAATAGCAGTATACAACATTACTATATGCAATATAATAATCGATGGTGTTATATACCATGCAAAACATGTCCTATCTTTGACGTACTGTTCACTGGAACAGCTCCTCCAGTCCTGAAAAAACGTCCGCTTCGTCTTTCAGATGCAAAAGAGGATAGATGGGCTTTCCCCATCTATCCTCTTTCCGTATGAGTATATTTCTAAACGCAAGGGAGATGTCCTGCTTTGTCTGCCTTATTCCGCAGTAATGTACCCTTCAGCGCAAAGAAGCTCTGCCAGAAGGACGGCGCCGCCGGCAGCACCCCGCAGGGTGTTGTGGCTGAGGCAGACAAACTTGTAATCGTACTGGCTATCGGGCCGCAGACGGCCAATCGACACAGCCATACCGTTTTCCAGCATCCGGTCCAGTTTGGTCTGGGGACGATTTTCCTCCTCAAAATAGTGGAGGAACTGCTTGGGAGCAGAAGGAAGCTCCAGCTCCTGGGCCCGACCGGAGAAAGCGGCCCAGTCAGCCTTGATCTGCTCCATGGTAGGCTTGCAGCCCTCCTTGAACTTCATAAAACAGGCTGCCATATGACCGTCGGAGCAGGCCACACGGAAGCATTGGGCGGTAATGGAGGGGCCGTCTGCCAGCACCAATTTCCCATCCTCAATATGGCCCCACAGCTTCATGGGTTCCTTCTCGCTTTTTTCCTCTTCGCCGCCAATGAAAGGAATACAGTTATCCACCATCTCAGGCCAACGGTCAAAGGTTTTTCCGGCACCTGAGATTGCCTGATAGGTACATACCAGCGCCCGGTCAAGGCCGTACTTGAGCAGGGGATGGAGGGCAGGCACATAGGACTGGAGGGAGCAGTTGGATTTCACCGCCACAAACCCCCGCTTGGTACCCAGGCGCTTGCGCTGCTGGTCAATAAGGCGGATATGATCGGCATTGATCTCAGGCACCACCATGGGAACGTCCTCCGTCCAGCGGTGGGCGCTGTTGTTGGAAACCACAGGGCATTCCAGCCGGGCATATTTCTCTTCCAGAGCGCGAATTTCTTCCTTTTTCATATCCACGGCGCAGAACACAAAGTCCACTATACCGGCAATTTTTTCCGCATCCGCTTCCGCGTCCAGCACAACCAGGCCCTTTGCCTCCTCAGGAATGGGCGTGGTCATGGCCCAGCGGCCAGCCACAGCATCCTCATAGGTTTTCCCAGCGCTGCGGGCGCTGGCAGCCACGGCGGTCAGCTGAAACCAGGGATGATTTTCCATCAAGGTGACAAAACGCTGTCCCACCATTCCCGTACAACCAATCACGCCTACATGGTACTTCTTCATAATCCTTTCCTCCTAAGCAATTGTATCCACACAGCAGCCGGAGTCGGGCGGGAAATCCGTCGATTCGTGTCTTGCAAAAGAGCCGGCCTCCGTGTATACTGTAAACTAATGTATGTATAGCGCAGACTTTCGCGATTTGATGTAAGTCATACCACAGATTTTTCTCGCTGTCAACCGCAAATACCCCCTCCAGGAGGCTCTATGTACAAGTTTTTTCGCACTTTTTTACTTTGTTCATTTCTCGCGGTCACATTGACTGTTTATGCCCACGCAGCGGAGGACACCCTGAAAGTTGGCCTCTACTACGGCAATAACGCCTTGTTCTCTGCCAACCTGCAAAATGAGCAGGGCTCCGGCTACCATTTGGGATGGTTTGACGAGTCTACCCGGGCATTTACCTCCCTTGGCCGTCTCTCAAATGAAAAGATCTCCATGACCGCAGACGGCGCCATTTACATAAAAGGTGGTACCTATTATTCCGCAGCTCAGGCCGGGGCGGAGGCCGTCATCGGCGGCTATCACGTGCAGCTGAAAGAAACCTTTGCCACCTTTGATGAGGCCTCCCATGTAGCAAACCAGTTTGCTTCCGGCTTTGTGGCATATGTCAATAACCAATTCCGGGTGAGGGTCAATAATTTTCTCACCAAGGAAGAAGCGGAAATTGCCGCCGCTACTTATGCCACCTATACCTGGTATGACCTATGGGGTGGTGTTCATAGTTTTTCCGGCACAGCTGTGTCTCCCAGTGTTACCGGTGTTACGATGACCCTCACGGGCAGCGACAGGATCCTATTTGAATTTGACTGCTCCGGAGCAAAAAGCCTGGGAATCCAGCCGGACGGCGGCAGCGGAAAAGCCGTGACCTGGTTTAAGGGATACAAGTGGCATGGCGGATTTGAGTATCGGCGGGTTACCGGCGGCAACATCAATGTCATCAATGTGGTAAATATTGATGACTATGTCAAAGGTGTATTGCCCTACGAAATGAGCCCGAGCTGGCCTCTGGAGGCGCTGAAGGCCCAGGCCGTATGTGCCAGGACCTATGCGCTGCTTCAGACTAAGCACTATAAGAGCTATCAGTTTGACGTATGCAACACCACAGACTGCCAGGTATACTACGGAACCAACAAGGCCAGCAGCCTCAGTAACCAGGCCGTCGATGAAACCCAAGGGATGGTAGCTACCTACGGCGGCGCTTATGCAGAGCTGTACTACTATTCCAGCAACGGCGGCGCCTCAGAAAATTCTGAAAATGTGTGGACCAAGGCCCTGCCATATCTGGTAGGCAAGATAGATCCTTATGAAAATGCGGCGGACATTCCTGGCTACTCCTATACTGTCAGCTATACCTATGACCAGCTGACGAAGATGCTGCAGAACAAAGGTTACAGCATTGGCCAGGTTTGCAGCGTTGCCATTACCAGAACAACCGCTGTGGGCAATGTACAGGAAATTACCTTTACTGATACCGCCGGGAAAACGGTGAAGGTCACCGGCGAGACCTGCCGCACTATTTTCTATACCACGCTGTTTGGCGAGACCAAATCCGTAAAAAGCATGCGTTTTACCATCAATGGCGGGGGCAGCAGCAACGGCTACTATCTGGGGAATGGTGGCAGCGTCCAGGATCTCCAGGGGTTGTATACCATTACCGGCAGCGGTACTGTGGGACAGATCACCGACGGACAGCTGTATGTAGCATCCGCCTCCGGCACAGGTCCGCTGGCCTCTTCAGGCGGCAGTACAACTGCTGACCCCAATGGGATCACCATCACCGGTACCGGCTCCGGTCATAATGTGGGCATGAGCCAATACGGCGCCAAAGCCATGGCGGAACTGGGATTCAGTTACACGGATATTCTTAGTTTTTATTTTACTGGTATTACCCTGGAAAGGATTGGATAAGCTCTGTGAAAACCCATGATTTTTATTTTGACCTCCCGGAGGAATTGATTGCGCAGACACCGCTTCAGCAGCGGGACAGCTCCCGTCTCCTTGTGCTGGACAAGGTAACTGGCCAATGGGAGCACCGTCACTTTTATGAATTGCCGTCCCTGCTCAATCCGGGAGACTGCCTCATTATGAATGACTCCCGCGTTCTGCCTGCCAGGCTCCTGGGGAGCCGGATTCACAGTGACGGATCGGTGGGGGGCTCCTGCGAGGTTCTGTTGCTGATCGACCGGGGCGATAATGTCTGGGAATGTTTGGTACGTCCCGGGAAGAAGCTGCGCACCGGAGCCAAGGTCTCCTTTGGAGACGGCGAACTTACCGGGGAGATCATCCAGGAGGTGGAGGGAGGCAATCGCCTTATCCGTTTCTCCTACCAGGGGATCTTCCTGGAGGTATTGGAACGGCTGGGCCGCATGCCGCTTCCCCCGTATATCAAAGCGGAGCTTCAGGACCAGGAACGGTATCAGACCGTTTACTCCCGGGTCAATGGCTCGGCTGCCGCCCCTACCGCGGGCCTTCACTTTACCAAGGAACTGATGGCAGAGGCAGAAAAGCGGGGCGTAGCCATTGGTTTTATCACCCTGCATGTAGGCCTTGGCACTTTCCGTCCCGTGAAGGAGGAAGAGATCACGGACCATGATATGCACAGCGAGTACTGTGTGATTCCTCAGGAAACGGCAGACCTCATCAATCGCACCAAAGCTGCCGGTGGGCGCGTAATCTGCGTGGGCACCACTTCCTGCCGTACCCTGGAGAGCTGGGCGGAAGAGGATGGCCATATGGAGGCCAAAGCCGGATGGACCAATATCTTCATTTATCCAGGCTACCGCTTCAAGGTCATGGATGCCCTGATCACCAACTTCCATCTGCCGGAGAGTACGCTTATCATGCTGGTGTCCGCCCTGGCAGGCCGGGAACATATTCTTGCCGCCTATGAGGAAGCAGTAAAGGAGCGCTACCGGTTCTTTTCCTTCGGCGACGCTATGTTCATTCGATAGGGAGGTACCGCTGTGCTGTCATTGCTGAAAGGTTATGTAGGGGAGGCTGCCGCACCGTTTATCTTTTTGGTGCTGTTTCTGGTAATCGGCGGCGGCGCCCTGTGGCTTACGCCACGGATTGCCCGATGGCTGGATAAAAAGGACCAGCGTAATCCCGGCTATTTTGATGGAATGCTGGAGGAAGATCCTTCCTCGCAAAAATCTGCTGAAAATGATGAAAAGACAACCGGGGACTGCAATGCGCAGAATCCGGGACAGGAGTAATGGATGTTTGAAATCATCAAAACCCAAGGCCGCGCCCGGCGCGGCCGCTTTTCCTGCGCCCACGGCGGCGTTGTACAGACCCCGGTATTTATGAACGTAGGCACCCAGGGTGCCATTAAGGGTGCTCTCAGCGCCCACGATCTGAAAGGCATCAAATGTCAGATCGAGTTGAGCAATACCTACCACCTGCACCTGCGTCCCGGCGACGATGTTGTCCGGGCCCTGGGCGGGCTCCATAAGATGATGGATTGGGATGGCCCTATTCTAACGGATTCCGGCGGCTTCCAGGTGTTTTCCCTGGCAGGGCTGCGGAAGATCACCGAGGAGGGCGTTACCTTTGCTTCCCATATCGACGGCCGCCGGATCTTTATGGGGCCTGAAGAATCCATGCGGATCCAGGCCAATCTCGGCAGCGATATTGCTATGGCCTTCGACGAATGTGTGGAGAACCCCGCTCCCTACGACTATGTGAAGGCCTCCTGCGAGCGGACCCTCCGCTGGCTGGAGCGGTGCGTGAAAGAGCACAACCGTCTGCTGGAGGAGCCGGACTGTCTCAATCCGGGGCAAATGCTTTTCGGTATCAATCAAGGCGGCACCTATGCAGACCTTCGGATCTGGCATATGGATCAGATTACTAAGCTTGGCTGTGACGGCTACGCCATCGGCGGACTGGCGGTAGGGGAGGAGACGTCAGTGATGTATGACACCATTGATGCCGTGGAGCCCCACATGCCCGCAGACAAGCCCCGGTATCTCATGGGCGTGGGCACTCCGTCCAACATCATTGAAGGCGTCTACCGGGGCGTAGACTTCTTCGACTGTGTCATGCCTGCCCGGAATGCCCGCCATGGCCGGCTGTTTACCTGGAAGGGCAGCATGAACATCAAGAACGAGAAGTACAAGCTGGACACCCTGCCCATTGACCCCGAGTGTGACTGCCCGGTATGCCGAAGCTTCTCCCGGGCCTACCTGCGCCACCTCTTCAAAGCGGAGGAAATGCTGGCCATGCGTCTGGCAGTAATGCACAACCTCTGGTTCTACAACACGCTGATGGAGCGGATCCGTGAGGCCCTGGACAGCGGGGATTACGAAGCCTTCCGCAACCATTACAGCCCCCTGCTGGAGCAGAAAATTTAGGACTTGCCAAACCTGTTTCTATTCTGTATAATATGGGAAGTCTGTTCATTCATTGCGAAGGAGAGCATGTAACATGGAACAATTTTACAGCATTGGTATGATCCTGGTAATGATCGCCATCTTCTATTTCCTGATGATCCGTCCTGAGAACAAGCGGAAAAAGCAGGCCGAAGAGATGCGCAACAGCCTGAAGAAGGGCGATCAGATCACCACGATTGGCGGCATTGTCGGCAAGATCGTCATGGTGGGTGAGGAGACCATTGTCATCGAGACCAGCGACGACCGGGTCCGTATGGAACTGACCAAGTGGGCCGTTTCCACCAACAACAGCCAGCAGCCTGTGGACAAGAAAGCCGCCAAGAAGGCCAAGGCTGAGGAAGCTGCTCAGGAGGAGCCCGCCAAGATCCCCGAAGGCTCTGACAATGAAGTGAAATAACACTCGTCCCAACGCATAAGGACACCTCCCGGAAAATATACTGAAGCAGTCAGTATATTTTCCGGGAGGTTCTCTTATGTCGAAAGTAGTCATGTCCCTGCCAAAGGGGATGGTGAAGAGCAGCATTATTGGAGGCTTCATCGCACTGGCGGCGTATGTAGCCCTCCAGCTTCTCTGCGCGCTGCTGATCCATCGTGAGCTGCTGGGGGAGGAGTCCCTTTATCCCATGGTATGTGTGGCAGCAGCGGCGGCATCCTTCCTGGGCTGCGGATACAGTGTGCTCAGCCGCAGGGAAGGGGCTGTACTTACCGTATCCGCAGTGACCATCGTATTTCTTGCCCTGACGCTGGCCGTCGCACTGCTTACCGAAAAAACCGTGGCCGTGGAAAATGGCTTGGTAGGCGTAGGCCTGT
Organism: Oscillospiraceae bacterium; assembly: GCA_017887695.1. GTDB lineage: Bacteria > Bacillota > Clostridia > Oscillospirales > Oscillospiraceae > Pelethomonas. The sequence continues at coordinate 11,564 of JAGHHM010000097.1, read as the reverse complement.
CCATGGCAGCCGGAGGACTGGCAGCCGCTCTGGTAGGGGCCAATCTACCAAGGCAAGGGCGGAAGCGTACCGCTCAGCAACGGAAGAATTCCCGTCATCGCAAGTAGTTGGCTTTCATGCAGCTCCACACAACAGCCCCCGCCGAAAAATTCGGCGGGGGCTCTCTTCTGAAATTTCAGCGCTCGATCCAGCAACAGAAACTTTTATTGCAAATATGTAATTTCAACTCAGTCACGCTCTGGGGTGCGCCTTATGGTAAACATCCTGGAGCTTCTGTTTTACCAGATGGGAATAAATCTGAGTAGAAGAAATATCCGCGTGGCCCAGCATCTCCTGAATGGACCGCAGATCCGCACCATTCTCCAACAAATGAGCAGCAAAGGAATGGCGCAGCGTATGGGGGGTAATATCCTTGTCGATCTGGGCTTTCTCCTGATAATATTTGATAATCTTCCAGAAGCCCTGGCGGCTCATCCGCTCCCCATTCATATTGACAAAAAGAGCCTTCTCCTGGCTGTCCAGGACAATTTGAGGACGGATATCTCGTATATAGTCCCCCAATGCCCGCACAGCTGTGGCATAAAGAGGGATAATCCGCTCACGGCCCCGGCTGGAGCAGCGCAGGAACGCAGCAGACAGATTCACATCCTCCAAGTCCAAGCTGATCAGCTCGCTGACACGGATACCGGTAGCATAAAGGAGCTCCAGCATGGCGTGATCCCGATAGCCTTTCGGATCCACACACTGCGGCTGTTCCAGAAACAGTTCTACTTCCTTGCCGGTGAGAATCTGGGGGTACTTCCGCTCCGTCCGGATCGGCGCAGTATTGCGGGCAGGATTGTGGTCAATCTCGCCCCGGGAAAGAAGATAGCTGTAAAAAGACTTCAAAGATGCTACGCACCGTGCAACACTGGCCGGAGATTTTCCCTTGCCAGCCATATGGGCCATATACCGCTCTACATGCTCCTCACGGCAATCCTCCAGTACAATATGCTCATCGTCATGGAGGTATCTGGCAAACTGGGTAACATCCCTCACATAGGAGGCCACTGTGTTGTCGGAGGAATGGCGCTCTGTCTCCAAGTAGGATGCGTAAGCGTTGATACAATCTTCCACAGCAGCATTCCTCCTTCCCATACGTTACAGTGCGGCGCTCTCCAATGCCATACGGAAGAGGAGAGGCGTCAAGAGGCGTTCACAGAAAACGCCGACAGCAAGAATCACAACACACAAACCAAAAATTAAAAAGTACCGGCTTCCATACAGCACCGGCGCCGAACGCCTGCCATGACCGAAGGAGAGCGTACTCAGCTCCGTAGACAGCGGCCACGCCGCACCCGCCATAGCAAAAAAGCAGGGGAGGGTAAACAACAGCCGGACCACCAGCGCCCCCATGGCCAACACGACCCCCGGCCTGCCAAAGCAGCACACAAAGCCGGATATGGTATACATAGTAAGGAATCCAAAAATACCGGACACCAGGGGAATCAGCACAATACCAACCGAAGCAAAGCCAAGCAGGAAAGCCAGGGTTACATAGCTGAAATACAGAGCTATACAGCTTCCCAAAGAAACTGTCACGCCACCCATATCATAAACTGAGCAATAATCCGCCAGGTATCCGCTCATAGCATTCTGCGCGGAAACATCCCAGGACACAGCGCATAAATGACCCGCCAACGCGCCTGCCAAAAAAAATAAAGCCAGCAGCAATGCACGCAGCAGGGAGGGGTCCATCGGCTTCCATTTGATTGTCCGCATAAAGGGCCTTCCACGCATTACCATCACCTCGTCACAACATATGCACTGTGGACAAGGTTTAGAAGTGCCGTTTTATGTGTACCTGAAACGCAGCCGCAAGAAAGACGGTATACATTAATATAGTTCAAAAGCCTTGATTCCGCAAGGGAAAAAAGAAAAGTCGTCTGTTTTTTGTAACTTATGACAAAATTTTATGTAAACTAATTTATGTAAACCAAATTAACGCAAGCCGTCAAACAGTCCAACTTTCCTCAAATTTCCATGTATTTAGTAGCCTTCATGCAAAAGATGCTACCACATCTAGAAAATATTGTGGTATACGGATTGTAATCACGCAATCATGCCCATCAAGTACGTGTTGTGTGGTTTTTTCTTCTTTTTGTTAATTTCATGAATTGACACTTTTTTCTTTTGTGTTGTTGAGCAGAGGAGGTAAAGCCTCGCACCTCCCCCTGCCATAGGGGAAATATTTGCATTGGGACTGCCGCTATGCTATGATGTCCCCAATACAGCAGAGAAGAAAGGCGTGACATCATGATCGATTTGACCAGACATCATCTGTTCGACGGCGCTATGGGCACCATGCTCCAATCTATGGGGTTGGAGGCCGGGCAATGCCCAGAACTACTGAATTTATCTCAACCTGAAACCGTAACCGCTGTCCACGTCGCATATGCCGCTGCAGGGGCAGATATTCTCACTGCCAACACATTCGGCGCCAGCCGCCGGAAGCTGGGTCAGGATCCCGCCCCATGCATTGCAGCCGGGATTACTCTGGCCAGAAGAGCGGCAGAAAACTGCGGTCATACGGCTTATGTGGCATTGGATGTAGGGCCTCTGGGAGCGCTGCTGGCGCCTATGGGGGAGCTGTCTTTTGACGAGGCATATAGTCTTTTCGCAGAAATCATGGATGCCGGCGCCGCTGCGGGGGCGGATCTGATTCTCATTGAAACCATGAGCGACCTGCTGGAGGCAAAGGCCGCCCTGCTAGCTGCCAAGGAGCGCACCACACTGCCAGTGTTTGTTACCATGACCTTTGGCGAGGATGGCCGGACCTTTCTGGGAACCGAACCCGCTGCCGCCGCCGTTACGCTTACAAGCCTTGGGGCTGACGTGGTGGGCATCAACTGCTCCCTTGGTCCAAAAGAGCTGCGGGAGCCCCTTCAGAAGATGATAGCCGCCACCCATCTGCCGGTAATGATCCAACCCAACGCAGGCCTGCCGCGTCTGGAAAATGGACAAACAGTATTTGATGTAGAGCCGGAAGCCTTTGCCGCCTGCGCCGAGGATTTCCTCCAGGACGGAGCGGCCATTCTGGGCGGCTGCTGCGGAACCACACCAGACCACATCCGGGCCCTTCGTCCCTTACTGGAAGGCCGCGTCCCCTCAGTGAGAAAACCGGATGGTGTTTGTCGGCTGTGTGGTTGGCAAAAGGTCGTGGAGCTTCGAAGCAGCACCATTGCCACCGTAGGAGAGCGGATCAACCCCACCGGCCGAAAAGGATTTCAAGAGGCTCTTCGAAGCGGCAATTACGACTACGCCGGAGAGCTTGCCATCGCACAGCAGGAGGAGGGGGCAGACTTTTTGGTGGTAAATGCCGGACTACCGGACATCGATGAAGCCGCAGCCCTGCCGGCTCTGGTGCAGGCCATCCAGAAAGTATCCCCGCTGCCACTGGTTATTGACTGCTCCAACCCCGTCGCACTGGAAAAGGCACTGCGGGTGTGCAGCGGCCGCCCCATCCTCAATTCCGTCAATGGCGATCTGGAGAGCATGGCTGCCATGCTGCCCCTGGCCGCCAAATACGGCACCGGGCTTATTATCCTGGCTTTGGACGGAAACGGAATCTCCGACGATCCTGCCTGTCGTGCGGAAACCGCTACCCGGATTGCCGACGCAGCAGCAGAACTGGGAATCCAGGATGTGTTTATTGACTGCCTTGCTATGGCTGCCTCCGTAAATCCTGCCAGCGCCATGGCTACTCCAGAAGCCATTCGACTGGTTCGCCGGGCTGGCTACCGAACCATTTTAGGGGTGTCCAATGTAAGCCACGGCCTGCCTCACCGTGATGCCGTGAACTGTACTTACCTTGCCACATGTCTGACCGCCGGGTTGAATATTGCTATTGTCAACACTTCATCCCAGCAGATAATGGATACCATTGACGCCGCCCGCCTTTTGATAGGGGAGGATCCCGGATGCGCCGCCTATATTGCCCGACACGGTTCCCCGACTCAGGGAACCACCATTTCGAACGCGCCTCAGGCAAACCTGGGAGAGCTGATTCTATCCGGAAAAAAGGGGTTGGTGCCGGAGGCAGTAGTGGACCTGCTTCAGCGCACGGCGCCTCTGGAGATCATTAACAGCCATATCATCCCCGCCCTGGACAAGGTAGGAGAGCTGTATGAGCGTGGGAAGCTGTTCCTGCCTCAGCTGCTGGCTTCCGCTGAAGCAGTGAAAGCAGCGTTTACCATTATCGACCAACATCTGCCTCAGGGAGCAGGGGATAAGGGGACTGTGATCCTTGCCACGGTAAAGGGAGACGTCCATGACATCGGCAAAAATATCGTAAAGATGCTGTTGGAAAACTACGGCTACCGCGTCATTGACCTAGGACGGGACGTGGCGCCGGAAACAGTGGTAGCCGCCACCCTGGAGAGCGGAGCGCCGCTGGTAGGGCTGTCCTCTCTGATGACCACCACCGCCCAGAACATCGCGGTGACCATCCAGGCCCTGCGGGCTGCCGGCGCTTCCTGCAAGGTAATGGTGGGAGGCGCAGTGGTTACCGAGGAGTTTGCACAGCAAATCGGTGCGGACTACTACGTTAAAGATGCGGCAGAATCCGCCCGGGTAGCAGGGTTGGTACTGGGGCGGTAATGATCGGATTGTGTACTGGGGCGGTAATGATCGGATTGCTCGTTGCCTTTTTCCCAAACAGATGTTAGAATAAATTGTTGGGAATTTATCGAGCAAGGGGAGAAGTCATATGCGGGTTTTGGGAATTGATCCTGGTGTAGCCACCATCGGTTTCGGACTGGTTGAAGTGGACCGCAGCCGCCAGACACTCCTGCGGTATGGCGTCATTACCACTCCCGCCGGACTGCCCCTGTCCCGGCGTCTTCTCCAGATCTCCGAGGATATGGCGGAACTGCTGCAGCAGTTCAAGCCCGAGGAAATGGCAGTGGAGGAACTGTTTTTCACAAAGAATATTACCACCGGCATTGCCGTAGCCCACGGCCGCGGTGTAATTCTCCTGGCGGCGGAACAGGCAGGGGTACCGGTCTATGAATATACCCCCATGCAGGTCAAACAGGCGGTGGCGGGCTATGGCGGCGCAGACAAGCGTCAGGTAATGTTTATGACCCAGCGGCTGCTGAAGATGAAAGAGATCCCCCGGCCTGACGATGCTGCCGACGCTCTGGCGCTGGCCATCTGCCATGGCCGGGCAGCCACCTCACTGCTCAATACTGAGCGCGTATTTGACCCCAAGAAGTACGACACGAGGTAAATGCATGAAAATTGTGGTTAAAAAGCCCATATCAGATCCACCTTACAGCCTCCATGATGCCCACATTCTGAAACTAAGGCTGGACGGGGAGACTCTGCACCTGGTGACCCAATACGGTTATGTGCAAACCTCCGCGCCCTTTGTTCAGGTGGAGGGGGATGTGGAGATCACCGGGGTAGACGCAGAGTCATCCTGTGTTTATGTAATGGAATACCCCCAGGTACCTTGCGGCAACTATGGTGTCTTTACCGGTCGGAAGATGCCTCTGGAGGCCTTTCTGCAGGAATTTTCTGAAGCAACTCTGGAAATTCTGGATGAGACCTATGGATATTGGATGGCAAAGCTGGACGGATTTTTAGACCTGTCGGACCGCCTGCTGGAATGCTCACTGGAACTCTGCTATACTGGTGAATTCCGGTATCTTTTAAAGGACTAAGCATCGCCCAATCGGGCAAAAGATGGAGGAAACCATGTTTTACTATCTCAACGGCACTGTGGCCCATATCGAACCTTACCTGGCCGTTATTGATTGCGGCGGCGTGGGCTATGCCTGCCGCACCACCACTTACACCTTGGCCAGCCTGAAAAAAGGTGAACCAGGGAAACTCTATACCTACCTTAATGTCCGGGAAGACGCCATGGAGCTTTACGGCTTTGCTACAGCAGAGGAGCTCAACCTCTTCCAGCAGCTGATTTCCGTCAGCGGCGTGGGCCCCAAGGCCGCCCTCAGCATTCTTTCCGCCTCCACCCCTGCCAATTTGGCTCTCAGCATTATCACAGGCGACGAAAAAGCCCTCACCTGTGCCCAGGGCATCGGCAAAAAAATTGCCCAGCGGGTGATTTTGGAGCTGAAAGATAAGCTTAGTAAGGGACAGACCATTGCCGCAGGAGGCGGCGCCGTTCCCGGTGCAGCGATGACCATCATCCCCGATAACAAGCTTTCTGAGGCCTCCGCCGCTCTGGCGGTGCTGGGCTACTCCCAGAGCGAAATCAATGTGGCCCTGAAGGACGCAGACCTTACGCAGCCGCTGGAACAGATCATTCGCCAGGCTCTGAAAAAAATGGTGAAGTAGTATGGCCGATCCTTCTGAAACTTATGACATGCCCAGGATTCCAAAAACGCTTTTGCTCATTGGCGGGCCCATGGGAGTAGGCAAAAGCACTGTGTGTGAAGAACTTTTGGCTCTGCTCCAGCCAGGCGTCTACCTGGACGGGGATTGGTGCTGGTATATGCGACCCTTTTCCGTAACGGATGAAACCAGGGCCATGGTTCTTGACAATATCTGCTCCATGCTGAGCAGATTTCTGTCCTGTCCGGATCTGCAATATGTGATTTTCGGTTGGGTCATGCATCAGCAGGCTATCCTTGATACGATCTGTTCCCGGCTCTCGTTGGACAACGTACGAGTGGTAAAGCTATCCCTGCTTGCCAGTGAAAACGTTCTGCGGGAGCGGCTGGAACGGGACATTTTCGAAGGAAAGCGTACACCGGACGTCATTGCACGCAGCCTTTCCTACTTACCGCTATATCAGGCATTGGATACAGAAAAACTGTCAACAGATTCTCTTACCGCCGCAGAAGCCGCAAGGATGATCGCGGCTCACCTGGGCGTGGTATAAAGAGCGGGAACCGGCGGAGGCGTTTTTATGGATTACGAAAACAAGCACACAACAAAAACCATTATCAAGAAGGGCATCACCTTTGGCACCTGTCTTGCCATGGTGATTTCCTATGTCAATTGGCATTCTGTGTTCTGGGCCATCGTTCACGGCCTTATGAGCTGGGTATATGTGATTTATTTTTTACTGCGCTACTGAGATCAGCCGCCGTCCGCTGAATTTTCGCTGGACGGAGAGGGGAGAGATGGATTTTTGAGTATTGATTTTTCTGGAAACGATGTATATATGGAGGAGGAACCCTCTCTTGTAACCACCACGCTGACGGCAGCGGATGAGGGTGAGTATTCTCTGCGCCCCAAAACTTTAAAGGAGTATATTGGCCAGGAAAAAGCGAAAGGCAACCTGGAGGTCTTTATCCAGGCCGCCAAAATGCGCCACGAGCCGTTGGACCATGTGCTCCTCCACGGCCCTCCCGGCCTTGGAAAAACCACCCTCAGCGGCATTATTGCTAACGAGATGGGGGTAAATGTCCGTATCACATCAGGCCCCGCTATCGAGAAGGCTGGCGACCTGGCGGCACTCCTCACTAACCTGAACGAAAACGATATCCTCTTTGTGGACGAGATCCATCGCCTCAACAGGTCTGTGGAAGAGGTGCTTTACCCCGCTATGGAGGACTTTGCCATCGATATCATCATTGGCAAGGGGCCATCGGCCAACTCCATCCGGCTGGATCTTCCCAAATTTACCCTTATTGGGGCCACTACACGGGCCGGGCAGCTGTCCGCCCCTCTTCGGGACCGTTTCGGCGTGACGCTGCGGCTGGAGCTGTATACCCCTGAGGAACTGGCTCTCATCGTTACCCGCTCTGCCGGGATCCTGGAGGCTCCCATCGAGCCAGAGGGAGCCATGGAAATTGCCAGACGAAGCCGTGGAACGCCCCGAATTGCCAACCGGATGCTGCGGCGGGTACGGGATTTTGCCCAGGTAAAGGCTGATGGCATCATTACCCGGGAGGTAGCTGACGCGGCCCTCACCGCTCTGGAAGTAGACTATCTGGGCCTTGATAACATTGACCGCCGAATGCTCACTGCCATCATTCAATATTACGGCGGCGGGCCGGTGGGACTGGAAACCCTGGCCGCTACGATTAATGAAGAATCCGTAACGTTGGAAGACGTCTACGAACCATACCTTATGCAAATCGGCTTCCTTACCCGAACCCCTCGGGGCCGGTGTGTTACCCATAAGGCCTACGAGCATCTTGGCCTCAGTGTCCCCGGCGGAGCCATGGATCAGTTGAGTCTCTGACATGAGTATCATTTATGCTGACAGTGTATTTCTCCGTCGCCCTTTGGAAGCAAACAGCTATCTAAACTCTCTGCCGGCAGTAAACTGGCTGAAAGAGCACCGGCTTATGCTGGATACCCCCGTGACATTCCTGGTCGGAGAAAACGGCAGTGGAAAATCCACTCTACTGGAGGCCATTGCCGTCTCCTGCGGCTTCAACGCCGAGGGAGGCACCCGGAATTTTACTTTTTCTACCCGAGCCACCCATTCAGAGCTGGGGGAGTATATCACGGTAGCCAAACGGCGCTATCCCCGGGATGGTTTTTTCCTAAGAGCCGAGAGCTTTTACAATGTGGCTACCAACATCGACGAGATGGATGAGGAGCCCTCCTTCAGCCCCCGACTGATTGACAGCTATGGCGGTGTGTCTTTACACAGCCAGTCTCATGGGGAAAGTTTTCTGGCTTTGGTTCAAAATCGCTTTGGCGGAGAAGGGCTTTATCTTCTGGACGAGCCGGAAGCGGCGCTGTCTCCCACCCGGCAGCTAACTTTGTTAGGGGAGATGTATCAACTGGTAGAACGGGACTCCCAGTTCATTATCGCCACCCATTCTCCCATTCTCATGGCCTATCCCGGGGCCAGAATTTATGAGCTCAGCGAAAATGGAATCGCATCTGTGGAATACCGGGAGACAGAGCATTATCAACTTACACGGCGCTTTTTGGAAAATCCGGAACGGATGCTCCGGTATCTGCTGGAGACATGATTTCTGATATCAGCTACTATTCCCGCAAAGCGGGTATTAAAAAAATTTTAGCCAATATGGTCGAAGATCATCAAGAATTAAGAATAACGAGGTACAACTATGGGCAAATTATTTGGAACAGATGGTATCCGTGGCATTGTGGGCGAGAACCTGACAGCGGAACTGGCCTTTCGTGTTGGCCAGGCAGTAACTATGGTACTGAAGGAGGAGAAGGGATGCTCTCCTCTCATTACCATCGGCATGGATACCCGCATTTCCTCTGATATGTTGGAGGGGGCGTTGATTGCCGGCATTACTTCCGCTGGCGGTGATGTAATGCCTCTGGGCGTGATCCCTACCCCTGCCGTTGCCTATCTGACTGTAAAGGTGGAAGCGGATGCCGGTGTGGTAATCTCTGCCAGCCATAACCCCTTTGAGCACAACGGCATTAAAGTCTTTAATGGCCAAGGCTATAAGCTCTCCGACGCACTGGAGGAGCGGGTGGAGGCCAAGATCCTCTCCGATGAACCGATGCCGCACCTGAAGGGCGGCGATATCGGAAAGCGAATCCGGGGTATGAAGAACCTGAAATATGAATACATCAAGCATTTGCAGGACACCATTTCCGATAATCTTTCTGGCCTGCGGATCCTGGTAGACTGTGCCAACGGCGCCGCCGCCGCTACCGCCCCGGACCTTTTTGCCAATTTTGAGATTGAAGCAGACTTCATCCACCGCAAGCCCAACGGCGTCAATATCAATGACCACTGCGGCTCCACTCATCTGGACAGTCTTGCGGCCATGGTCACCGCCGGCGGATATGACCTTGGCGTAGCCTTTGACGGTGACGCGGATCGCTGCCTGATGATTGATGAAAAAGGAAATCTCATTGACGGCGATAAGACCATGGCGGTTTGCGGTCTCCACATGCGGGACGAGGGTACTCTCACTGGTCGGGCCATCGTAGGAACCGTCATGAGCAATCTGGGCCTTCACGAGTTCTGCAACAAGAACAATATCCGTTTAATCTGCACTCCGGTGGGAGATCGGAACGTATTGGAAAAAATGCTGGAGTTTGGCTATCGGATCGGCGGAGAACAGTCCGGCCACACTATTTTCACGGATTTTGCCACTACCGGCGACGGTCAGCTTACCGCTCTGCAATTTTTGCAGATCCTCAGCCGCAGCGGCAAAAAGGCCAGTGAACTTGCCTCCATCTGCCCGTCTTATCCTCAAACCCTGGTCAATGTTAAGCTGGAAAACCGTCCCGGCCTTAAAGAAGCGGTGATGGCGTCTCCCGCATTAGCCGAAGCAGTGCGGAAAGAGGAGGAGCTGCTGGGCGGCGACGGCCGGGTACTGGTCAGAGCCTCCGGCACAGAACCTCTGATCCGGGTCATGGTAGAAGCAAAGACCCAGGAGCAGGCTGCCGAATGTGCAAACCGGCTGGCGGCTTTCGTGCAAACTGTAAAAAATTAGAGCTGGTGTTCATAAATTTTTAATATTTACTTGACAAAACGAAGGGGAACTAGGTATAATAAGCCATGTCGATTTTCCATGCCGAATATGCCGCATACCAGAGTTTGACAGACGAGGCTTTATGTGCCTTGGTTCGGGAAGGTGACCGCGATGCGGAGGAGACCCTTGTCTCCCGTTACAATCGTTTGGTCCGACAGTTGGCACGCCCCTATTTTCTGGCGGGCGGCGACAGCGATGATCTGGTTCAGGAGGGCATGATCGGCTTGATTTACGGGGTCCGGGAGTACGACACAGAAAAGTCTGCCAGCTTCCGCACCTTTGCAGAAACTTGTATCCGCAACCGCCTGTATTCTGCGGTGCGGGCTGCAGCCCGCGATAAACATACGCCGCTGAACCAGTCGGTTCCTCTTGAAATACCCTTCTTTGACAGCCATAGTACCTCTTTGGGCGCACCTCTGCCTTCCCAGACAAATCCGGAGGATCTGATCATCGGTCGTGAGGGCGTGCAGGACATTTTGCGTGATGTCCAAAAGCAGTTGTCCGAATTTGAGGCGAAGATTTTGGGGTTATATTTAGACGGCCTGACAATACGTGAAATGGCCGAAGCGGTTTCAAGGTCCCCCAAATCGGTGGACAACGCCGTGCAGCGCATCCGGCGCAAAGTTGCGCGGCACCTTACTTCCGGCGATATCAGCAATGGCTGAGCGCAATATATTTTTTTCTATTCAAAAAGAGAGGGTAAGATCATGTACGAAGACAAGACCTTAGTTTGCAAGGAGTGCGGTCAGGAGTTCGTGTTCACCGCCGGTGAGCAGGAGTTCTATGCGGAGCGCGGCTTCCAGAATGAGCCCCAGCGCTGCAAGGCCTGCCGTGACGCCCGCAAGAACGCTGCCCGCGGTCCCCGCGAGTACTTCACTGCGGTTTGCGCCAACTGCGGCGGCGAGGCTCGGGTTCCCTTTGAGCCCAAGAGCGATCGTCCTGTTTACTGCAGCGAGTGCTTTGCCAAGATGCGCGAGCAGGGCTGATTCCTTACAGCTTATCATAAAGAGCGTCCGCAATGCGGACGCTCTTTTTTCGTCTTTATCAAAATCCATATATATACACCCGTTTTCTCTGTACAAAGAGCCAATAAACCGGCTTGCTATTTCAGACAGGATATAGTAC
>JAGHHM010000096.1 GCA_017887695.1 Oscillospiraceae bacterium | reverse complement strand
CATCCTCAACGGTGAGAAGTACTACTATGGTGAGGCTACCGCTGAGGAGCTGGGCGTTCGGGTTATCGATGACACCCACATTGAGTTCACTACCGCCGAGCCTGCTGAGAACTTCATGAACACCCTGTGCACCGACCAGCTGGCCCCCATTCAGAAGGCTGCTGCCGATGAGTATTTCGATCTCTACGGCTCTGACGCCGAGAAGGTTGTCTGCTCCGGCCCCTTCAAGATCACCGAGTGGGTCAGCAAGAACTCCATTACCATGGTGAAAAACGAGAACTACTGGGATGCTGAGAATGTGAAGCTGGAAGAGCTGAACTTCATCATCTCCGAGGATAACAACACCACCATGGGCCTGTTCCAGACCGGTGAGGCCAGCGCTTTCAAGGTTCCCAGCGAGCTGCTGAGCCAGTATATGGACGATCCCACTCTGACCAACAACCCCCGTCTGCAGGTTACCTTCATTGAGTTTAACCCCAACAACGAGTTCCTGGCCAATAAGAACATCCGCGAGGCCCTGTCCATCTCCTTCAACCGCCAGCTGTTTGCTGAGCAGGTTATGAAGAACGGCAAGCTGGCTGCTTACGGCCTGGTGCCTTATGGTGCCAAGGGCCTGGACGGCGGCGACTTCCGTGAGCAGGCCGGCGCCATTGTCGAAGATGCCTCTGATGAGGCTGCTATTGCCCACGCTCAGGAGCTCCTGGCCACCGGCCTGGAGGAACTGGGCAAGACCATGGAAGATCTGGCTGAGGGCTTCTCCATCCAGTGCATGCCCGGCGGCGACGATCAGGCCCAGGCCATCCAGAACATGTGGAAGACCAACCTGGGACTGGAGATGCCTGTCCAGGTCCTGGACATCAGCATCCTGCTGCCCATGCTGATGGAGGGTACCTTTGACTGCGTCATTGGCGGTGGTCAGAGCGCTAACGATCCTGACCCCTCCAGCTTCCTGGACTTCATCTATGATGAGGGCAAGTTTGACGATCCTGAGCTGAATGCTCTCTATGAGAAGGCTCACTCCACCACCGGTGATGAGCGTATCCAGACCTACATGGACATTGAGAAGTTCGTCCTGGATCAGTACATTTACATCCCCCAGGTGTATGCTGAGAACAACTGGGTCTTCCAGCCCAACGTCCGTGGTGTGGATATCCGCACCTACGGTGCTGAGTTCGATTTCAAGAACGTTTATATCATTAAGTAAGTAGCAATCCCAGTGCCAGTGATGGCGGGCGGGTCAGACGCAAGTCTGCGCCCTCCCGCCATCCTGCGGTAGAGCAAAAGGAGGGAAATGGATGACGGCGTTGATTGACGGACCGGTAGGCAGAAGCCTGATGCGGTTTGTGCTGCCGATTCTGGCAGGCAATATTCTCCAGCAGCTGTATAATTCCATCGACGCCATGATCATCGGCCGGTTCGTGGGAGAAAACGCCCTGGGCGCCATAGGCGTGAGCCAGCCTATTATTAATGTAGTGCTGGCGCTGGTGATCGGCCTTGGTATTGGTGAGGAAGTATTGCTGGGTCAATATGTGGGACGACAGGATCACAAGGGTGTAAAGCAGGTGTTTGATACACTTTTTACCTCGGTGATGATTCTGTCTGTTGTGGTGGCGATATGCGGTTTTTTTGCTACCCCCTTTCTTCTTCAGGTGATTCACACCCAGCCCGAGCAGATGGAGGACGCTGCCGCCTATCTGCGGATTATCTTCCTCGGTATTCCGGGTATTGCTGGATACAATACGATGTCCGGAGCTATCCGGGCTTCAGGCAATTCCAAAGCTCCTCTGGTTTTCCTCCTGATTTGTACGATCATCAACGCAGTCCTGGACCTCTGGGCAGTACAGGGGCTGGGCATGGGCGTGGAAGGTGCGGCCATTGCTACGGTGGTGGCGCAGATGATCTCCTTTTTCATGTGTGTATTTTATGTGAACCGCTACTATCCTGTTATTCGCTATGATGTCCGCCATCTGGATTTATCCGCGAAAATGCTCAGCCGCGGCGCCCGCTGCGCCATTCCCGCGTCCATCCAACAGTGCGCGGTGAGTGTGGGAATGCTGCTGCTCCAGGTGGTGGTCAATGACCTTGGCGCCAGTGCGGTTACAGCCTATACCATCGGCAGCCGGATTGATTCCTTTGCTTCCGCCCCCATCATCAATATCGGTCAGGCCCTGGGGATTTTTACCAGTCAGAACCTGGGCGCCGGAAAGCCGGAACGGGTGAAGGAAGGAAAGAAGTATTGCCTGATCTGGGCCTTTGCTGTGGGCGGGATTCTGCTGGTGCTGCTGTGGGGCTTTGGCGGCAGTATGGCGCGGTTTTTTGGTGCGGAAGGGGAGACGGTCGCCATGGCCTCCTGGTACGTCCGGATCCTGAGCCTGGGCTATTTCATTGCCGGCTACTTCACAGTGGTGGAGGGACTGATCCGCGGTACAGGCAATACCCTTGTGCCCATGATCGGTACCATCTCCGGCTACTGGCTGTTCCGTCTGCCGGCGGCCATCCTGCTGAGCGGAATTTTGGGATACATAGGCGTATGGATGGCTGTCCCTGTGGGATGGATTTTTGAGTTTACATTAATATTGTGTTATTATCATTCAAAACGGTTCCAGCGCTTCCTGAGCGAGTGGACCATGGGGGAGGATTGCTATGAGTAGTACCTGGCATGAACTGACCGTCCACCTCCAGCGCAGTTGGTTGGGAGAGGATCCGGAACTGGCGGAGCAGATGGAGAAGGTGTCCGGCAGCCTTGCGGAAACGGAGGAGCTTCTCTCCTGCTATGCCCGGGAGCATGCCTCCGCTATTGCGGAGCGAGAGGTAGCGGCTCTGACGGATACGGACAATCCCTGGGAGAAGCTGCTGCGGAAGGCCAACGGGGAAGATCTCTCCTGGCTGGAGGCTTACGGTGTGCCCGTAAAAGAGGAGGAGCGGCAGCTGGCTCGCTTCCTGTATGATTATCCTGCTGACAGACGGCGGGAAATCGGGGAGCATATTGTGGAGGCCCTGCTCCATGGCTTTATTAGCCAGAGCCGGGACCGCCGGGATCGGAAGATGGTGCGGCTGAACTACTGTGTGGGCCAGGAGGCGCTGGCTCAGGCGGTGCTGGTCTCCTTGGAGGAACGGGGCCTGCGGGCCATCGTCCAGCGGCCCCAGTGCCTGACCTGGTCCGGGACCTACGCTATGACTCACGGGGCTGACCGGGCTGCCTGCCTCAGCGAGGAGGCATTTACCGCGCTGCGCGCAGCTTACGAGGAGGCCTTCACGGCCCATGCTCCGGCCCTCCTGGATACCTGCGGCATGATCGGCATCGGCCAGTTCGGCGAGGCCGCCGGGGTACCCAAGGCCTCCGGCGATGTATATGCGCCTGACGCCGGCCGCCGGAAGCGGCTGATGGAGCTGGAGAATGCCAAGCGAGAGCTGGAGGCCAAGTACCTGGCCCCGTCAGACTTCTCCTTCTGCAAGGTGGCCTTCCCCAATCTGCTGGTGGGGGAGAATTTCCCGGCGGTATTTGATGCCTTTTACCGCCTCAACACCATGGATTCTCAGCGGTATGAGCTGATTCAGCAGACGATTATCGATGCTCTGGATCCCTGTGAGCACGTGGAGCTGACGGGAGCGGCGGGGAACCGTACGAACCTGGTTGTCCGCCTGGCGCCCCTGAAGGATCCGGAGAAGGATACCAATTTCCTCAACTGCGGCGGCGATCTCAATGTCCCTCACGGGGAGCTGTTTACCACCCCCCGGCTCCAGGGGACCGACGGGATCCTTCATATCCACAAGATTTACCTTAAGGGCGTATACTTTGAGGACCTGATGCTGACCTTCAAGGACGGTATGATTGTGGATTACGGCTGCGGCGGCTGCGGCAGCCAGGAGGCAGGCAAGGCCTATGTAAAGGAGCATCTGCTCCAGGGCCGGGACACCCTTCCCATGGGTGAGTTTGCCATTGGCTCCAACACCCTGGCCTACGCCATCGCCCGGGATATGGATCTGGTGCCCCGGATGCCCATCCTCCTGGCGGAGAAGATGGGGCCCCATATTGCCGTGGGTGATCCCTGCTTTGCCCGGGGAGAGGACGCGCCGGTCTATAACCTGTACGACTACAAGGAAATGACCGCCCGGGAAAATGAGCGTACTGCCCGCCGGAAGGAAGGTGGGGAGGTTTACACCAACATTCATACGGATATTACGCTGGCCTTCGACGAGCTGGAGCGGCTGGAAGGCGTCAGGGCGGATGGAACCCGGACGCTGATTCTGGAGAAGGGTCGTTTTGTGCTGCCGGGGACTGAGGCGCTGAATGAACCACTGACAAGGAGGTAAAAACGATGAGCAGGGTATACTATACCGGCAAAAAGATGTTTGACGGCAAGAAGGTAGTGGAAAACTTTGCGCTGCTGGTAGAGGATGGAAAGATCCTGGCTGCCGGCACACAGAGCAAGGTTGCCTGCCCGGCAGATGCCTGCCGGGAGGAGCTTCAGGGCTGGGTGACCCCCGGCATTCTGGACTGCCATGTCCACCTTGTAAGTTCTGATATGTGTGGCAGCGATGAGCCGCCCAAGCCCCGGGAGGCGGCCAGACTGATCTGCGAGGGCCTGCATAATGCTAACCAGCTGCTGTCAGCGGGCGTGGTAGCCTGCCGGGATCTGGGCAGCATCTGCGGCTATTCCCTGGGTATCCGGGACGCTATCGACCAGGGCCTGGTGCCCGGCCCCAAGGTCTTGACTACCGGTCTCTCCATTTCTGTTACCGCCGGACACGGCGGCACCATTGCCCTGGCCTGCGACGGGCCGGTGGAAATCACCAAGGGCGTGCGGACCGTGATCCGGGACAGCGCCGATGTGGTGAAGATCATGGCCTCCGGCGGCGTCAACTCCCCCGGCCCCGAGCCTGGTCCCTGTGAGCTCACCGAGGAGGAATTTGCAGCCGGTGTGGAAGCTGCCCACGGCATGGGCCGCAAGGTGGCCATCCATGCCCACGGCAACACCGCCATCCGCCGGGGCGTATGGGCCGGTGTGGACTCCGTGGAGCACGGCGTGTTTATGACCGAGGACATCATGGATGAGATGGTCCGCCGGGGCACCTACATTGTCCCCACTCTCTCCGCCCCCTACTATGCGGTGGAAGAGGGCCTGCGGGTAGACCCGGGCAACCCGGATCACCTGCGCAGCAAGTCTGTGATCCAGCGTCACCGGGAGATGCTTCGCAAGTGCAGTGAGAAGGGCGTAAAGATCGCCTTCGGCACCGATGCGGGCAATACCTATGACCCCTACGACAAGGCCTATTTTGAGCTGGTACTGATGGTAGAGGCAGGGCTTACGCCTGAGCAGGCCTTTACTGCCGCCACCGTTGGCTCTGCTGACCTTATGGGCCTCTCTGACAGCCTGGGCACCCTGGAGGAAGGAAAGAATGCCTCCTTCATCTGCTGGCTGGCTGGGGATCCTCTGGCGGATATCAACGCCGTCACCGGCGACAAGCAGGTCTATCTCAACGGCAAGCAGGTTACAGCGTTTTGCTGATGGATGAAGGAGGAGTTGCGTCATGGAACAGTTTAATTTTTACCAGCCTACCCGGATCCACTTCGGCGCGGGCCGTCTCAATGAAGTAGGCCGTGTGGTAGGCAAGTACGGCAAGAAGTGCATGCTGGTTACCACCACCAATGCGGAGGATGTGCTGCGTCCCCTGTATGACCGGGTGAAGGGCCTGCTGGCAGATGCCGGCATTGAAGTAGTTCACTTTGATAAGGTAGTGCCCAACCCCACCATCGGCGGCATTGAAGAGGCTATTTCCATTATCCACCAGGAGAAGGTGGAGGTGGTGCTGGCTGTGGGCGGCGGCAGCTCCATTGATACCGCCAAGTCCATTGCCCTCTTTAATGGCGCAGGCAAGGTGGACTGGCCCAAGGTGTTTTCTACCTATACTGACCCCTTCAGTGAGTATGAAGCTCCCTCTGCCAATGTCCTGCCTCTCATTGCGGTGCCCACTACCGCCGGTACCGGCAGTGAGTTGACCCAGGCCATGGTGATTTCCGACCCTGAGCACAACGACAAGGAGTGCATCTTCCACGACAAGGCCTTTGCCAAGGAGGCCATTATTGATCCCGAGCTGATGCGGACGCTGCCTCCCCGGATGACTGCGATTACCGGCTTTGATGCCTTTACCCATTCCTTTGAGAGCTATCTCCGGGACTGCGCTTCCCCCTATACCAAGACCATCGGCATGAAGTCCATGTCCCTGATTGTGGAGGCTCTGCCCAAGCTGGTGAAGGACACCGGCAATATGGAGCTGCGGGAGAAGATGGCCCAGGCGGCTATGTTCTCCGGAATCTCCCTGGGCAACGCCGCCGCTACCCTGCCCCATCCCATCAGTGAGATCGTGGGCGGTGTGGCTCCCCGGCTGGCCCATGGCCAGTGCCTGGCCACCCTGTATCCCCAGTATCTCCGCTGGCAGTGCACCCAGGCAGTGGAAAAATGCGCGGATGTAGCGCGGCTGTTTGATCCGACCTTGTCAGACAAGTCTGACAAGGAAGCGGCAGACAAGCTGCCGCTTCTGATGGTTGATTTCCTCAAGGCGGTAGGTCTCTACCACAGCTTCTCAGAGCTGGGACTTACTGAGGAGGAACTGAAGCTGGCAGAGGCCAGCCCCATCTTCAACTTCCTGCCCTTTGCCCCCAAGGAAGTTATGGTGGGAATTCTTCACGACAGCTATGCATTTTAAAGGAGGCGCGCTATGATTCAGTTTCAGGATGTACCTTATCTGCGTCCGGATATGGACGCCATGGAAAAGGAAATGACCGCTGGCATTACTGCCCTGCGGCAGGCGAAGACCTTTCCCGAGGCCTATTATGCCCTCCTTTCCCTGGAGGCTCCCCGCCGCAAGTTCATGACCCTGGCCACCCTGGTGGAGGCTCACAACACCATGGATACCAACGACGAGTTCTGGGCCGGGGAGCAGGCTTGGTTTGACCAGGCAAAGCCCCGGTGGGACGCTCTGTGCGTCGACCTGGGCAAGGCTCTCAATGAGACGCCCTTCCGCAAGGAGTTTGAGCTGCATCTGGGTACGGAGATCTTCCGCCAGGCTGAGACCACCGGCCGGGCCTTTTCCACTGCCATTACCCCGGAGCTGGAGGAGGAGAGTGTCCTCTCCGCCCAGTATTCCAAGATCAGCGGCAACCTCTCCGTGGAGATGGACGGCAAGCGGTATACCATGGGCGAGCTGTCCCAGCTCCAGAAGCCCGGCGACCGGGATGATCGGGAGAAGTTTGGTATGCTGCGCCAGCAGGCTTTTGCCGAGCGCAGCGAGGAGCTGGACAAGCTCTACGACGATCTGGTCCACGTCCGGGACCGCATGGCCAAGAAGCTGGGCTTTGCCAGCTACACCGACATGGGCTACTGCCGTCAGGGCCGCACCGGCTATGGCCGCGAGCAGGTAGCTGCCTTCCGCAAGGAGATCGAGGAGAGCATTACCCCGGTGGTGACCGCCATTTTCGAGAAGCAGCGCCAGAAGCTGGGCTATGATGTGCTGTGGGATTTTGACGAGGATGTGAGCTTTGCCGGGGACGGCCCCAAGGTGAAGGATGGCGAGGTCCAGGAGCTGTTTGACGACATCTTCGGGGAACTGTCTCCCGAGAGCCGTGTCTACTACCAGGATCTGCGCCGCTGCGCCTTCTATGACCTGGGGGACCGCAAGGGCAAGATCCGGGGCGCTTACTCCAACTATGTGCCTATCTATGAGATGCCCTTCATCTTTGAGACCTTTGACCGCAGCCCCGGCGCCGTCAAGACCTTTGCCCATGAGTGCGGCCACGGCCTTCACTCCTACCTCAAGCGGGGAGAGCCCTTCCTGGAGAGCGGCAACGCCACCTCCGACATCTGTGAGATCCACTCCATGGCTATGGAGTTCTTTGTCTGGCCCTACCTGAACAAGGTATACAGTGAGGAGGATCTGAAAAAGTACCAGTTCTTCCACATGAAGAATTCCCTCTCCTTCCTGCCTTATGGCGCGGCGGTGGACGAATTCCAGACCGAGGTCTATGACCATCCCGAGATGACGCCGGAGCAGCGGCTGGAGCTGTGGCGCAGCCTGGAGAAGCGGTATCTGCCCTGGCGTAAGTACAAGCACGAGGGCTTCCTCTCCCAGGGCCGGGCCTGGCAGCGTCAGACCCACGTCTACAAGTGGCCTTTCTACTACATCGACTATGTTCTGGCTCAGGTCTGCGCCCTCCAGTACCACTTCATGGACGAGGAGAACCATGAGAACGCCTGGAACAGCTACCTGCGCCTGCTGCGGTGCAGCGGCTTCCAGTCCTTTGATGAGACGCTGGCCCTGGCGGGCCTGGAGTCCCCCTTTGCTCCTGGCGTAGTGGCCCAGGTGGGCAAGAAAGCCATGGAATTTTTAGAGAAGAATGGGTGATAACATGAATGAGCTTCTCATTACCAACGGTAAGATTTTAACTATGGGCCCTCAGGGCACCGTGGAGAACGGCCAGGTATTGATCCGGGACGGCAAGATTGCCGCCGTGGGTCAGAGCCTGGATGCCGGCGATGCCAAGGTGCTGGATGCCCGGGGCGGCTATGTGCTGCCGGGCCTCATTGACGCCCACTGCCACATCGGCATCTATGAGACTGCCATCGGTTTCCCCGGTGACGACGGCAACGAGACCTCCGACCCTGTGACCCCCCAGATCCGGGCCATCGACGGCATCTATCCCCTGGATCCGGAGTACGGCGTGGCGGTACGGGGCGGCGTGACCACCGTAGCCACCGGCCCGGGCAGCTCCAACCCCATTGCCGGCCAGTTCGTGGCCATGAAGACCTGGGGCAACACTATGGAGAAGATGGTGCTGAAAGCGCCTCTGGCCATGAAGATGGCCTTTGGTGAGAACCCCAAGAACTCCTTTGGCCGGGCCAATCGTCAGCCGGTGACCCGTATGGCCACCTCCTCCCTGATTCGGGAGTCCCTGTACCGGGCCAAGGAGTATGCCGATAAGAAGGACCGCTCCCAGGGGGATCCCGCCAAGATGCCCGCCTTTGACCTGAAGCTGGAGGCCCTGGAGATGGTGGTTCGGGGACAGATCCCCATCAAAGCCCACTGCCACCGGGCGGACGACATCATGACGGCCATCCGTATCGCCAAGGAACTGGGGCTTGCCCTGACCCTGGATCACTGCACTGAGGGCTACCTCATTGCCGATGATATTGCAGCCAGCGGCTGCCCGGCCATTCTGGGCCCCCTGGGTGGATTCCCCCAGAAGCCGGAGGTGGCCCTCCAGAGTCTGGAGGCTGCTTCTATCCTGCATAAGGCCGGCGTCAAGGTGGCCATCATGACCGACCTGCCCGCCAACCACCTGTGGTACCTGCCCATTGCGGTGGGGATGTGTGTGGGGGCGGGGCTGGATGAAATGGAGGGCTTCCGTACCATTACCAGCAACGCCGCTGAGATCCTGGGCCTGGGCGACCGCCTGGGCACCCTGGAGCCCGGCAAGGATGCCGATGTGGCTATCTTTGACGGCAACCCCATCCGGGATCTCTGGTGCCACTGCGCTGCCACCGTCATTGACGGCCAGGTGCGCTATAACAAATTTGAGGAATCCTGCAAGTAAACCAACTATATAAATTTGGAGGTATACCGCTATGAAACACATCAAGATCGCCGCGGGCCTTGCCCATGTGAACTATGGAAACATTGCCGGTGCAGTAAAGGCCGCTGCCGATGCCGGCGCCGATTACATCCACTCCGATGCCGCCGATATGTATGATCTGAAGAACATGCAGCTCATGGGCGGCCACCAGATCATCGAGGGCATTCGTCCTGTTACCGACAAGCCCATCGAGTGCCACTTCTATACCCGTGAGTGCGATCGCCTGTTCATCGAGAAGATCGCTGCCGCTGGCTGCAACATGCTGATCCTGCCTGCTGAGCACTTCATCGGTGCTCCTCTGGCTTACATCATGAACTACTGCCACGAGTTCGGCATGAAGATCGGCCTGACTCTGGGCTGCTACACCCCCCTGTGCTTCGTGGATGAGTCCATCTACGACATTGACCGTCTCCAGATCGTGATCCACGGCGTCAGCAAGACTGACGGCAAGGACAACTGGGATTGGCGCCGCAGCTCCATCGACCTCATCAAGCGGGCCCGTGCGGAGATCAACGAGAAGAACCCCTCCTGCGAGCTGGCTGTGGACGGCGGTCTGCGCTGGAACAACATGGATCCCGTTGTGGAGTGCAACCCCGACGTGGTGATCCTCTCCTCCGCTATCTTCAAGGAGCCCGACGGTATCGCCGCCGGCGTGCAGAAGTGCCGCAAGGCCCTGGACGACGCCGCTGCCAAGTACGGCCTGTAAGAAACGGCAAGGGATTTCCCTTTCCGGGAATATTTCCCGTGAATGTCGGAAACCGGATAGGATACAGCAGAACCCCCTGCACATCTGTGCAGGGGGTTCTTTTCGTATGCCGGAGCACACCGCAGAAGCGTGCCCGCAGGAAAAATATACCCGGGGAAGTACGCTGATAAAAAATATGCCGGCAGAAAGTATGCCGGGGAAACATACCCGGGGCAAGAAGGTCTTATTCGATGGGGTGTAGAAATTTGGTGTGTTCCTCCAGTTTCCGCAGCTTGTCCAGGTTGTCCCGGCCCACGCAGCCCACCAGAAGGTAGCGCTTGTTGAACACGTCGTGCATGAAGTGATAGAGCAGGTGGAAATCCTTGACCTGGCCGGTGCT
>JAGHHM010000095.1 GCA_017887695.1 Oscillospiraceae bacterium | reverse complement strand
GGGGCTGCCTGCGGGGCATTATGGCGTCGTATCCGGACTACGTTGCCCAGGCCTACCAGGAGTGGTACAAAACGCAGATCTGTGATTTCCCGGCAACGAAGGACTTCCATACCTGCTGGCTGCTGCATGTACCCGGTCTATATGCCCGGCGAGCCCCTGGAACTACCTGCATGGAGGCCATTGCGGCCGGGGCAGGTGGGAGCATCGAACGCCCTATCAATCACAGTAAGGGATGCGGCGGCGTTATGAGGATCGCGCCGGTGGGCTTGTATCTGGGCAGTTCCCGGATGGCGGGGTTGGCGGTGGATCTGGTGGCTGCGGACGTGGCGGCTCTGACCCACGGTCATGAATTGGGATACATCCCGGCAGCTATGCTTTCTCATATGGTTCGACTGCTTTCCCACAGCACTGAGATCTCCCTGGAAGCGGCTGTGCAGGACAGCATGGAAGCGATCCGACGGATCTTTCCCAAGGCAGTCCATTTGCCGACATTTCTGGCAAAAATTCGGCTGGCGCTGCAGTTGGCGAAAACGGGTGGGAGTGACCTGGATGCCATTCACGCCCTGGGGGAGGGCTGGTGCGGGGACGAGGCTCTGGCTATTGCCGTCTTTTGCGCCGTGAAATACCAGGATGATTTTGACAAAGCCTTGCTTGCAGCGGTCAATCATGGCGGCGATAGCGATTCCACCGGCGCCATCACCGGCAATCTTCTGGGAGCGTACTTAGGACTGTCCCGCATTCCTGAGAAGTATACCAAACATCTGGAACTGTTGGATGTGATTACGGAGATCGCCGAGGATCTGTACGACGATTGTCAGATCAACGAATACTCCTATTCGAAAGATCCCCGGGATATGGCATGGGAGAAAAAATACGTGGATATCACCTATGGAGGGAAAGATCCCGATGAAGGTGCCGGATCTTCGGTGTGAAGGGGAAATTGACTATGGAGCGCTATGAAGAAAGACTGATGGCGGCTTATGTGCGGGGAATGGCCAGACAGAATCTGCCGCTGCTCCCACCGCCACTGATGGAAACACCTCTGGAATTGCTGTCGGCAGAGGAAATAGAAACTATTTTTCATGCCGGAGAAGCCGCCGGTTTGAAGCTGTATTATTTCAAAAAGAAGGAGCTGCTGCCCAGAGTGAAGGCGGTGCTGGGGTTTCTCCGAAGCGTTCAGCCGGAGAGCTTGCTGGATGTGGGCAGCGGACGCGGCGTATTCCTGTTTCCTTTTTTAACACAATTCTCTTGGACCCAGGTAACTGCGGCGGACATCCTGCCCCGTCGGGTGCAGATGCTCCAGGCGATAGCCGATGGAGGAATCGAAAACCTGACCGTCCTGGAACGGAATATCTGCCAATGGACGCAGGAAGAAGAGCTCTTTGATGTGGTGACGCTGCTGGAGGTGCTGGAGCATATTCCCAACGTGGAGCAAGCCATTGCCAACGCCGTCCGGTTGGCCAGGCGGTTTGTGGTCGTGTCTGTACCCAGCCAGCCTGATGACAACCCGGAGCACATTCACCTGTTGACCAGGGACATTCTGGCCGATCAGTTTACCAGGGCAGGCTGCACCAAACTGCATTTTGATGGCGTCAATGGTCATCTGATTTTAGTAGCCGGGAAGTAAGGAGGAAGGTTTATGGGACTGGAGACTTTAAAAAAATATCCCCGGACACCGCACCTGGAAGGGTCCCGGCTTCAGCCTGGAGATGAAGATCTGTCCCAGGTCTCCTTTTCCTGGATTCAGGGAAAATATCTCGTGGTGGAAGAAAAGGTGGATGGAGCCAACAGTGGGATTTCCTTTGGAGAGGACGGGACCCTGCTGCTGCAGAGCCGCGGCCACTATCTCACCGGGGGCTATCGGGAGAGACACTATAATCTGTTGAAGCAGTGGGCCGGTGTTCATCAGGATGCCTTTTTTGACGTGTTGGGCACACGATATATCTTGTACGGGGAGTGGCTGTATGCCAAGCATACGGTGTACTATGACAAGCTGCCCCACTATTTTTTGGAGTTTGACATCTTTGACCGGCAGGAGGAACATTTCCTGTCCACAGAACGGCGGCGCGAAATGCTGCGGGATCTGCCGGTAGTTTCCGTTCCGGTGCTGGCAGAGGGGACCTTCCGGACAAAACAGGAACTGGTTTCTCTGTTGGGCCCCTCAAACTATATCAGCGATGAGAAAACAGAAACGCTGCGTCAGACCAGTGAAAAACTGGGCCTGGATCCGGAGCGGCAGTGTCGGGAGACGGATGCCTCCAATCTGATGGAGGGGCTATATATCAAAATAGAAGAAAACGGGCAGGTGGTGGAACGGCTGAAATTTGTCCGCCCATCCTTCACCCAGACGGTGGAGGTCTCTCCCACCCACTGGCTGGATCGTCCCATTGTCCCCAATGGTTTGGCCATTCCGGTCAGTGCGATCTATCTGCCCCAGCTGCCCGGGAAGGGGTGAGCGGGATGGATCTGTCCCACATCCTTGGAAACTGGATAACCGAATTGGAAAACACACCGCAGAATCCGCAATGGCATGGTGAGGGCGATGTGCTGCGGCACACCCAAATGGTATGTCGGGCCTTGGAATCCCTGGATGCTTATCAGAAAGCTGACGAAGAAACAAAGACCATTTTGTTTCTGGCGGCAGCGTTACACGACCTTGGAAAAATTACCGCCACCCGCCAGGAGGCAGGACAGTGGGTTTCTCCCGGCCACAGCCGAAAAGGCGCGGAGATGGCCCGCCAGAGCCTTTGGACGGATTTGGGGCTATGCGGTACCCCGGAAAAACAGCGCCTGCGAGAAGCAGTATGTCTGCTGGTTCGCTATCACTCGGCGCCGGCTTACGCGGCGTCTCATCCCGATGGACTGCGGCTGCTGCGGAAAATCGCCGCCAATGGAGAGCAGGTCCCGGGCTTCTGCCTGGACTGGCTGTGTACCCTGGCCCAGGCAGACGCAAGAGGAAGGATCTGCCGGGATCAGCAGGAATTTGAGGAGCGGGTGCTGCTCTGCCGGGAACTGGCTATGGAGGCGGGGTGCCTGAATGGTCCATTTCCCTTTCCCTCCCGCCATACCGGCCGTGGTTATCTGTCCGGCAGGGAGAGCCCTCCGGCGTATGAATACTACGATACTACCTGGGGCGAGGTGATCCTGCTGTCCGGTCTGCCCGGAACGGGAAAGGACACCTGGATCGGGAAGCACTG
>JAGHHM010000094.1 GCA_017887695.1 Oscillospiraceae bacterium | reverse complement strand
TTTATTAGGCGCTCCCGGTGCCGGAAAGGGCACCCAGGCGGAGATCCTCTGCAAAAAGCTTGGGATCCCCTCCATTTCCACCGGCAACATTCTGCGTGCTGCCATCAAGGATGGCACTCCCACCGGCCTGAAAGCCAAGAGCTATATCGACGCCGGTAAGTTGGTGCCTGATGAAGTCATCATCGGGATCGTTGACGAACGCCTCAGCCAGGACGATTGTGCCGGCGGCTACATCCTCGACGGTGTGCCCCGCACCATCGCCCAGGCCGAGGCCCTGGAGAAGGCTGGCATCAAGTTTGATGCGGTTGTCTCCATTGAGATCTCCGAGGATGAGATCCTGCGGCGCATGAGCGGCCGCCGGGTCTGCGAGGCCTGCGGCTCCAGCTATAATGTAGAGGCCATTCCCCCCCGGGTGGAGGGCATCTGCGATAACTGCGGCGGCAAGCTGATCCAGCGTAAGGATGATACGCCTGAGACCGTTCGTGAGCGGTTGAAGGTCTATCATACAGAGACGGAGCCCCTGGTGGACTTTTATGCCGAGAGGGGCCTGCTCAAGAGAGTGGCGGTGTCCGGTTCCAAGGAAGTCACCGCCCAGGCGATCCTGGCGGCTTTGGGGATTCAGGAATGATTACACTCAAATCCAGCCATGAGATCGAATTGATGCGTCGGGCGGGGAAAATTACCGCGGCAGCTCGTGCTTTAGCAGGAGAAATGGTAGCCCCCGGCGTAACAACCCATGAAATTGACAAAGCAGTACACCGTTTCATCAAGTCGCAGGGTGCTGTACCCTCCTTCCTGCATTATCAGGGGTATCCGGCCAGCGTCTGTATCTCGGTGAATGATGAGGTCATCCACGGGATCCCGGGCAGCCGGGTCCTGAAGGAAGGCGACATTGTCTCCGTAGACGTAGGGGCGTATATCGGCGGGTTTCACGGCGACTGCGCGGCCACCTTTGCCTGCGGTCGGATCTCCGAGGAGGCCCGGCGGCTGATCGAGGTGACCCGGCAGAGCTTCTTCGAGGGGCTGAAATATGCCCGGGAGGGCTTCCGCCTGCCGGATTTGTCCGGCGCCATCCAGCGCTATGTAGAGGAAAATGGCTTCTCAGTGGTCCGGGAATATGTGGGCCACGGCATCGGTACCCAGATGCATGAGGCGCCGGAAGTCCCCAACTATGTGGAGCCGCGGATGGGCCGCCCCCGGTTTTTGCGGGGGATGACCATTGCGGTGGAACCGATGGTGAATGCAGGCGGAGCCGGTATCAAAGTGATGCCGGACGGCTGGACGGTGAAAACCGCCGACGGACGGCTGTCTGCGCACTATGAAAACACCATCCTGATTACTGACGGGGCGCCGGAGCTTCTGACGGACCCTGATGCGAAAGCGGAGTAATCGTTATGGATATTGTGCGATCAGATATTGTGAAATCAACTGCCGGCAGGGACAAGGGGAAGTTCTTCTTTGTCCTTGAGGAGGAGGAAGAGTTCCTTTTGCTGGCAGACGGCAAGACCCGGAAGATCGAGAGCCCTAAACGGAAGAAGCGCAAGCACGCCGTTTTCGCGGCCCGCTATGACTGCCGGGTAGCCGAGAAGATCAGAAGCGACGAAAAGATCACAAACAGTGAGCTTCGCAAGACCCTCGCCGCCTTCGGCGAGGAAGGTAATCCAGACCAGGAGGGATGAGCACTTGGCGAAATCCGATATGATCGAGGTGGAGGGCGTCGTTGTAGAGGCGCTCCCCAACACCACGTTCCAAGTAGACATTGGAAATGGCCACACCATTCTGGCCCATATTTCCGGAAAACTCAGAATGAATTTCATCAGAATTCTGCCTGGTGACAAAGTCACGGTGGAGATGTCCCCCTATGATCTGACCCGTGGCCGGATTACCTGGCGTAGTAAGTAGGAGGTTACACAACATGAAAGTTAGACCGTCCGTTAAGCCCATGTGCGAAAAGTGCAAGATTATTCGCCGCAAGGGTCGCCTGATGGTGATCTGCGAGAATCCTAAGCATAAGCAGAGACAGGGCTAAGTGAATTTGGAGGTGCTTTGACTATGGCAAGAATTGCCGGTATTGACCTGCCCAAGGATAAGCGAATCGAGATCGGACTCACTTATATCTTTGGTATTGGCAGAAAGAGCGCCAAGGACATCCTGGCGCAGACGGGCATCAACCCCGACACCCGTGTAAAGGATCTGACCGAGGCTGAGGAGGCCAAGCTCCGCGAGGCCATTGACCACGGCTACATGGTGGAAGGCGACCTGCGCCGCAGCGTGGCCCTGGACATCAAGCGCCTGAGCGAGATCGGCTGCTACCGCGGGATCCGTCATCGCCGCGGCCTGCCTGTCCGCGGCCAGCGCAGCAAGACCAACGCCCGTACCCGCAAAGGTCCTAAGAAGACCATTGCCAACAAGAAGAAGTAAGGAGGGAGAAAGAAAATGGCTGCACCTAAGACTGGCAAGAAGGTTATCCGCCGCCGCCGCGAAAAGAAGAACATTGAAAAGGGCCAGGTCCATATTCGTTCTTCCTTCAATAACACCATGGTGACCGTCACCGACACCCAGGGCAACGCGATTTCCTGGGCTTCCTCCGGTGGACAGGGTTTCCGTGGCAGCAAGAAATCCACCCCCTTTGCCGCGCAGACCGCCGCTGAGGTGGCCGCCCGCGCCGCGATGGAGCATGGCCTGAAGACCGTTGAGGTCTTTGTTAAGGGCCCCGGCCAGGGCCGTGAGGCTGCCATCCGTGCGCTGCAGGCCGTGGGTCTGGAAGTGACCATGATCAAGGACGTCACCCCCATCCCCCACAACGGCTGCCGCCCCCCCAAGCGCCGCCGCGTCTAATTCGGAAGAAGGAGGAAACTTAAATTATGGCTAAGAATATGCAGCCTGTAGCCAAGCGCTGCAAGGCTCTGGGCATCTCCCCCGCTGCCATGGGTTACGCTAAGAAGACCACTGAGCGCAACTCCGGCAACCAGGTGAGAAAGAAGAAGAGTGAGTACGCCCTCCAGCTCCAGGAGAAGCAGAAGGTCAAGTTCGTCTACGGCATCATGGAGAAGCAGTTCCGTATGTACTACGAGAAGGCTGCCCGTATGCCCGGCAAGACCGGTGACGAGCTGCTGATCCTGATCGAGCGTCGTCTGGACAACGTGGCGTACCGTCTGGGCTTTGCCATGACCCGCCGTGAGGCCCGTCAGCTGGTGAGCCACGCCCACTTTACTGTCAATGGACAGAAGGTTGACATCCCCTCCTATCTCGTTAAGGTCGGCGATGTGATCGAGGTTAAGGAAAGCAGCCGTTCTTCCGTGAAGTTCAAGCGCCTGCTGGGCGAGGACGCTCCCAGTGTTCTGGTTCCCCAGTGGCTTGACCGTCAGAAGGACGCTCTCAAGGGCACCGTTACCCGTCTGCCTGTGAGAGAGGACATCAACGATATGCCCATCGAGGAGCACCTCATCGTCGAGCTGTACTCCAAGTAATTGGAGCTTACCCTCGAGCTATCACACGAACTGAATTTAAGGGCGGGCCGGTTTCTGCGGCCCGTCAGAGAAGGAGGGTAACTGCATGATTGAAATTGAGAAGCCTCAGATCGAGTGTATCGAAACTCCTGGTGATGATTCCTACGGGAAATATGTGATCGAGCCGCTGGAGCGCGGTTACGGCACCACCTTGGGTAACGCTCTGCGCCGTATCATGCTCTCTTCCCTGCCCGGAACCGCTGCCACCAGCATTAAGATTGCAGGCGTTCAGCATGAGTTCACCACCATCCCCGGCGTCAAGGAGGATGTGACGGAGATCGTGCTGAACATCAAGCAGCTGATCACCAAGCTCCACAGCGAGGGTGTCAAGACCGTCTTTATTGAGGCGGTGGGCCCCTGCGAGGTAACGGCCGGCGATATCAAGAGCGACGGCGAGGTGGAGGTTCTCAATCCTGAGCTTCACATTGCCACGCTGGGCAGCGGCGCTACCCTGAACATGGAGATCACCCTGAGCCACGGCCGGGGCTATGTACCCGCCGAGCGCAACAAGGCCCAGCAAAACAGCATCATCGGCGTGATTCCTGTGGACTCCATCTACACGCCTGTGTATAAGGTGAACTACACCGTGGAGAACACCCGTGTTGGGAACATGACCGACTTTGACAAGCTGACCATCGAGGTGTGGACTGACTCCACCATCTCTGCTCGGGATGCTGTGTCCCTGGGGGCCAAGATCCTGTGCGATCACTTCACGCTGTTTACCGACCTGAGCGAGACGGTGGGCTCCAAGTCCACTGTGGTCGAAAAGGCCGAGACCCAGCGGGATAAGGTGCTGGAGCTGACCATCGAGGAGCTGGATCTCAGCGTGCGCAGCTTCAACTGCCTCAAGCGTGCTAACATCAACACGGTGGAGGATCTGATTTCCAAGACCGAGGACGAGATGATGAAGGTGCGCAACCTGGGCCGCAAGTCCCTGGAAGAGGTTATCAACAAGCTGGCCATGATGGGTCTGTCCCTGGCCGACGAAGACAACAACTGAGGATGCCGCCCTGTGTCCGCCTTTGGCGGCGCAGCGCGCGTATCATACTGCAACTGCCCAGAGAGGCAGGAACGCCTTTTGAAGGAGGAAACCTACAATGCCCGGAACTCGTAAGCTTGGTAAGACTACCGACCAGCGCAGAGCGATGCTCCGTCAGCAGGTGACCGATTTCCTGGACAACGGCAAGATGGAATCCACCGTCACCCGCTGCAAGGAGATCCGTCCCCTGGCTGAGAAGATGATCACCCTGGGTAAGAAGGGCGACCTGGCTGCTTATCGCCAGGCCATGACCTTCATCACCCGCGAGGATGTGGTCAAGAAGATCTTCAAGGAGATTGCCCCCAACTATGCGGAGCGCAACGGTGGCTACACCCGGATCACCCGTACCGGTGTGCGCCGGGGCGACGCCGCTGAGACTGCTGTTATCGAGCTGGTCTAAGCGTTTATCTCAATTGGAAAAAGCCCTTTCGTGTGTGGGAGTACTACACATACGAAAGGGCTTTTTTTGTGCTTTGCCATATGTACCTGCCGCACAGGCGGCAGGGTGAAGGCCTTACAGGGTAAGGAAAGCCTCGCAGCAGCGATAGTCGGTATCGATGTTGTGGGCAATAAAGCGCACCCTGAAATTCCGGGGGTTGCAGAGGGTGTCAACGGCGCCGGATACGCCCAGATCCTCCGGTACCACAAACTTGATGCAGCGTACCAGGACATCCCGGCAGGTAGGGAAGTCGTGGGCGGGAATGGTAATGGCTTTCATTCCCCGCTGATATTCCATACCGTCGGAATCTACTTCCGTGAGGATAACCGCCAGAGCTACCCGCTTGCCGGGGCAGACATTCTTTACCGTAACATCAACCTGGATAATACGGCCCTGAGATTCCAGCCAGGTATCCCCCAGATCTACCAGAA
>JAGHHM010000093.1 GCA_017887695.1 Oscillospiraceae bacterium | reverse complement strand
CTGGAAACGGTGCAGCCTGCCCGGGTGACCAGAATTTCCTGGAAAGACGCACAGTCCTCCACCGCCCGGCGAGCGGTTTCCAGGGCGCTGTCCGCTACGCCGGAATGGGTGATGAAGATGCGGGACAGATCCAGATTTTCCGGGTGAGCCAGCCGGTCCCGGATGTACTGGTCAACGCATTTTTCAAAGGAACCCCGATATTTCTTTCCTACCTGCATTTTCCCATTTACCACTTCGATGCAGGGGCGCAGGTGCAGGAGGTTGGCGCCCAGAGCCACCACGCTGGAGCAGCGGCCGCCCTTTTTCATATAATCCAGCCGACTGAGGATGAAACTGGCGTCCACCTTGGCGGTGAAATTGTTAAGCTCGGCCACAATATCCTTGACATCCATGCCGGATTCCGCTAGCTCAGCAGCCCGCAGCACCACGTGGCCGTGGCCGGTAGAAAGGTTGCGGGAATCCACTACATATACATTGTCAAATTCCTGAGATGCCAGAACGGCGTTCTGATAACAGGAGGAAAACTCCGCGCTGATATTGATATGGATGACCGCGTCATATTCCTGGCTGAGAGGGGTGAAACAGTCGCTGTAATCGGTAAAATTAAGAGCCGATGTGGTGCAGATATCACCGCCGGCATCTACATGGGCATAGATATCGTCGGGGGTGATTTCCACGCCGTCCCGCAGGAGCTTATCACCCATGGAAATGCACAAGGGGAGCAGTTGGATATTATGCTGCTGCAGCTGCTCTGCAGACAGGTCGCAGGTGCTGTCAGATGTAATCTTAATATTCATATTCTTCATCCTTTCATTTACGGCTGGTGGTTGCATCGGGAGTATGGTCAGATTCTCCAAGCTGATGGGAGATTTTCAGCAGAGAATCGAAAAAGCGGGAGGCTTCTTCTTCAGGCAGTATGCCCAGTGTTTGCGCTTGAAATTGACGGACGCCATTCCACACATCGTCCATCACGGGAGAAGCCTGATCGGTGAGCGCCAAACGCTGAAACCGACGGTCAGAGAGATCCATCTCCGCTGTCAGCAGACCACGGGTAACCAGCTTGAGCACATTTCCGGAGACAGAAGCTTTGGACATGCCGCAGTGCAGAGCTACATCTCTGGCGGTGTCCAGGTGGGGAGCGCAGGAGAGAAACAAAAGGATGCGGACTTCCGATGGGGAGATTTGCCAGTTGGCGGCTGTTTCGTCCAGCAGCCGGTTCAGAAGCCGTGATATCTGGCTTACAAACTGCAGCAGCTCCAGGGCGCCGCTATCCACATATTTCACCTCCAAACAGTTAAATATAGAACAGTTCAAAAATGAACTAGTAGTATCTATACCATATGCAGCGCCGATTGTCAAGGGGGAGAGATGGTGGGGATGCGGATTTGTGGTACATTCAGTTTGCACAATCACAGAAAAATGCAGATAAGCCGCCGTTTCCATAAGAAAACGGCGGCTTATGTAATAGACAACAGCCCTTACAGCAAATAGGACAGAGGCACCAGGATCAGCAGTCCTGCCGCGTTGACGGCGGTGAAAACTGCCAGATAGCGACCAGGCCGGGCTTCCGGCTGGGCGGCGTAGAGCTTAAAAGAGATGAGGCTGGCCAAAGAAGCGATCAGCGTTCCCATGCCGCCAAGGTTCGTTCCCACCAGCAGCCCCTGCCAATCCTCTGTAAATCCTGCCAGGAGTACGGCGGCGGGGACGTTGCTGATGACCTGACTGGCCAGGATGGAGGAAAGGACAGCGCTGCGCTCCAAAAGGCCGCTGAGGAAATCACGTACCTGGCTGATGGCGCCGATGTTTCCGGCAAAAACGAAAAAGCAGACAAAGGTCAGCAGCAGGCAATAATCCACCTTGCGGAGGATGGAACGGTCGGCGGCAAAGATCAGAGCGGCCACAATGACGGTAAGGACGCCGTAATGGAGCACCCGGAATACCGACAGCAGGCACAGAAGAAACAGAAGGGTGTAGAGCGCCAGATGCTTTTTGCTGGAAATGGTACAGGGCTGGGAAAAATCCACCTGAATGACCCCTTTTGGGAAGAAGAGACAGGCGGCCAGCAGTCCCACCAGGCTCAGAAGAGCCAGAGGAAGCATCACACCGAAGAAGCTGCCGGCGGAAAGCTCATAGGACGCATAGAGAAACAGATTCTGAGGATTGCCCACAGGCGTGGCCATACTGCCCAGGTTGGCAGCCACAGTCTGGAGGACCACCACAGGTATCAGATATTCCTGACGGCCGATGATCTGCAGTACCAAAATAGCAAAGGGAACGAAGGTGATCAGGGAAACGTCGTTGGTTACCAGCATAGAGGTGAAGAAGGGCAGCAGCACCAAAAGGGTCATAACAAAACGGGGGCTGTGCCGTCCGGACAGGAGCCGCTGGGCCAACAGGGAGAAAAGCTGACAGGACTGAAGTCCTGCCACCACCGCCATCAGGCAGAACAGCAGGCACAATACCCGCAGATCCACATAGGAAAGATAGGCGGCGCTGGGGGGAACCGCCACCATGGAAAGCAGGGCCGCAGCGGCGGCGGCGCAGAGTACCGGTTCCCGTCGTAGGAAGGAGAGAAGCATGGAAGAATGCCTCCAATCAGGTAATTTACAATCCCGTCCATGATAGCACGATCCTACTAAAAGTCAAGAGAAAGGTTCATGGGAAACAGATAAAATGTTAAATAATACATAGGTTTCCGCCAAAAGACTTTGCATAGGCTTCACAGTTCCCTAACTTTACTTCTGCCGTGAAATGGGGTATACTACCACCGTATACGAAGGAATGAAATTATGGAAAGGATGACCCCTTTATGAGAAAAACAAAAATTGTGTGTACCATCGGCCCGGCCTGTGACAATGAGGCAACCTTGGAGAAGATGTGCCTGGCGGGGATGAATGTGGCCCGCCTGAACTTTTCCCATGGAACCCATCAGGAGCAGCAGGCGAAAATGGATCTGGTGAAAAAGGTTCGGGAGAAGCTGGGGCTTCCCATCGCCATTATGCTGGACACCAAGGGGCCCGAGTACCGGATCCGCACGTTTGCGGAGGGCAGTATTGTGCTCAAGGAAGGGGATCCCTTTACGTTTACCACCGAACAGATCGTAGGCGACCAGCAGCGGGTGGCGGTGAGCTATACCGGTCTGATGGGGGATCTGGCGGTAGGGGACAGGATCCTCCTCAATAACGGGCTGATGGTGTTTGAAGTGGAGGAGCTGACGGAGACGGAGGCCCACTGCCGGGTACTGGTGGGGGGAGAGCTGTCCAATAATAAGAGCATGAGCTTCCCCAATAAGGTTATGAGCCAGGTGTACCTCAGCGAGCAGGACAAGGCGGATCTGCTGCTGGGAGTGGAGAATGGGGTGGACTATATTGCCTGCTCCTTTGTGTCCTGCCGCCAGGACATTTTGGATGTCAAGGACTTTCTTGCCCAGCATACCAGCGAGCCCATCGGCATTATCGCGAAGATTGAGAACCAGGCGGGCATCGACAACCTGGAGGAGATCTGCAAGGTCTGTGACGGGATCATGGTGGCCCGAGGTGATCTGGGGGTGGAGGTGCCCTTTGAGAAGCTGCCTGCTATCCAGAAAAAGCTCATCAACACCTGCCGCCGGATGGGCAAGCGCAGCATTACTGCTACGGAGATGCTGGAATCTATGATTTACAACGCCCGTCCCACCCGGGCAGAGATCTCCGATGTGGCCAATGCTGTATACGACGGCACCAGCGCCGTGATGCTCTCCGGGGAGACCGCCGCAGGCAAGTATCCGGTGGAGGCGGTGGAGACCATGGCCCGGATCGTGGAGAATACGGAGCAGGACATCAATTACGACCGCCGTTTCTGGAAGACGGAATTTCCTATCCGCAATACAGTGGACGCCATTTCCCATGCCACCTGTGCCATGGCCATCGATATTCAGGCCAAAGCGATTGTGGCCTGTTCCCTGTCTGGCATGACAGTGCGGATGGTGTCACGGTTCCGGCCGCCTGTAACTATCCTGGGCCTCACCACTAACGAACGCACCTGGCGGATGCTGGCCCTCAGCTGGGGCGTTATTCCCCTGATGTGTGAGGAGGTTCCCTCCAGCGATGTGCTCTTTTATACCGCAAAGAAGGTTGCCAAGGAACATCTGGGCCTTCAGGCGGGGGATGAGATTATTATTACCGCCGGGCTTACCAACGGCCAGTCCGGTACGACAAACCTTTTAAAGGTGGAGACGATCTGACTGACAGTTCACAGGAAAATAAGAAGGATCCGGCGATTTCGCCGGATCCTTCTTTCATATTATGAGTATGTCATTTTGCAGTGGTCCGGCAGCTTTATTGGGAAGAGAGCAGATTACCGGAAAAGGACGGGGAATCCACCTCAGATGCGGCAGGCCAGCCGGTAAGCTGCTTCCTCCGCTTCTGTACCTGTTTCGGAGGCAATATCATAGATTTCGGCAGCGGCCTTCAGGGACAGGGCTTCCTGGAAAAGCTGCCTCCCTGGATTCCCGGTAGCCAGCACCACAAGGTCTGCGGTAAGCTGGTCGATGTATATGCCGTCGCTGCTCTCCCCGGCCAGAGGGGCGGGAATATTTTTGGGCAGCATGGGCTGATGGGTGTTATAGGGGTCGGGGATACCGGCGGAAACATTGCGCTCAATATAGACCACTCCGTCGGCAAAACCGGTAACCCTGGCGCAGTTGACCAGATCGACTCCTGCTTGCTCCAGCTGCCGGATCAGCTGGTTGCGCTTGTCAGCACGAACGCCCTCCATAAAATTGGGCAGCATTTCCACCACATGGACTTTCCTGCCCGGCTCACCGGCCAGACGACAGGCAGCCTCACAGCCTGTGGCTCCGCCGCCCACCACCACAATCTGCCGGACATCCTCCGGCAGTTCCCGGGAGGTCAGCAGCTCTGCGGCCTGAAGGTGGCGGATGTGTTCCATACCGGGAAGCGGCAGCGGACCCTCCTGGCGTGCGGTAAATATCAGAACATCGTAGTTGCGGGCTTTAAGTTGGGCAGCATCAGTGGCAGTGCCGTATACCACGGTGATGCCGGGCGTATCCTCTGCCTCCTGCCACAGGGACCGAAGAGAGTTGTCAGGGGATGTTTCCAGAGAAGAAACATCTTTTGCCGGGGTGCCGGAATCCAGAATCTCCACGGTGTGGCCTTGCCGGGCAGCAATAAGAGCAAAGAGGATCCCTACGCGGCTCCTTCCCACAACGGCAATGCGTTTGGAGTGACCGCCTGGTTGAGGGCTTTCCTGGCAGGGGAGAGAGGCGTCTGGCAGCGGACAAGGCCGGATGTTTTTCTCAGGACAGTGGATCAGACTGTGGTTTTTCAATGAAATCCCCTTCCTTTCTGCTGCGCTGCGTTGGCGTAGGACGCTGCGGCACAGGCTGTGCCCTGTGGACTTGGTATGGTTAATATTAACATATCATAACGGGTTAAGCAACATAAGATATAACACAATTGCCAATATTTTCTTGCAATAGAGCAGGGTGGGTGGTAAAATAAACATGTGATTTTTGCGCTGCCGCAGACGGGGCGGCCCTGCCCTGAAAGACGGGCGGCACAGGGAGGAGGGAGCAAGACCAATTGGAGCGCCAGACAAAAATACTTGCCGTAGCCGGCAA
Organism: Oscillospiraceae bacterium; assembly: GCA_017887695.1. Lineage (GTDB taxonomy): Bacteria > Bacillota > Clostridia > Oscillospirales > Oscillospiraceae > Pelethomonas. Next base: position 9,444 of record JAGHHM010000093.1, on the reverse strand, counting down.
GGGCGGCGTAGGCAAGACGTCTCTTTCCGCGGCTTTTGTGCGGCTGCTCAGCCAGGCATATCCGGACAAACGGATCCTGGCCATTGACGCAGACCCTGCGGTGGGCCTTGCCACGACCCTGGGGGTGGAAGTGCGGGAAACCCTGGACGATATCCGTAAGAGCATTGTGGCCAGCGTGGAGGACGGCGCACCTCGACAGGCTATTGAGCTGTTGGGCGAGGCAAGATTCCGAATCCTGGACACTATGGTGGAGGAGCAGGGGTTCGCGTTCCTGGCCATAGGGCGGCCGGAGTCCGCCGGCTGCTACTGCACAGTCAATACCTACCTGAAGGAAGTCATCACCCTCCTGGCTGGAGATTTTGACTATGTGGTCATCGATGGCGAGGCCGGTGTGGAGCAGATCAACCGCCGCGTCATGGAGAAGGTGACCCATCTGGTGCTGGTGACAGACCCCAGCCGCCGGGGCGTCCAAGTGGCGGCCACCATCCGCCGTGTGGCGGAGGAACTGGTGATGTACCAGCGCTGCGGCGTGGTGGTCAACCGGCTGGAGGATCCGGAGACGGCGGGGTATGTGGACCTGGGAGAGATGGAGCTGCTTGCCTGTATTCCCTCTGACCGCGAGCAGGCGGGCAACGATATCCGGGGAAAGAGCGTGTTTGACCTGCCGCCGAAGGCGGCTATCCTGCGGGGGGCGGAGGAATGCCTGGAAAAGCTGGGTATCCTGCCCGCCGGTGCAGAGAAAGGGAAAGAGGTGTGATATTTGAAAGACCTGAAGCATCTGATCTACTTTGAGAAGCTGCTGGAAAACAGCAACAATGAGCTGATCCAGCAGGCCAAAGCCGAGGGAAAGCTGGCGGTGGGCTACACCTGCTTCCACATGCCGGAGGTGCTGCTGAACCTGGACAAGTGCTTTTCCGTCCGGCTGCGGGCCCCAAAGACCGGCTCCATGGACATTGCCACCTACTATATGTCCAACTACACCTGTGAGTACTGCCGGGCCCTGCTGGAGCGTGCCATAGAGGGCGGCTTCAATTTCCTGGATGCTCTGGCCGGCGTGGATGCCTGCGCGGAGATGAACCGCTGCATGGAAAACATTGAGCTGGTGGCAGGCCTGCCGGGAGAGAAATTCTTTGTCACCCACGCGGATATTCCCTATAAAGTAGAAGATTTTACGATAGAGCACTATGTGACGCAAATCAAAAAACGGGTCCTTGACCGCCTCCATGAGGTCTACGGCGTGGACATCTCCGAGGAGGCCATCCGCCGGGCGGTGGACGAACATAACCGGGTCTGCCGGATCATTACGGAGATCGGCGAGTACCGCAAGCTCCCCAACCCGCCCATCACCGGCTATGAGTTCCATGTGCTCAATCTGGTGACCTACTGCTGTCCCAAATATTTGATCGCGGATCAGCTTCAGGAGACTCTGGAGGAGATTCGCACCCGCCAGGTGGATCCCAAGCCCTGGTTCCGGGCCCGGGTGGCCATTGTGGGCAGCGAGATCGACGACCTGGATATGACCAAGCTCATTGAGGATGCAGGAGCCCTGATCGTAGCGGACCGGTTCTGTTTTGGTTCCTTCCCAGGGCGTGAGGTCATCGGCCTCAACGACCACGAGGACGCCCTTACCCAGGTCTGCCGCCACTATCTCCAGGTATCCGAGTGCCCACGGTTCATGAGCGACGAGAAGATCCTCCAGCGCCGGACCACAGCCGACCGTCTGGCCCGGGAGTTTGGTGCGGAAGGCATCATTTACGAGCAAATCAAGTTCTGTGATTTCTGGGGCTTTGAGCGGGCCCTGGCCAGCCACATCCAGGCAGAGGAGTACGGCCATCCGGTGCTGTCCATTGACCGGCCCTATAACGCCCGTACCTCTGGCCAGCTGCGCACCCGGATGCAGGCCTTTGTGGAATCCCTGGAGATCAAGCGGATCCAGAAGAAGAAGTAAGGAGGGGAAAGGACATGTTGAAAGCCAATTTGAAATGGGCAAAAAAGAACCTGCCCCGTGACTTAAAGATCTGGAAAGAGCTGATCTCTGAGGTGGACTGGAAGGACGTGAGAAAGAACGTCAAGGAGAACCTGAAGGCCACCAGGGATCGGTTGGTAGACGATGTAAAGGCCGTGGCCGCCATGACGCCGGAGGAGCGAAAGGACTTGCTCATTAACGGCGAGAAGCACCTGGGTAAGCTGTACCGGAAAGGGCAGATGGCGTTTGTCCGTCGGGAGTGGCGGGGCGTGGAGAGTACTGCCCGTGACTTTGTGGGATGGTTGGGCGTGTGGGCGGAAATGTCCAAGATGGTCATGAAGGACCCCGTCTCCATTGCCGAGGGCCTCTTTGAGTATCGGTGGCTGAGCTCCTACCTGTCCCTGCCCGCCTTTGTAGATAAGAATACCCTGGGTATGCGGGGCCCCCACCTGACTATGGCCCATGAGTTGTTCCGCCCGGTGCTGCGCTATGGTGCCGACAGCATCGCCACTCTCCTGATGGCTGACGAGCGCATTGGCTGCAACCCCAAGCTCCGCAAGAAGCTGCTGATGTTCGATGAGATGACCATGAGCCAGATGATGGCAGGCTTTCCCAATCTCATTGGCCTGCCCTACCAGCTGATGCCGGTGTTCATGGTTTCGGAGATCGACCAGCTTATCAGCATCCCCTACATCGACGCGGTGGAGAGCTACGGCCTGCCGGCAGATACCTGCCCGGTACCTACCAGCGAGTGCGGCGCTGCCATTATGGACGCCCTGCCTCACTGCGGCCTGGGCTTTATCTCCACTTCCACGCCCTGCGACGGCTCCACCATGGCTACGTCCTACCAGGATCGCCGTTTCAAGCTGCCTACCTATCCGCTGACCCTGCCGGTGCGCTATGATGATGAGGACACGGTGGCCTGCGGTGCGGAGGATATGAAGCGATGCATCAAATGGGTGGAGAATCTCACCGGGGAGAAATGGGACTGGGATCACTACTTCACCGTTATCCGGCGCTTCAATGACCAGACCCGGTATGAGATGGAGAAGTGGGAGGTCAACAAGACGCCCTATCCCCAGGTCATCGGCCCGGCCTACGAGCTGTTCCGCAAGTGGAACTATGAGATGGACGGCGGCCTGGATCCCCGGGTGATGAAAACCTTCCGCAAGGTCAACCGGGCCATGCTCCAGGCCTACGAGAAGAAGATGAATCCCTACCGGGCGCCTATCCGCCACCGGGCCATCATCTGGAGCTGTCCCGCCCACTACTATGCCAACTTCTCCAACTGGCTGCAGAACACCTGGGGCATCGGGGTTCTGGTGGAGATGGAGAGCCTGAACTTCACCAAGATGCTCAATACCGACGACAAGGAGGAGGCCATCCGGGATCTGGCCCGGCTTTACGAGCGCATGGTCATGCGTAAGCATACCAACGGCGGCCATGTCCACGTTCTTGAAGAGCTGTGGAAGCAGGTGGAGGAGTTCAACGCTGAGATCGTCATCATGTACCAGCATGTGTGCTGCAAGACCATGGCGGGGCTCCAGGGCCTCTTTGATGAGCAGGCCCGGCAGCGGGGCATCCATATGATCTGGGTGGAGCATGACCTGATGGATCCCCGGACAGTGTCCCGCCGGGATATGCGCAGCAAGGTCAACAGCTATATGATGAATGTGTTCCAGGAGGAGCCGCTGGATCCCTCTCTGGTAGACTTTGAAGACGATGTTACCTGGTAAGGCCTGAGAATGTGAAGGAGTGAGAGAACATGAAATATTTTGGCGGCTGTGATGTAGGTTCCACCTATACGAAGTGTGTGATACTGGATGAAAACGGGAAGATGGTGGCCAACACCACCATCCGCAGCAAAATCAACTCCGAGGTTTCCGCCACCATGGCTATGGAGGAGACAGTGGCCCAGGTACCGGAGCTTCAAAGCGCTAAGGACTTGACCTACCTCATCGGTACCGGCTACGGCCGCAATAAGGTGCCCTTTGCCGATGAGAATATCTCCGAGATTTCCTGCCATGCCATGGGTGTCCATGTGACCAACCCGGCAGTAAAGGCCATCATTGATATCGGCGGCCAGGACGTGAAGGGAATTTCCATTGATACCGACGGCACGGTGAAGAACTTTGCCATGAACGACAAGTGCGCCGCCGGTACCGGCCGATTCTACGAGGCCATGGCCAATGCCTTTGAGATGACTCTGCCGGAGTTTTCCCAGCTGTCCCTGACGGCCAAGAACGTGATTCCCATTACTGCCCAGTGTACGGTGTTTGCCGAGAGCGAGGTTATCACCTTGGTGGGTGAGGGGAAGCCTATGGATGAGATCGCCGCAGGTATCCAGATGGCGGTGGCCAAGCGCTGCTTCGTCATGAGCAAGAAGGCAGGAGCTACCGACAGCATTACCCTCACCGGCGGCTGCGCCAAGAACGCAGGCCTGAAGAAGGCCATTGAGCATGTGCTGAAGCTGAAGGTGATCGACCTGGACATCGACCCCCAGCTGATGGGCGCCCTGGGGGCGGCGGAATACGCCCGGCAGAAGGGCCTTGCCAAAGAGGTGTAAGATATGAAACTGCTGAAAATCTTTGGAAAGCTGCTGAAATGGTTTACCATCGTTATGGGAATCCTGTTTACCATTTATATGCTGAATCTGGACATGAAGCTGGTGGGCTGGCTGTACAAGTGGCTCAACAAGTTTCATGACCGGCGGGACGGCGAACGGGATGTGGCCTTCTGATGGAGCTATATAATGAACTGATCCGGGAGACGGAGGGCTTGCTGGCAGGCAGGCCCTTCCGTCGCTGGGATTATGAACCCCAGCAGGCCTGGGAGGATACCGGGGAGAGCGAGCTGGTGCTGCTGCGGGATGCGGCCTACGAACTGGGCGGCAGCGGCAAACCAGCGGTACACTTCACCTGCGTTACCACCAGCCCGGCCCTGGTGGAAAAGGATGAGGTGCTGCTGTGGGGGCCGGATCTCCGGGAATTGAAGAGGGACAGTCCCTACGCCCGGATTGCCCTGCTGCGGGTAGGGGACATCGAGAGTGACGACGGGGACGACACCGTGGCCTACAACGCCATCAAGGACATGGAATTTGTGCGCTACCATGTGTTCCCGAAGGGGTATATGCTCCGGTTTTCCGCCGAGAGCGGCCGGGAGCAGGTTCGTCTCAGCAAACGGGCGCTGAGGGATGGTATCAGCTTCCGGCAGGTGGGCTACGATTTTATCTGCCGCTACCGGGAAAATTCCAACGTCCTGGCGGTGAAACTGATTTTTATTACCGCGCCGGAAGGACCCTATGAGGCGCTGGCGGCCTGCGGCCGCCGGTCGACGGAGATCACCCGTACCCTCTGCACCATCCTGGATGGGCTGCCCATGGATTGCTCTGCCTGTCATCTCAAGCCGGTGTGTGATGAGGTGGAGGGGATGCGGGAGCTCCATTTTGGCCGCAGCGCCGGGGAAGGTTCCCGTCGGAGATAGGATGGACGCTGCTCCGCCTCTTTGGCAGCCTACTGGAGGGTGACCTCTCTTCGCCGGAGCGTGACGCTCTGCTTTACGGGCTGAGAGAAAGCTTCCCGTACTATTATGATAAAAAGATCCCCCGGGCAATTTGCCTGGGGGATCTTTTTTGATTGATAGGAAGAAGAGCGGCAGACTATTGGGCTGCCTCTGCATGAAGGATATTATCCCGGGCCCGCTCCACATGACGCACTGCCAGAGCTTCAGCCCGCTCCGCGTCGCCGTCTGCCAGTGCCTGGAAGATCTCCTTATGCTCGCCAGTAGATTCCTGAGCACGGTGCTTGTTGCTGACAGACAGCTTCCGGTAGCGTACCAGCCGTTTTTGGAGATTGGTCAGCTGCTTTTCAAACATCCGGCTGCCGCAGGCGGCGTAGATTGTCTGGTGGAACAGACTGTCGGATTCCTGAATCCTGTCTGGGAGGTTCCGGGAAACGTAAAAGTCCTGCATGGTGACAATCTCATCCAGAGCGGTGAGCTCCTGCGGGGTGATGCGACGACAGCACATGGCGGTGGCCAGCCCCTCCAGCCGGAGTCGGATTTCAAGGATATCCAGCAGATCCTGATGAGTGACTCCCATGACCACGATGCTTTTTCCCTGGCATTCTACCAGGTCGTCCTGCTCCAGCCGCCGCAGTGCCTCACGGACGGGGGTTCGGCTGACATGAAGCTGGTCAGAGAGCCTGAGCTCGGTGAGAACATCCCCGCGTCTATAAACGCCGGTGAGAATGTCCCGTTCTACCTGCTCATAGACTGCATCTGCCAGGGAGACAGTTATTTTTCCGTCGGTCATGGCCAATCACCGCCTCAGCAGGGGAAACGGCCCGGAGCCAATTCCTGGATCTTCTGCTCCAGCTCATGACGGGACATGCCGCTCTGCCGGTCGTTTTCGTAAAGATCGTCCACCCATGCTTTCAGCTGGGCCACCAGAGGATCGTTCTTGGCGATGGCGTCGGCGCCGGTGAGGCCATAATTCTCGTTGATCCAGTAGGCGATGCCCGCCAGGCCGGAGGTTTTGCTGATCATTACGGAGGCCGGACGGTTGAGAAGGGTCTTGGTATCAAAGATGTTGTAGATCTCCTCGTCCTTCAGGAGGCCGTCTGCGTGGATGCCGGCCCGGGTGACATTGAAGTTGCGTCCCACAAAGGGGGCAGTGTCGGGAATGTTATAGCCAATGTCGTGGCGGAAGAATTCCGCGATGTCGGTAATGGCGGTGGTGTCCATGCCGTCCAGAGTCCCACGGAAGCCGGCATACTGGAATACCATGGATTCCAGCGGTACGTTACCGGTGCGCTCGCCAATGCCCAGGAGGGTGCAGTTGACAGCGCTGGCACCGTACATCCAGGCATGGGCCGCGTTAGCGGTGGCCAGGTGGAAGTCGTTGTGGCCGTGCCACTCCAGGCACTGGCTGGGAACATCAGCGTAGTGGCGCAGACCGTAGATAATACCAGGTACGCACCGGGGAAGGGTGGAGCCGCCGTAGGGGACGCCCAACCCCAGCGTGTCGCAGGCCCGGATCTTTACGGGGATCCCTGCCTGGCGGGAGAGGTCCTGGAGAGCGTTGACGAAGGGAACCACGAAGCCGTAGAAATCCGCACGGGTGATGTCCTCCAGGTGGCAGCGGGGGACAACGCCAGCGCTGAAAGCTTCCTTCACGGTGGCCAGGTAGGTGTCCAGGGCCTGCTTGCGGGTCATGTGCAGTTTTTTGAAGATGTGGTAGTCAGAGCAGCTGACCAGAATACCGGTTTCCTGGATTCCCATGTCAGCCACCAGCTTGAAGTCCTGGGGGGTAGCCCGGATCCAGGAGGTAATCTCCGGAAACCGCAGACCCAACTCCCGGCAGCGGTCAAAAGCCTCCCGGTCCTTCTTGCTGTAAATGAAGAATTCGCTCTGGCGGATAACGCCCTTGGGACCGGACAGGCGGCTCATGAGCTTATAGAGAGTAACGATTTGATCCACAGAGAAGGGATCCATAGATTGCTGGCCATCCCGGAAGGTGGTGTCGGTAATCCAGATATCTTCCGGCATAGCCATAGGCACCCGGCGGTGGTTGAAGGCAATCTTAGGCGCTTCCTCGTAGTTGAAGGCGTCACGATACAGCACAGGCTCGGCAACGTCCTGCAGCTGGTACTTGTAGGATTTCTGCTCCAGCAGGTGAGAGGAATTAGACAGCTCCAGCATAGTGGGTACCTCCTTGTATAATTGTATACAATTATACTCCGCACTTTTGATTTGTCAAGACGAAAATGCAGGATTTTTCACTTTATCCTGCAATTTTCGGTTTTGAAGAAAATTGAGTTAATGCAAATATGCAAAATTGAAGTAAAAGTTTGTGAAATATTAAATGAAAATGCAAATTGAGAAAAAGTGCTGTTCATCAATTGAAATATAAAAGAAATATAATGCAAAAACGAGAGGGGGGGTAATAGAAACTCTGCGCCTGGCCCAACTGCCAGAATTTTGCCACATGAACTCGGGATATGGAGGCAGGATGAGAAGATGGAACATAAACCACAGAATGTACGTATACTGTGACAGACTACTTATTATAGGAAAGTTGGGATGGGGAATGTCCCGCTGCGATAATTTTTGTCATGGATGCGGAAAACGCAACTGCTGTGTCGGCCCCACAGGCCCTACCGGTCCACGGGGACCGGTGGGAATGGTAGGGCGGCCTGGCCCGATGGGATTGATGGGGCCGACGGGAGCCGAGGGGCCTGCGGGCATTCCGGGTGCCACTGGCCCTACCGGTCCAACGGGTGCCTCAGGTTCCACGGGCCCTGCGGGAGTAATTGGCCCCACCGGTCCTACCGGCCCTCCGGGGCCTGCGGGCCGCTTGGGAGTACCGGGACCCACCGGCCCCATGGGAATCACCGGCCCTGTGGGTCCTACAGGGCCGGAAGGTGCCACGGGATTGTCCGGCCCTACAGGCTCCACGGGCCCTGCGGGAGCAACTGGTCCAACAGGACCTACCGGACCTCCAGGGCCTGCGGGCCGTTTGGGAGTACCGGGCCCCACAGGGGCGACAGGTCCCATTGGTCCCACAGGTTCCGCAGGCACTCTTGGTCCTACGGGGCCAACGGGTGCCATTGGTCCGACTGGCTTAACAGGAGCGCTTGGCCCAACAGGTCCCACAGGTGCTGTGGGGCCCACCGGTCCAACAGGCCCTGCGGGGATTCCGGGAGCAACTGGTCCGGCAGGGGTAGCTGGAGAACCTGGCCTGGCGGGGGCAACAGGGCCTACCGGAGCCACTGGCCCTGCAGGTGAGGTGCCGGACGATGTGTTTGCTTCTTTTATCAATTACCAATATGTTATGGAGCCAGGGAGCCGGATAGCTGTATTTGAGGATGTAACGGATCCAACGGGCAGTATTGTCCTGACAACGCCCCAGACGATTTCTCTTGCTGCCGGTTATTATTTGATTTCTTATAAAGTATCCGGCCTGTTTTCCAAGGCAAACTACATGCAGATAACGCCCTCTTATAACGGAACGTCCCATTTGGAAACAGGAATCTATTTTGCGACGGCCACTGATGGTTCCAGTGCCTGCGGCGCTTCGTTTATTATCCTGAAAGCGCCGTCTCCTACTGTATTTACGCTGACATATTCCGGGTCTGCCAGTGCAACGGACGGGGAAATCAACATTACTATTGTAAAGCTGCGCAGGGCGCTGTAAGCGCTTTGAAGAGAGAAAACAGAACAAAGTCTCGGGTACAGTTTTGTACCCGAGACTTTTCAATATCTGCGCCAGCACAAGACTATCTTCCTCGCCGGTAAATAATCCGTGGGAGCCAATACGCTGTGCGCGAGGACGAGTCGCAATATAGTTCAAGTACTCCGTATGGTGTGATGACTCCATTGCCCTCATCAATGAGGAGCAGGGCGGTTTCATAGCCGTCAAGGGCGTCCAGCTCCTCTTTGCTGGCGCAGCCGCCATTCAGCACCATGTAATGATCTCT
>JAGHHM010000092.1 GCA_017887695.1 Oscillospiraceae bacterium | reverse complement strand
CTCCAAGGCTGTTAACGCCGGCGGTGTGGCTGTGTCCGCTCTGGAGATGAGCCAGAACAGCGAGCGCCTGGTCTGGTCCGCCGAGGAAGTGGACGAGAAGCTCCATGGTATCATGAAGAACATCCACAAGGTGTCCGTGGAAGCTGCTGAGGAGTACGGCCTGGGTTACAACCTGGTGGCTGGCGCCAACATCGCCGGCTTCAAGAAGGTCGCTACCGCCATGATGGAGCAGGGCATTTTCTAAGCCGACAAACATTCTCATATTGCGCCAAGCGCCCCGGGCACTGCCCGGGGCGTTTTTTCTTGCATTTTCAGGAAACAGGTGACGTGAAGGTGAGAAGTGTGTATAATAAAAGGCGAGAAAGCCGGGCAGAAAAGTTCGCCCGGGGACAGGAGGCTTACGTCATGGATGATCAGCTGCTGAGGGAAGCTCAGGCCATAGGACCGGAGCTGGAGGAATTATTTGCTTCTATTCACCGGGAACCGGAGCTGGGCAACCAGGAGGAAAAGACGGCGGCGCTGATCCGGCGACGTTTGACGATGTTAGGCTGGGAGGTGGTTCCCATGGTGGGGACCGGCACTCTGGGCCTTCTCCGGGGAGGTCGGCCGGGGCCCACAGTGGGCATCAGGGCAGATATCGACGCACTGCCCATTGTCGAGGAAACAGACTTGCCCTATGCCTCCCGAGTTCCTGGTGTAATGCATGCCTGCGGACATGATTTTCATACGGCGGCTTTGCTGGGGGCGGCAGAATTGCTGGTCCGGCGGCGGGAGAGCCTGACAGGAAATGTAAAACTCTTCTTCCAGCCGGACGAGGAAGGGGACGGAGGCGCCCGTCGGATGATTGCGGCGGGGTGTATGGAAGCCCCCCATGTAGACGCAGTGTTCTGCTGCCATGTAGAGAGCGGGATTCCCACGGGAACGGTGTCAGTCCGTTCCGGCCCCATCTGTGCGGCCTCCAATCCCTTTTCCATTACCCTGCATGGCCGGGGATCCCACGGCGCCAAGCCCCATTTGGGGACAGATGTGATTGTGGCGGGAGCCCAAATCGTCTCTGCACTCCAGACGATTGCCAGCCGCCGTACTTCCCCCACGGAGCCGGTGGTGGTGTCAGTAGGTACCTTCCACAGCGGTACCGCAGGGAATATCCTGGCAGAGACGGCGGAGCTGACCGGTATTCTCCGTACCATGGGCGGCGAGGCCCGGGAGCGGGTCAAGGAGGATTTCCGCTCCATTGTCTCCGGCATTGCCTCCGCCATGGGAGTGGAGGCGGAGATTCAGATTTTTGAAAGTTATCCCGGCTGCCGCAACGACAAAGCCATGACAGATCTTCTCCGGCGTGCGGCAGGGGAGATCCTGGGGGCAGAGCAGGTGTGGGAGCTGCCGGAGCCCTCCATGGGGACGGATGATTTCGGCTATTTCAGCGATGCCGCGCCGGGCTGCTATTATTACGTCGGTGTAGGCAATGAGGAAAAGGGCTTTACCAGCCCCAACCATAATCCTCACTTTGCGGCGGATCCGGCGGCTTTGCCGCTGGCGGCAGCAGTTCATGTCCGGACAGTGTTGGATTTCCTGGGAGGTGACGGAGTATGATTTTTCCCCCGAAACTAAGGAAAGGGGATACGATTCTGTTGGTTTCCCCCTCATCTCCTCTGAAAGCAGAGGAGCCGATAGAGCGAATTGCCCAGGCGGTGGAGGAGCGGGGCTATCGGGTACGGATCGGTGCGTCCTGCCGGGAGGAGACGACATGTGGCTATGCAGCTGCTTCTGCTGCTACTCGGGCTCGGGATATCAACATGGCTTTTGCGGATCCTGCTATCAAAGGCATCTGGTGTACCCGGGGCGGCAGTACCAGCGCAAGGATTTTACCTCTGCTGGATTATGATCTTATCCGGGCCAACCCAAAGCCCTTTTTGGGGTTCAGCGATGTGACCAGTCTGCACATGGCCATTCAGCAGCGCTGCGGTCTGGTGACGTACCATGGCCCTACTGCCAACCGACTGCTCCAGTTTGAAGAAAACGACTGGTCCTGGGGCGGTCTTGCCTCGGTAATGGGAATGGAGAATGCACTGACCATTGCGAACCCGCCGGATGAGGCGATATATTCCTTGCGGCCGGGAACGGCCTGCGGGGAACTGATTGGTGGGAATATGTCTCTGGTAACGGCCTCGCTGGGAACTCCTTGGGAGATTGACACTGTGGGACGGGTGCTGTATCTGGAGGATGTAGGGGAGGCCGTGTACGCTCTGGAGCGGATGCTGGCCCAGCTGATGTATGCCGGGGTGCTGGATCGTGCGGCGGCGGTGGTGCTGGGACCTTTTACCAGCTGCCGTAACGCCTACCGGGAAGAATATGGCCCTGAAGCGCTGCTGCGGGACTTTTTTGCCGACTATCCCAAGCCAGTTATTGCCAATGTCCGCTCCGGCCATTGTATGCCCATGGTGACACTGCCTATGGGAGCCTGCTGCCGGGTGGACGGGGATCACGGTGTTCTGACTGTTTTCCGACGGTAAAGTTTATAGGGATGCCCCCAAAGGCCCAAAGATGCAAAAAAGGCTTACAAGAAAAACACCTTCTGCCCGAATATCAAGGCAGAAGGTGTTTTTTAATTCATGACTGTGGCTATAGAGATTTCCCCGATTCCTGGTGCTTATTTGCCGAAATTCTCGATGATGTCCACGATCTCCGCACCAATGCGCTTCTGGGCCTCCTTGGTGGCGGCGCCGATGTGGGGGGTGCAGGAGACGTTGGGATGGTCGATGAGGGCCTTGTTCGTGGGAGGCTCGTCGGCGTAGACGTCCAGGCCGGCGGCCCGGACCTTACCGGAGTTCAGGGCCTCCAGCAGGTCGGCCTCGTTGACGTTGTCGCCCCGGGAGGTGTTGATGAACACCACGCCGTCCTTCATCTTGTCGATGTTCTCCTTGCAGATCAGCTTCACGCCGTTGAGGGAGGGGGTGTGGAGGGAGATGAAGTCGGCACGGGCAAACAGCTCATCCAGCTCTACATACTTCATCCCCATCTGCTCCTCGATGCCGGGAACATGGAAGATATCCTGGGCGATGACTTCCATGCCGATGCCCTTGGCCATGCGGCCCAGAGCCTGGCCGATGCGGCCAAAGCCAATGATGCCCAGAGTCTTGCCGCCCAGCTCAAAGCCCTTGCCGTAGGCCTTCTTTTCCCACTTGCCTTCCCGCATAGTGTGGCCAGCCACGGAGATGAAGCGGGCGCAGGAGAACATATGGCCCATGGCCAGCTCTGCCACGGAGTTGGAGGAGGCACGGGGAGTGTTCTTCACAGTGATGCCGGCTTCCTCAGCATACTTGACATCGATGTTGTCAACGCCCACACCGCCGCGGATGATAAGCTTGAGCTTACCGCCCTTGGCCTCGTCGATGTGGTTAGCGCGAACCTTGGTAGCGCTGCGGACCACTACGGCATCAAAGTCCCGCAGGGCGGCGCCCAGCTCTTCAGGGGCATAGAACTGCTCTACTACTTCGTGGCCGTTGGCCTTCAGCTGCTCCAGGGCGGTCTTGTCCATGCCGTCGGTAACCAGAATTCTCATAGTATATCGTCTCCTCAATCAAACGGTATTCATTCTTTTTCTTGGAAAAAAAAGAATCAAAAAGAACTTTTGACGCGAAATTTCATTTCGCTTATATTTTTTGCGGCTGTTTGATACGCAGGATTTCACAGCGAAACAAAGCTTCGCTGCAAGGTTTTTCTTTTGTTTCTTTTCTTTGTTCACAAAGAAAAGAAGATACATCTTCGGCAGATCAGGCGTTCTCCGCCTCGAACTTCTTCAGGAACTCCACCAGAGCCTCCACGCCCTCCTTGGGCATGGCGTTGTAGATGCTGGCCCGCAGGCCGCCCACGCTCTTGTGGCCCTTCAGGTTGTCATAGCCGGCAGCCTTGGTAGCAGCCACCACCTTGGCGTCCATATCGGCGTCGCCGGTAACAAAGGGAACGTTCATCAGGGAACGGAACTCCTTGTCCACAGTGCCCTTGAAGAGCTTGGAGCTGTCCAGGAAGTCATAAATGACCTGGGCCTTTTCAATATTGAGCTTTTCCATAGCCTCCAGACCGCCGATGCTCTTGAGGTACTTGAACACCTTGCCGCAGCAATAGATGGCCCAGCAGTTGGGGGTGTTGTACATGGAGCCGTTGTCGGCATGGGTCTTGTAGCTCATGTACAGGGGAACCTTGGGATCCAGGTCCTCGCGGATCAGATCTTCCCGCATGATAACCACCACCATGCCGGCGGGGCCTACGTTCTTCTGAACGCCGGCATAGATCAGGCCGTAGTCAGACACGTTGCAGGGGCGGGAGAGGAACATGGAGCTCTGGTCGCTGACCAGAACGTGACCCTTGGTGTTGGGGAGCTTGGGCCAGGTGACGCCGTGGATGGTCTCGTTCTCGCAGATATACACGTAGTCCGCGTTCTCAGGAATGTCCAGATCGCTGCAGTCAGGGATGTAGCTGAAGTTGCGGTCCTTGCTGGAGGCCACCACATGGACATCGCCATACTTCTTGGCCTCGGCAATAGCCTTCTTGGACCAGGCGCCGGTCTCCACATAGCAGGCCACGCCGTTTTTCATCAGGTTCATGGGAACCATGGCGAACTGCAGGGTAGCGCCGCCCTGGATGAACATGACCTTGTAGTTGTCGGGGATACCCATCAGGTCCCGCAGGTCCTGCTCAGCTTCGTCAATGATCTGCTGGAATACCTTGGAACGGTGGCTCATCTCCATGACGCACATGCCGGAGCCGCGGTAGTTCATCATTTCATCGCGGATCTCTTCCAGAACAGGCTCCGGCATTGTGGCAGGGCCGGCAGAAAAGTTGTAAGTGCGGTTATACTTCATCGTTTTTTCCTCCTCAATCGTTGGGAAAAGACATGGCCTTCCCAGTTATATTCAGTATAGTATAGATCTTTAAAATAATCAACCGCATTTTACAAAATTTCAGCGTGCCAAACTTTTTTTTAGGTATATAAAAATTTATTGGGACCGTCCTGGAGAACAGAAAGGACTGTGGGGAATTTTATGGAGGACGTTGGAAGAAAGTTGTTGAAAAATAGAAAAAACTCAGATATACTTACTGTGTATGTCAAAAAACAGGAGGAGCAGAAATGAGAGCAGACGGCCGCCGGGCAAAGGGACTCACAGCCATTGAGCAGGCGATCCCGCATATCATGCCCAAGCGCGTGGATGCGCAGAACTATGTTACAGAATATGTGGATGAGGAAATCATCAAGGACTATATACGGCGGGTACGCAAGGAAAAGGGAATCCGACTGACGCGGATGTCTGTGGTCATTGCAGCGTATTATCTGGCCTCCCTTCAGCACCCATATGTGAACCGCTTTGTGATGAACAGCCGGATCTATGATCGCAACCACTTCTGCGTCAGTTTCGTGATGCTGAAGAAGCGGGCGGACGGTACGCCGGATGAGACGACGGTAAAGATCTTCATGACGCCGGAAGATGATATTTTTTCCATCAACCAGCGAATCAATGAAACTATTGAAAAGAACAGCGAGCCCAAGCACAACAATAATACAGACAAGTTTGCCAGCTTCATGTTTTCTCTGCCGGTGCTGCCCTATCTGGTGATGGCATTGGTACGGCTGCTGGACCGCTGCGGACTTCTGCCCCGGGCCTTTATTGATCTGAGTCCGTTCCACACTAGTATGTTCATTACCAACCTGGCCTCTATCAACACCACCCATATTTTTCACCATGTCTATGAGTTTGGAACCACCAGCGTTTTCCTCAGTGTAGGCAAGTCTATTCCCAACTATCTTACGGGGGAACTGGACAAAAAGCTGATGCCCATCAGTGTAGTTATGGACGAGCGAATTTGCACAGGCCACGATTATGCTTTGTTCAATAAGACCCTGCAGCGATATCTGAAGAATCCAGCTCTTCTGGAAAAGGGAAACCTGCCTCTGGCAGAAACAGAATCTTTGATATAAAGAAAAAACCCGGCACACCACAGAGTGGATTCTCTGTCGTGTGCCGGGCTTTTTATCAAATGTCCTCGGGCAGCTTATTTCAGCAAATAATTTCTAACCAGAATCTGCAGGAGTTCATCCCGATCCACTTTGCGGATCAAGGTTCTGGCTTGGTTGTGATTGGTGATGTAGGTCGGATCTTCTGACAGGATATAGCCTACGATCTGGTTAATTGGGTTATAACCCTTTTCTTCCAGAGCCCGGTATACGGTCAGCATAATCCGGTGAATTTCTGCATCTTGCTCACCGGAAAAATCGAATTTGCGGGTGTAATCGTCCACTCCTGCACCACCTTTCCAAACTTCTGTCGTATAGTATACTCACTTTTCCCGGATCTGTAAAGAGAAAAAGCGGGAATGTTACAGAGATGTAATATTCGACAAATTAATCCTGATGCG
>JAGHHM010000091.1 GCA_017887695.1 Oscillospiraceae bacterium | reverse complement strand
TTGCGGGGGCTGCAACGCCCTATATGGATACCGGCTCCAAGGGAGCAATCCTGGGGCTGACTACGGCTACGACCGGAGCGGAGATTTACCGTGCCTGCATGGAGGGCGTAGCGTACGAGATGCGGCTCAACTACGAGGCCCTCCGGGACTCCGGTATACGGTTTGAAAAGCTCCATGCCACTGGCGGCGGCGCCCGCTCCAAGATTTGGATGCAGATGAAGGCCGACGTTCTGAATCTGCCCATCACAGCGCTCAAAACCGTAGACGCAGGCACTGTGGGTTCAGCCATGCTGACCGGCGTTGCAGTTGGGGCGTTTTCGGATCTCAGTGATGGGGCTGCTCATATGGTACAGGAGATGGAGACCTACTATCCCCGGAAGGAAATGCACCAAGCCTATATGACAATTTACCAGCGGTACAAAAACGTATACAACGCCGTCCGGCCGCTGATGTAAGGGAGAACAACGATATGCTTGTTAATCTGGTAGAGATATTGAACTTGGCAAATGAGAAAAAGTTTGCTGTGGGGGCATTTAACACGCCAAACTTAGAGTGTATTCTTGCAGTAATAAATGTGGCCGAGAAGCTGAATGTACCGGTTATCATTTCCCATGCACAGCTGCATGAGGAGGTTGCGCCTCTTGCCAAGATTGGGCCTGTGATGGTGGAGGCTGCCAAGAGGGCCCGGATTCCCGTCTGTGTGCATCTGGACCACTGTGAGACATTGGACTACATGGCGCAGGCGCTGGAAATCGGGTTTACCGGCGTGATGTACGATGGCAGTACGCTCCCGTACGCTGAAAATCTCGAAAATACGAAAAAAGCAGTAGCTATGGCAAAGAACTATGCCTGTGGCGTAGAGGCGGAGTTGGGCGCATTGGCCTCCCGGGAGGGCGGCGGAGCCAACGCCTCCGGTCCGGTGTATACCGATCCTGACGAGGCAGTTGCATTTTGCAAGGAGACAGGTATTAACGCGCTGGCTCCCAGTTTTGGCACTGCCCACGGCATTTATAAATCCAAACCTGTGTTGGATCTTGAACGCGTGAAAACAATTTCCCAAAAGACTGGTTTACCGCTGGTGATGCATGGCGGTTCGGGCGTCTCACCGGAGGATTATCGCACAGGTATTGCCAACGGGCTCAGGAAGATCAATTATTACAGCTATATGTCCAAGGCTGGTACGCAGGCTGTAAAAGAACTTCTTGCCAGAGAAGAGGTGACTTTTTTCCACGATTTAGCGTTGGCTGCCCAGAGGGCTATGGAAGCCGATGCAGAAAAAGCCATGCGCATTTTTGCGGGACTATAAATGTTTTCCTTACTTTGGCTTTAAAATTTCAGCCCATGAATAAAAGATAAGAACTTTTTGGGAGGAAAGCCGCTGTTATACTCCGGTATGGGTACCCTGCGCAAACGATGCAATAAGGCGCTGTGTTAGGGAATAGGGGGTATTGCCCATAGTATCCGTAAAGTCGCAGAAGGCCAAATGTATAGGCGGAAAGACCCAAAACCGGGAATCGATAATAAATAAAAAATCCATGTAAAGAGGGCCAGACGAACACCATCGGTTCGTCTGGCCCTTGTTCTATATAAATTTTCAGCTTCGTTTATAGATAGCCCTCAAGGGTATCAATGACTCAAAAGGCGAGCGGTTTGTGGGCGCACACAGCTGGTGGTATCGGGGACTTGGAGACTGCCCTGACCGGTGATGCAGATTACACTCCTAAGACATAGAATCCGATATAGTGTTGCCCCTTCCGCAGCCAGTTCTCAAAAGTCTGGTAGTCCGGCGGTCGTTCCAATTGGATCCGATTCAAAATACAGACGGCTTGCTCCCGGGAGTAGAAATTGATCCCCAACAGGTCCATGGGGCCGGTTGTTTGATTGTGATAGGTGCCGCCGGTGATCAGATGTCCGTAGTGCCGGTCAAAAATGTCCATGTCATCACCGGAAACATACAGAGAATCGTTTTTCCAATGCGGAATAGAATCCAGGGAGAGGATCTCCTGGAGGGACGCTCCCCAGGGGAGACGGCAATATTGGAGCTCTAGAAAATCGGAACCGCCAAATTGTATGCGCTCTTCCTGGGAGGAAAATATATGGAATAGCAGGGAAAGTCACCTCCTGGTGCCTGTTGTGTGTGTTCTCATGATAGCAGGGGAGGACACAAATTGCAAGGAAGTTCCCCGTAGCAGCGGAGGTCTGTGATCCCTGCCGGAGTCGGCCATATCAGGCCTTTTTTGCTAAATCCCGGGCGCATAAAGCGGCGCCTACCGCGCCTGCATATCGCCCTTCGGCCACTGCGTGGACCTGGGTATGGAGTTGCTCTCCTAAGGCCTGGCGGATGTATTCGCTTTCGCACAGACCGCCAGTGAGGCACACCAGGCACCCCTTCTCCAGGCGGCTGGCCTGGGAGGCCACCTTTTTTACAATGGAGTCCACCACGGCAAAAGCGATATTTTCTTTTTTTTCACCTTTGCCGATGAGGCTGATAACTTCAGATTCTGCAAACACTGTACACATGGAACTGATGGACACGCCACCCCCATGCCGGGCCAAATCACACATGTCATCTGGATGCAAGCCAAGAGTGTTGGCCATAACTTCCAAGAATCGGCCCGTTCCCGCAGAGCATTTATCGTTCATCATGAAGTCTTTCACCAAGCCGTTCTCCACCCGTATGATCTTGGTATCCTGGCCGCCGATATCGATAACGGTCAGATCCCTGCTGTGGTGGAGAAGCATGGCCCCTCTGGCATGACAGGTAATCTCTGTCACTGCCTTCTGGGCAAATGGTACAGAGACCCGGCCATAGCCGGTAGACACGCAGATCAGTTTCTCTGGATCGTAGTTTGCCGCACACAGTCGGCGGCGGATCTCCTCCGCCGTATCCACGCTGCTCCAGCCTGTGGGCAAAACAAAAGTGAGAACAAGCTCTTCTGCCTCCGACAGCACTGCCGTCTTTGCACAGGTAGAGCCGATATCAATTCCAATGTAATATGTCTTCATTTGTCAGCTTGATCCTTTGCCGTCAAAAATTTACCATGAGGTGCTGCCACAATCCTATCACATTCTTTTCTGACAGACTAGTTATATCGACTATTTATTTAATAGAAAATTTTAATAAATTTTTTGGAAGAAATTTTTCTATTTATTATAAAACTGGTAAAATGTTTCAAATTATAAAAGAAATTAAAATACTATCGAACTAATTATACATATTTATAATTCAAATAAATGTGTAGCATTTAAATTTCCTTATATTGACGTTTTGACATTATATGTGGTACTCTAACGCACGGTGTGTCTGTGCGGCGATGACCTTGCTCGCACAATTGTTCATTATTTCTCACCCAGGGAGGGATTTCATGAATCAGCAGGATACCTCCGCTGCTCTGCTGGCGAGTACTTTACACGGGGAAAAGTGCTGCCGTGTTCCTTGCATCTGCCCTGGCGGCATGATGAATATGCTTACCGTAGATGCCATGGATCTGTGTGATACTTACTGGCCGGAAGCCCATAGGGATCCTGTCCTTATGGCCCGGTTGGCGGCAGCTCCTTTTACCGCCGGCCTTTTTGACAATATAGGAGTCCCTTTCTGTATGACCGTAGAGGCGGAGTCCATGGGCTCCGCCGTGGATCTGGGGGACCGCCAGACGGAGCCCCGTGTGACAGCTTACGCCCTCTCCTCAGTGGAGCAGTGGGAGTCCCTTTCACCGATGGCTTTGGACCGGGGCAGAGCCAAAGTTGTCCTGGATGCTCTGTCACTTATCCGTACGCAGCACCCCCAGGCGGCCGTTATCGGCAATCTGACCGGACCCATGAGCCTAGCCTCGTCCCTGGTAGATGCCAACGTATTCTATAAGGAACTGCGCAAGAAGCCGCAAGCTGCCCACGCCCTGATGGATTTTGTCACTGACACCCTGATCGCCTTTGGTCAGGCACAGATTCAGGCCGGGGCGGAATTCATTGCCATATCCGATCCCAGCGGAACAGGAGAGATCCTGGGGCCCCGCCTGTTTGCGGAGTATGCTCTGCCCTGTTTGAACCGGCTGTGCCAAGCGCTGCGGCCCCTGTGTCAGGGCGTGATCGTCCATATATGCGGACAGCTGCGGGCGGTGTATCCTCAGTTATCCCAATTGGAGAGTGATGCCATCAGTGTGGACGCGGCGGTGAATCTGGAAAAACTCCGGGAAAATGTGCCCGGAAAGGTCATCATGGGCAATGTCAGCACCTTTGCCCTGGCCGCCGGCAAAAGCGATACCATCCATTCCCTTTGCCGGGGCTGCCTGCGCAGCGGCGTGGATATTTTGGCTCCTGCCTGCGGGCTGGGGACCACCACAGCCCTCAGCAGCATCCGCATTCTGATGGAAACCGTGAAGGAGGCCTCCGATGCCAACTGAGTTAACTGTCGCCCCTGCTGGAGATGAAACACTGCTGTCGCTGCTGCGCCAGGGAGGCACGCTTCTGGAGAGTCCTTGCAACGGCAAGGGCCTGTGCGGAAAGTGCAAGGTCCGCGTCCTCTCGGGGCCGGTCAGTCCCCCCACAGAAAGCGAACGGCGGCTGCTCTCTTCTGCGGAATTGGCAGATGGGATCCGCCTGGCCTGTGCGGCGGTACCCCTGGGGCTGGTGACGTTGGATCCCCTGGAGCTGTTGGGGACCTCCTCGGCAGCAGTCTTGGGCGGCGGAAATTTTCCCACCTATATTTTTTCGCCAGAAATTACAGTGGAAACCACCGTGCCCGTTTTTCCCACGCTGAACAGCGTAGGCACCTTGTGCGACGCCTGGAGCGGCAGTCCTGACACTCTATCCGTCATGCCACTGCACCTCGTACAGAAACTCCCCAGCCTCATGGGTCACTCCGCCATGACTGCCGTATACCGACAGGACCGTCTTATCGATTTGCGGGATGACAATTTTGCCTTGGGAGCAGCGGTAGATATTGGCACCACAACGGTGGCTGTATCTCTTTTCGATCTGTGCAGCGGCAGAAAGCTGGGGGAAAGCGGTTTCGTGAATCCTCAAAAAGCCTTTGGCCTGGACGTTCTCTCTCGCATTCACTACGACAGCGAGCACCCCGGCGGAGTAAAGGAGCTGCAGACGGTGATCGTCCGCCAGCTGGAAGAGTGCATTCAGGCCCTGATTGCCCATGCGGGCTGTCCCGCTGACGGGCTCTATGAGATTTCTGTGGCGGGAAACGCTACCATGCTCCATTGCCTGCTGGGCGTTCCTCTGGCAAGCCTCGGCCGCGCGCCATACAGCAGCGTGTTTGTACAGCCCATGGCTGTTTCCGCCCGGGAGCTGGGTTTCTCCTGTTCTCCCTGTGTGCAGGTCCTGTGCCTGCCCTCCGTATCCACCTACATCGGCGCAGATATTGTGGCAGGCGCACTGGCAGCCCGCCTGGATGCGGCGGAAGACACAGTTCTCTTTATCGACATTGGCACCAATGGCGAGATGATCCTCAGCCGGAAAGGCCGGATGTATGCCTGTTCCTGCGCTGCCGGTCCCGCTCTGGAGGGAATGAACATCTCCTGCGGGATGCGGGCAGAGACCGGCGCCATTGACCATGTCTCCCTGCAAGGTGGACAGGCTGCGTTTACCGTTATAGGAGGGGAGACTCCCAGAGGAATTTGTGGCAGCGGACTTCTGGAGGCGGTTAGCCAAGGCGTAAAGGAAGGCATTATCGGAAAAAATGGACGGATCTCCCTGGACTCCCCCTTGGTAGACACAGACAGCAAGGGAAAGCGGCGGATCATTCTGGACCGCAGCGGAAATGTGTATCTTACCCAAAGCGATATCCGCCAGGTACAACTGTGCAAGGGCGCCATCCTTTCCGGCATTCTTACACTCTTGCAGCAACTGTCCATCTCTCCGGAGAAAATTGACCGGGTTCTGGTGGCGGGACAGTTTGGAAAACACCTGGCCCCGGAAAGCCTTACCGGCTGCGGTATGATTCCCTCAGCTTTGCTCCAGCGTATTTCTTATATCGGCAACTCCTCCATGACCGGCGCACAGCTGTGCCTTCTTTCAAGAGAGGAGTGGCTGCGTACCCGGAAGATCGCCGGAAAAATCAGCTATATTGAGCTGTCTGTGGCGCCGGGGTATGAAAAGCAGTTTGCGAAATGTCTTCAGTTTGAGGAGGAATAGGCCTGTGGAAAGATTTATCTGCCGCGGGGGGACGGATGCGCTGTCCCTTCCTCCTTACCTGGTGGAGGTCATGTCCATTAAAGCGCCGGAGCAGCTGCACCTTTCCTCCACGGCTATGGTGCAGGCAGCCCGGCACATGGAGCGCTCCGGTTGGATTCGCCTTCCCTTCTGTAATACCATCTGCAGCGAGAGTTTGGGAGCAAAACCGGTGCTGTCTTTGACCGGCGCCCGGGTGAAAGAGCCGCCCTATACCAGTCCGGACCAACACCCCAGGGATATTACCACCGCTTTTCCCAGAATGTCCGCTCTTCTCGAAGCGTTGGATGACCTGACAGCCAGCGGCGCCGCCGTGGCTTACAGCATCGAGGGACCCTTTACGCTGCTGACCTCACTGCTGCCCATGGGAAAAGTATTTTCCGCTCTCCGAAAGCCCCTTGGTCAGGAGCTGCTGACAAGGGCGGAGTGCTGGATTTGTCAGTACGCCAGTTTGGTCTGCGCTCATGGTGTAAAATTGCTGTCCTTTGCCGATCCGGTAGCCACGCCGGACATAGTAGGGGACAGGCTGTTTACTACTGTCTACGCTCCCTGCATGAAGAAACTTCTACGCCGGATACAGACGGAAAATCCGGAAGTCCCTATTTTCCTCTGCGGAAAAATGACCCAGTGCCTTCTGGACCTAGGACTCTGCCATACAGCGGAATGGCAGCCCCACACTGCCTGCGTAACCTTCGGCCAGGCTCTCTCCGTCTTCTGCAGCCAGAGGACCGGGAATGCCATTCTGGGCCATTTCTGCCTGAACCTGTTGGATGCGAAGCATCCCTGTGTGGAACGAATCATTTTTGAACACTAAAGAAAGGAGCTGATTGTCATGAGCCGCAAGGAAGAACTGCTGGCAGAGCTGGATCGCTGCGTCCTGGAAATGGAGGACGAGGCAGTCACCGGCGTTGCCCAGGAATATGTAGAAGAAGGCTACGATGCCTATGAGGGAATTACGGAGGGTCTGTCCAAAGGCATGGAAAAAGCGGGGCAGCTGTATGAGGAGGAGGAGTATTTTGTTCCCGAACTGCTGATCTGTTCCGACGCCATGTACAACGGACTGGATGTGCTCAAGCCGCACCTGAAGGTCAGCGCCGATCAGGGCAGCAAATGCCCGGTCATCATCGGCGTGGTGGAGGGCGATACCCATGACATCGGCAAAAATCTGGTGAAGATCATGATGGACACCGCCGGCTTCGAGGTTTTTGATCTTGGCCGTGATGTAGCGGTAGAAACCTTTGTCGAGAAAGCAAAAGAGATCGGTCACGGCATCATCTGCATGTCCACCCTGATGACCACCACCATGAACAATATGAGCCGGGTCATCGAAGCCCTCAAGGAGCAGGGCCTGCGGGAGCGCTTTGCCGTGATGGTAGGCGGCGGCCCCCTGTCCAAATCCTTTGCGGATAAGATCGGCGCGGATCTCTATACCGCCAACGCCGCCGAGGCTGCAAAAGAGGCCAAAAAATTAGCTGAAAGATTGCTTGCTTCCTTCTGATCTTTTTGACATTTCCTCCAAATTTTTAACACAATAGCAGAAAAATTGACGTAAAACGCGGACGTTCGCCCACGTCAATTTTTTCTATCCTATTTATAGTATTTTTGAATAAATAAAAACAATTCAATTATTAAATGCGATTTAACATTTGTTACATTCTGTGCTACCATTTGCCCGATAGGCACCTGTGTCTGTCCTATTTTTCGACAGTTTTCTGTCATGAAACCTATCAACCAAGGATTTTAAGGAGAGCATTAGGAAGATGAAAAAGTTACTTAGCATGCTGCTGGCCCTGACGCTGCTGGCCGGCCTGCTGGCCGGATGCGGCGGCAACAAGAACACCGGCAATCCGGCAAACAACGACGCCAACACGACCAACCAGGAGCAGCAGGACAATGCTGACAATACCGCCGAGAATAATGCCCAGGGCAGTGAAGAAAACGGTGAGGGAACCCGAACCGCCGATCCCAACAAGACCAGCATTGTCTTTGGTATCACCGCCAGCTTTGTGGATTTTACCGACTATATCCCTGAGATGATGGCCGAGTGGGGCTATGACGTGGAGATCCTGGTACTGGACAGCCCCGTTGTGGCCAACACCGCTCTGGTGGAGGGCTCCGTGGATGCCAACTACATCCAGCACCTGCCCTATCTGCTGGCCTACAATGAGTCCAACGGCACCAACCTCTATCCCTGCGAGCCCTATATCATGTCCTCCATGGACTGTATCGTTTCCCTGAAGTATGACTCCCTGGACGAGGTCCCTGACGGCGCTTCCATCGCTGTGGCCGACGATGCCAGCAACCTCTCTGTCAACCTGGAGGATCTGGCCTCCATTGGCTGGCTGACGCTGGCGGAGATCCCTGAGGGCTCCTATTACACCACCTTTGATATCGTGGAGAATCCCAAGAACCTTCAGCTGGTGGAAATGGACATGTTCTCCCGGTACTCCGCTCTGGAGGATGACATTGACCTGGCTATGAGCTTTTATTCCAACACCTCCCAGGAAAAGTACGGCTTCAACCTCCTCAAGCTTTTTGACGAGGAAGTGGCCTATCCCCAGGTGGTAGCCGTCCGTGAGGAGGACAAGGATGCCCAGTGGGTGGCCGATCTGATGGATGCCATGACCAGTGATGCTCAGCTGGAGCGGATCAACGAGAAGAACGATCCCGTTCCCGCCTGGAAGATTCTTTTTGAGTAATTTCACCCTGGAATTCCAAAGGGAAAAAGTCTGGCACAGGCAGGCTTTTTCCCTTTGGGTGTATTTTGGAAAATTACAGCCGCAGACGACACCCTGTGCAGCGCTTTTCCAGGCGTTGTCGCTGCAGATACAGAGAGGAACGCTATGATCGAAATCAACCATCTATGCAAATCTTTCGGAACACTGGAGGTTCTGAAGGATATCAGCCTGACGGTAAAAGCCGGGGAAATCTACGGCCTTGTGGGGCGCAGCGGCGCAGGCAAATCCACTCTGCTGCGCTGTATCAATGGTCTGGAGAATTACGACAGCGGCAGCTTGAAGATCAACGGCACAGAAATCCGTGACCTGTCAAGCAGGGGATCCGGGAGCTGCGCAAGGGGATCGGCATGATCTTCCAGCAGTTCTCTCTGATTGAGCGCCGCAGCGTATACAAAAATGTGGCTCTGCCCATGAAGTGCTGGAAGTACGACAAGGAACGCATTGACAAGCGGGTCCATGAGCTGCTGGAGCTGGTGGATATTACCGACAAAATCAATGACCGGCCCTCCGTGCTTTCCGGCGGGCAGAAGCAGCGGGTGGCTATTGCCCGGGCCTTGGCCCTGGATTCCAACCTTCTTCTGTGCGACGAGGCCACTTCTGCCCTGGATCCCAAAACCACCCAGTCGGTGCTGCGGCTTCTGCGGGACATCAACCAGAAGCTGGGACTGACCATTATTGTGGTCACCCACCAGATGGAGGTGGTCCGGGAGGTCTGCGACACCATTTCCATTCTGGAAAACGGTAAGATCGCCGCCTCCGGAACGGTAAAGGATATTTTCCTGCAGAAGCCTCCATCTCTCATGACGCTTCTGGGTAAGGAGGACCATAAGTTTGCGTGCGCCGGTGAAACGGTTTCGTTTCTCCTGCCCGCAGACCGGCTGAATATGATCCCTATGGTGGCCAATACTTTTGCGGCCGATATTCTGGCAACCAATACCAGCGACTATAAGGGCGTTCCCTTCACCGAGGTCACCGTCAGTGTCAAGGAGCAGAGTGCCGCCAGAAAAATGAAAGAAACCCTTACCCGGGAAAATCTCGCGTGGTACGCAGAAAGTGAGGCCTGCTGAGTATGGAACGACTGACATTGCAGCAATACCTGATGGAGGTTATCTGGCCGGCCTTCCTCACCACCATCAACGTCATGACATGGACCGTTCTTATCTCCACTGCGGTGGGATTTGTACTGGCAGTGGTGATGAATGTCACCAAGGAGGATGGCCTCCACCCCAACCGTTATATCTCCCGGGCCCTGGATTTCCTTATCAATTTGATCCGTTCCTTCCCCTTTGTCATTCTGATGGTGTCCCTGATCCCGGTGACCCGCTTTATTACCGGCTCCTCCATCGGTGTCAAGGCTGCTATTTTCCCCCTTTGTATTACCATGGCCCCCTATATGGGCCGCCTGATCCAAAGTCACATGGAGCAGGTCAGCAAGGAAACCATTGAGGCCGCCAAGTCCTTCGGTGCCTCTACCTTCCAGATTATCTGGCATGTGATCATCGTGGAATCCATTCCCGGCATTTCCTCTGTCATCTGCTTTGCCACGGTGGCCGCTCTCAACGCCTCCACCACTGCCGGCATGGTTGGCGCCGGCGGTCTGGGCAACGTGGCCATTCGATATGGCTACAACAACTTCAACGACACCATTATGTATTCCACAGTAGCCATTCTGGTGGTGCTGGTGCAGCTCATCCAGTTCATTGGCAATACCGTGTACAAAAAGCTGAAGTAACCTGCTGACATCTTGGGAGGGAACCAACTATGGACTATGAAACACTCAAACAGGAGGCACTGAAGTACCCCGACACCATGACTAACCAGGAGCGAATGAAGGCCTATGCCATGGGCCAGGAGGTGGATCGGATTCCTTTCTCCCTGGCTGCCGGGGAGTCTCTGGTCCACCTGTACGGATATACCCTGGGCCAGTTCCGCCGCTCCCTGGACGTGCAGTTCGACGTGGCAGAAAAGGCAAAGGCGGATTTTTGCGGCGGAGGTATGATCGCCAGCACCAATCTTTCCCTCCGCGGTGTGGGGGAGGCTCTTGGCTCCAAGTGCGTCTACCCTGAGGACGGACTGGACTACATCAACGATCATGTACTTAAGGACTATGGCATGCTGGACGAGCTGGTCTTTGATCCGGAGACCAACCCCTTTCTCCAGGGGAAAATGGCTCATGCCCGGGCAGTGCGGGAGCGGATGGGAGGCAAATGCCTGGTGATGACCGGAGGCGCCGGTCCCATGACCACCGCCATCTCTATCCGCAGGCCGGAGTTCCTCATGCGGGACATGATCCGGGACAAGAAGAACGTCCACCGCCTTCTGGACTTCAGCGTGCAGTGTACCCTGCGCTGGATCGAGTACAACTGCAAGGAATTCGGCGTGGTGCCCGTAGGGTTGACGGACCCCGCTACCTCCGGCAATCTTATCGGCGAGCGGATGTTCCAGGAATTTTCAAAGCCCCATATGCAGGACCTGCTGGACGGCATCCGCAAAATCACCGGCATCAATCCCGGCATCCATATCTGCGGAAAGACCAAGCACATCTGGAAGGATCTCAAAGATCTGGGCTTTGCCTTCTTCAGTGTGGACAACTGCGAGGATCTGGCGGAGGTAAAGGCAGCTTTGGGGGATACCATGCGCATCTCCGGCAATGTTCCCCCCACCACGGTCTTACAGAATGGAACCATCGACGACGTCATTGAATCGGTGAAGGAGTGCCTCATTAAGGGCAGCGACAGTCCCTGCGGCTACTCCCTGGCGGTAGGCTGCCAGGTGCCTCTGGGCACGCCCCGGGAAAACCTGGAAGCCTACATTTATGCCGCCCGGCGCTACGGTCGGGGCGCTCAGAAGGGCAAGCTCTGCCGGGGCCTGTATGAGGAGGGCTTGGTTTGACCTTCCTGCATCTGAAAACACCAAAACATAAAAATAAAGGAGTGCGATTATGGAACTGAGAACGGATCTGCCTGCTATTTTTGAAGAGTTTGCGGAGCAACGGAAAAATTCCTTCCTCCACGTCAAGGAGCTTAAGGACAAGGGAATCCCTGTGGTGGGCGTGTTCTGCACCTACTTTCCCCAGGAGATCGCCATGGCCATGGGCGCCTGCGTGGTAGGGCTTTGCTCCACCTCCGACGAAACCATCAAGGATGCGGAACGAGACCTGCCCAGCAACCTCTGCCCCTTGATCAAGTCCAGCTACGGCTTTGCCCTTACCGACAAGTGCCCCTTCTTCTACTTCTCCGACCTGATCGTCGGTGAAACCACCTGTGACGGGAAAAAGAAGATGTACGAATTTCTGGGAGAGTTCAAGCCCGTCCACATCATGGAGCTCCCCAACCGGCAGAGCGAGGACGGCTACCAGATGTACCGCAACGAGATGATCCGTTTCCGGGAAGCTCTGGAGGCCCATTTCGGCGTGACCATCACAGAGGAGCAGATCCGCAAGGCCATCCATGTGCGCAATGAGGAGCGTAAGGCTCTGAAAGCCCTGTATGAGCTCATGCGCCTGGATCCCGTCCCCATGAAAGGCGAGCAGCTGTATAGCGTCCTCTTTGGCTCCACTTTCCGGTTTGACAAGGAGCAGGTGGCCAAGGATATCTATGCGCTGATCGAAAAGGTAAAGCAGGAGTATGCGGATGGGAAGCACCTCGAGAAGATGCCCCGTATCCTCATTACCGGTTCTCCCTCCTCCGGAGGGGCCATGAAGGTGGTCCGGGCTATCGAGGAAAACGGCGGCGTTGTGGTTGCCTACGAGAACTGCGGCGGCTCCAAATCCTGCGACGAGCTGGTGGACGAGAACGATCCCGACGTTTACGGTGCCCTGGCCCGCCGGTACCTGAACATTGGATGCTCCTGTATGACGCCCAATCCCAACCGCTTTGATCTCCTGGGCCGGATGATCGAGGAGTACAAGCCGGATGCCGTGGTGGAAATTGTACTTCAGGCCTGCCATACCTACTCCGTGGAGAGCCTGAAGGTCAAGCGCTTTGTCCAGAGCAACTACAACTTGCCCTACCTGAAGGTGGAAACCGATTACTCCACCTCCGATATTGGCCAGATCAACACCCGGGTATCCGCCCTGATTGAGATGCTGTAAGCGTTGTGCTTAAGCAAGCCTATGGCATCCATATCAAGTTTAGCAATTAATAATCCTTGATGCCTTTTAGTTCCCGGATATTCTGGCAGAGGCATTGATCCGGCAGAAGAAACGGCAGGAGGACTGCAAAGCCTATCTGGAAGATGCCTATGTGGACAGCGGCTATGTGTTTACATACGAGGACAATAGGCCTATGCGTCCCAGCTATGCTTCTGAACTCTTTACGAACTTCATCGCATAAAACCATCTTCCGCCGCTGACCCTCCATGGCCTAAGCCGCAGCTTTGCCAGCGCCAAGAGGCCCCCATGTATGACAGAGATAAGACCCTGGGCCACAACTTCTCGGTCACTACCAGCAAGATCTGCGCCCACTTACTGGATCCGGACCACAAGAATCTTCTGGATTGGCTGTGGGATGAGCCCTGATAAAATAAGCCGCCGGACCCGTTCTGCTTTGCAGCAGGATGGCTCCGGCGGCCTTTCTTTATAGATGCTGCAGCGGCTTCCGGTTTTGCATCCAAACCAGATCATAATCCAGCGTAAGCGGTTGTGATTTGGAAAGGAGAAGCAACATAATGAGCGTGATCTGACTTATAAAATAAGTCGGAGCAAGCGTTATATTGCTTGCTCCGATGTGATGGGGGAGGGAAGTGGAACCCCGATAGCCTGCCTCTTTACCAGCTCAAAAGTAATAAAAAACCTCGAATTAGGTGTTATCTTGACCCTATTTCCCGGCTCGCTGCGCTGCCTGTGTTCCTGTTGGTAGCTTTTGAAGAGTGAATAGCTACCCCAATATCTTCTTTTCAGTAAGGGCGGTATGGCTATAGCACAAAAGTTTTTTCGAGGATACCGATGTCCCGCAAAGCAACGTAATAGGCCTTTGACAGATCAGTTGCGGGATTTGTGAAAGTGCTATTTGTAACCACTATATGTGGATACCGTGACGCGAAGCATATAGGTCCGCTGGCCACTCAAGATATGGGCAGCATGATCGGCACTCTCTTTGGCGTACTCACCAACGGCACTATTTCTACCATCGTGCAGACCAACGATAAGCTGGCTACCTCCTGGTCCAACATCCTGACAGCTGCCCTGCTGTGCTTTTTCATATTTGCCCGGAGCAAGGAAAGGGAACATGAGGAGAGAGCAGAGTAGATATGCGACGGAATGCCTCCTTATCCGCTCTCGGGAGGATGTACCTGCACATTGATGGCCGGTGAGATAGCGCTGTCTGCACCACAGGAGGCATCCTCTCTGTATTGCTTTTCTCAGGGCACCTGTTTCGCCAGTGCCAGCAGCCAGGCCTCTTTTTTATACACTTGCAAAGGGGCCTATCCTACCGCCTTCCATAAAGTGCTACTTTGTATGTTTGGAAGCGTTCCCATATCTGCTCTGCGTTCCATTGATGGGAAACGCAATGTACGATCCAGGGCGGCTTCAGAGGACAGCGCACTTTCATCCTCCTTTTCTAGGCAGAAGCAGCGCCGAGAACAGGGATACCAGCGGTACAGTCAGGATGATCCCCACCGAACCCGCCACGCTCTGGATCAATTCAATGGCCATGGTATCGCTGTTGATGATCTGGATCAGCGGGTAACCATAGATCTGAAACAGCAGCAGCATGTTGAAGGAGGCTCCCGCAAAGGCCAGGATCAGCGTATTTGCCATTGTTCCCATGGCGTCCCGGCCGATGTTCATACCGGAGCGAAACAGCCGTCCCGGTGTGATCTGGGGATCCACCTCCTTAAGCTCAGCACAGGCGGAGGAAATGGACATGGCCACATCCATGACCGCCCCCAGCGCTGCAATGAGAATCCCGCTGACCAAAAGCCCGTGTATCTCCAAGGGGCTATCATAGGCTCGCAGCACCAGATCCTCGGCTTCCGGCATGTTGAAGCCACCGATAGGCGTGATCCGGGACACAGCCCCAGCAAACAGTCCTGCTGCCGTGACACCGCACACACAGCCCAGGCCAGCACATAACGTCTTGCGGGTAAAGCCGGTAAGCAGCAGAAGGGATGCCACTGCAGTCAAGGCAACAATCCCCACTGCCGCCAGTACCGGCGAGACACCCCGCAGTACCAGAGGGATCAGAAGGAACCACAGCGCCGCCAGGGTATAGATCAGCCCCAGAAGGGCCATGACCCCCTTCCAGCCGCCGATCACCACCAGCAGCAGGGCAAATACCGCCACCATTCCCGCCAGCACCAGCCCCCGGTCATAATTGGGGATAGAGACTACATAGGGTTCTCCGCTGTCATCCAGATCCAGCCGCACAATGATCCGTTCCCCCAACGAACAATCCACATTGGCGTAGGCGCTGAGGTAGTTAACTGCTTCCAATACAGAGCCTTTATATGGCCCGCTGAGCACCTCCACTTCCAGCTGCTGAATGCCCAGCCGCAATCCCTCACTCCAGGGCTCTGCCTTTGCTTCATCAGCCAGGACATCGGTCACCCGCGCCACGGCAAACATGCGCTTCTGAGCCGCTGTCAGTTCGTCATTTTCCTGCCGCAACAGCAGGCCGCCCAGCACCAGGATCAGGAAAAAGAACAACCCGACCGCTGCCCCAGCCAGGCGGTGGGACTTGGCCAGCGTCCGTAAGCTCCGTCCAGTATCTGTCTGCCATTTCATAACTGCCTCTGCCTTTCTTTTCGATAGCCAGGGAGCCACCCGCTAAAACAGGTGGCTCCCTTCTGCTTACAAATTACCTGCGTTTCCTTTACACCGCTCAGGGCAGCAGCTTCTGGAAACGGATCAGAATCGTGCACAGCTCACAGCGGAGGATGGTGTCCTTGGGGGCAATCTTCTGATCGCCGCGGCCCTGGATCAGGCCCACGGCCACAGCCCACTCCATGGCCTCCCTGGCATAGCCACTGACCTGGCCCTCATCCACAAAGCCCGTGAGCGCCTGCCGCTGGGTGCAGGGCAGCCCCTTGTACCGGGCATAGCGGTAGAGCATGGTCACTGCCTGCTCCCGGGAGATATCAACATTGGGACGGAAGCTTCCATCCTCAAAGCCGTTGACCACACCGGCACTGCTGGCCCATGCCACAAACTCCTCATACCAGGAGCCTGCGGGCACGTCCGTAAAGGAGGCGGAGGCGGTGCTGGTCTCGCCGGAGAGGCGGTAGAGGATCGCTGCCAGCTCACTGCGCCTTACGGCAGCCTCCGGGGCAAACAGGGTATCCGATACGCCGTTCATCAAGCCGCTTTCAATAACGGCCGACACATCGGCATAATACCATGCATCCTGCCGAAGGTCCACAAAGGCACCGGGAGCGAGGGGGATATCCGGATCGGTGATGTCCGGATCTGTGGGGCCTGCGGGGGTATAAGGCGGGATGTATGGCGGGATCACCTGGCCGCCGCCCTGGGAGCCGTCCGTGCAGAGGATGTCCGCCCGGTCACGGATCCGGATCCGGGGATAGGGTCCCTCCGGGGCATTGAAGGTATTGTCGAAGGAAGCAAGGCCGGTGGCGGTAATCGCACAGCCCACCTTCAGATCCTTGACATCCTCGGCGGTGGCGATGTAGCCGTCAATGAACACGCGGCCCACATTGCCGGCGCTGTCGCGGACCATAATGGTCTGCACCAGGCCGTTGGTCTTCTCAAAGGACTCCACAGTGCCCTTCAGGGTCACAAGGCTGCCCAGGACGGAGCCGTCGTTGAGCTGGGCGGCGGTGATCTCCCTGGGAGTGGGGGCGGAGCCCTCGCCGATCTTCTCAATGGCGCTCACCGCGATCTGCCGCTCTCCCTGGTAGGAGGAGGTGGTGCCGGTGATGCGCACCCTGTCGCCCACCTTAAAGTCGCCCGCCACGGGGAAGGCGTTGATGCCGGCGGTGGCATCCTGGAGATAGATACAGTCAAAGAAGGCGGTATCCTTGTCATAGCCGGAGGCATTAGAGGTGACCACGCCCTCAATGGTGTACTTCACGCCCTCCATACTCTGGGCCTGGACCTCAGCAATGGGGGTGATGACAACGGGGTTAAGGTAGTTGACCAGGTTCTCGCAAATTTTATAGTTGGAGTAGTTCTTCTCCGAGCCGGAGTCGCCCAC
>JAGHHM010000090.1 GCA_017887695.1 Oscillospiraceae bacterium | reverse complement strand
CTGATGCGCCATCCGGGCAGGGTATTTCCGGCGGAGGAGATTTACCGGCGGGTATGGGGTGAAGAGACCGCCTATGCCTGCGAGAACACGGTGATGGTCCATATCCGCCGCATCCGGGAAAAAGTGGAGTTGAACCCAAAGGAGCCAGATTACATTAAGGTGGTGTGGGGAATTGGATACAAAATGGAACGACATGGATAGAGATCCAGGGGAGAATTTGGAGTATTATGTGGCTGCCCAGATTAACAGGGCTTTGGACGGCGCGGTGGATGCCCCGGGCGTCATTCAGATGCAGCCGGTGAAACATCCACGGCTGCGGGCCTGGACAGGCCTTCTGGCCCTGCTGCTGGGCTTTGCTCTGGTGGCAGGCAGCCTGTGCTCCGCCCTGGGGCAGTGGGCCACCGGCGGCGGAGAGTGGTGGAAGTCTGATTGGCAGGAAACGAAAGCCTTTCAATCCACGGTCAGCGGCTATGTAAAGGACTTTCTGACCTTGGGGGCCGGGGGAACGCTGAAGTGGTACGATACAGTGCTGGAGAGCGATAACATCTGGACCTCCGATGTCAGCGACACCGCTTCTTCCAGTGACATGGCCATGGAGGAGACTGGGGAGACGGCGCCGGACGCAGCCTTTCAGGTTGATAAAAATGTACTTTACGATATCCGTTTTGACTACCAGCAAATATACGCCAACACTGAGGCGCTTCTTTCCGAAAACGCAGCCTTGCCTGAGGGCTACAATTTCCTTCTGATCTTTCGGGATGGCAAGGCCCAGGCATGGAAGGACGGGGAACCGGTTGACCTCTATGGCGATGGTATCTACACAGAGGACTGCGGTTGGTACGTGCCCGGCTATGAGAACTTCACCGCCGGAGAGGGGGTGGAGAAAGTGGAAGTCCGTTTGGCGGTCCGGGAGATTCCCGTTCTCTATCTTCAGGGCCGGTACGAAAGCGGGTATGTCTCCGACAGCAGTCCCCTGTACGATTTGTATCAAGGACTGCGGGAGGCACGGAGCTTTTATCTGGGAACCGCTTTGGCTCTGGCAGCAGGTATCATCCTGCTGGTAGCTGCCCGCCGTCTTCGGGAGGACCGGAAGCAGGCGGAGGCAGCTATTGCCGCAAAAACTGTGTATGTCTGTACAGAGATCCGCTTTCTTGCTGTGGCGGCAATCCTGCTGCGGATGATAATGCCGGGGGGACTGTGGGATTACTATATTGTGATCCGCTCCGCTCTGTACAAGCATGGCGCCGGGCAGTGGCCGGACTTGTTTTCAAGCGGCCTGTCCTACGGGATAAGCATGGTGCTGGCCAACCTGCCGGCTGCACTGGCACTGTGCCTTGTGATCTGGCTCATCCACAACGACCACCGGTACAACCCCAAGGAACAGCGTAGAGGATGGCTGCGCAGCCTGATCCGGGTGCTCCGTGACCGGACGTTGCGGCTGCCGGTACAAAAGCGCCTGCGTCGCTGGGCGCTGGCACCGGTGGTGGGAATGGTCATCTGCGCCGTTGTGGCACTCTTGCTCCTGGTGATCGGCGAACGCTGGTACTGGTGGAATCTGTATGCTGCCTATTTGGTGATGACAGCTGCGGTGTTTGTCCTGATCTTGACGATCTGTGCCTTTGGGGCCCGGCATCAGCTGGCCCTGGCCCGGGATATCGGGCGATTGGCGGACCAGACAGCGGCTATCCGCTCAGGGGCTTTGGATACGGCTTCCAGCCTGCCCGACGACGGGGATCTCCACCAGATTGCGGAGGATCTGGACCACATCCAGGCAGGACTTCAGCAGGCTCTGGCGGACCGGACCCGCAGCGAGCGGATGAAGGTGGAGCTGATCGCCAACGTGTCCCACGACCTGAAAACGCCTCTTACGTCCATTCTCTCTTATGCGGAGCTGCTGCAGCAGGAGCCGCTGGAAGGGGCGGCGGCGGACTATGCACGGATCATTGATCAAAAGGCCCAGCGGCTGAAGGTTATGGTCCAGGATGTGTTCGAGGTCAGCAAAGCGGCCTCCGGTCAGCTGCCGGTGGATTTGGAGCGGCTGGATCTGGCCAAGCTTCTGCGGCAGACCTTGGCAGACATGGCGGATCCCATTGAAAAAAGCGGATTGACTCTGCGGACGGAGTTGCCGGAGGGGGAGATGCCCATAGTGGCGGACGGCAAACGCCTCTACCGGGTGTTCCAGAATTTGATTCAGAATGCGCTGCAGTACTCCCTTCCCGGCAGCCGGATCTATCTGACCCTGAAAGGGAAGGAGGGACAGGCGCAGGCCAGTCTCCGCAATACCTCCCGGCAGGAACTGCCGGCAGGAGTGGATTTCACTGCCCGCTTTGTTCGGGGGGATGAGAGCCGTACCGACGGCGGCAGCGGCCTTGGCCTGTCCATTGCCCGCAGCTTTACTGAAGCCTGCGGCGGAACGCTGACGGTGGAGACAATGGCGGATCTGTTCACGGTTCATGTGGCCTTTCCGCTGGCGCCGGAGCAGTAAAGGAATTTCTGCAAGTGGGTGTACCAAACAAAAAGCGACTTGTCAAAACAAGTCGCTTTTTGTTTTGCTCCGATCCGGAAGCGGAGGCGGCTGCCGGCGTGGTGGCTGGACGGCATTTGGGCGGGTTCTGGTACCGCGGAGATTCATACATATGCAAGAGTGATTCGTCGTAGCTGAATAATAGGTGTTACATTTTGCAACAAATAAGGCAAAATTTTACAATTTTGTCGAAAGATTTGGTACGATTTTTCGAAAGTGACGGCAAGTTTCGACTTGAGTTTTCTGTCTGTTTATGGTAATTTGTAACCAAGGCGCGATGAAGCTTCGAGATTTCGTCTAAACAGACGGATAGCCAGCAGTATATGTCGACATGCAATACTTTTGAAAGGGATCATGCATATGGACAACAAAATAAAAATTGTACTGACCGATATTAACGAGGATGCCCGCTTCATGCTGCAAAGCGTTCTGGAGCGCAGCGGCAGATTCGTTGTCACCGGTTCTACCGGCGATGGAAACCAGGCACTGCAGCTGGTTCGCGATACAAAGCCGGATTTGCTGCTGCTGGATCTTTTGCTGCCGGGGCTGGACGGCCTGAGTATTCTTCGGCGGATGGAGGGTGATGACCGGCCCCAGGTAGTGGCGGTGTCGCACTTTGTCAGTCAGGATATGGTGGCAGAAGCGGGGAACCTTGGCGCGGCTATGTTTGTCAGCAAGCCGTATAATGAGACCGCTATGCTGGAAAACCTCCTTCAGCTGGCAGAGAAGCGCAGCGAGCAGCTCCACGCGCCGGGCCTTGAGGAGATGGTAACGTCCATTATCCATGAGGTGGGAGTTCCTGCCCATATCAAGGGCTATCAGTACGTACGGGAAGCGATCATGATCACTGTGGAAAACATGGAGGTCATCAACTCTGTCACAAAAATACTCTATCCTGAGGTAGCCAAGCGGTTTCATACCACACCCAGCCGGGTAGAGCGTGCGATCCGCCATGCCATTGAGGTGGCGTGGGACAGAGGTGATCTGGAAACCCTCCAGAGATTTTTCGGATATACCGTCAGCAATGCCAAGGGCAAGCCTACCAACAGCGAGTTTATTGCCATGATCAGTGACAGGATCCGCCTGAAGTTAAAGATTAATATGGCGTGACCGGTTGGAAGAGGAAGAGAGGAAGAAGGAAGCATATACGGCCAGATAGGGAGTGGCCGGGAGAGCGGGAACAAAGCAAGAGAGCCAAGATTGGCAGGATTCCATGAACAAAGCGAAAAATCAAGCACACTCTCCCCAGCTGCGGAAGGCAGCGGAGAGTGTGCTTTTTTATTTTTAGGGCCGAAAAATGCCGAAGATGAGGGGCTTGCAAGGCAAGGAGACATCTGCTATACTTTTCACGATATGCTGTGCTGCGCGGCAAAAAGCGCGGCGCAATAACGATAAGGAGACGTCTTGCAATGACCTATTCATATGCGCCCAAAGGAGTTTGTTCCAGCCGGATCGATCTGGAGCTGGAGAATGGAATTATCAAAGCAGTAGCCTTTACTGGCGGCTGCAACGGCAATCTTCAGGGAATATCCCGCCTGGTTGAGGGAATGCCCGCAGAGGAAGCCATTGCGCGGCTTCAGGGGATCAAGTGCGGCTGGAAGCCCACCAGCTGCCCGGATCAGTTGTCTCTGGCGCTGCGGGAAGCCCTGGCTCGGGAGGGCCGCTGACAGGCCGGGTCAGGGGCCTACCTATTATGACGATTAGGAGAACGGAAACCATGGATTATGCAAAGGAATCCCTGAAGCTCCATGAGCAGTGGAAGGGAAAAATTGAGGTTATTGCCACCGTGCCTGTGGAGACAAAGGAGGATCTGTCCCTGGCCTATACGCCGGGAGTGGCCCAGCCCTGCCTGGAGATCCAGAAGGCTCCCGAGAAGAGCTATGAGCTGACCCGGCGGCACAATCTCTGCGCTGTCATTACCGACGGCAGTGCTGTTTTGGGCCTAGGGGATATCGGCCCTGAGGCCGGTATGCCGGTAATGGAAGGAAAATGTGTGCTGTTCAAAGCCTTTGGCGGGGTAGATGCGTTTCCTCTGTGCATCAAGAGCCAGGATGTGGATACCTTTGTGGAGACGGTGTATCAGATTTCCGGCAGCTTCGGCGGCATCAATCTGGAGGATATTGCCGCTCCCCGGTGCTTTGAGATCGAGCGTAAGCTGAAGGAGCGCTGCGACATTCCCATTTTCCATGATGATCAGCACGGTACTGCCGTCATCACCCTGGCCGGACTGACCAACGCCCTGAAGGTAGTGGGGAAGAAGAAGGAGGATGTCAGGATCGTCACCTCCGGTGCGGGAGCGGCGGCGGTGTCCATTGTGAAGCTGCTCCTTTCCGCCGGGTATCGGGATATCACCATGTGCGACCGAAAGGGCGCTATTTATGCCGGTCGTGAGGGCCTCAACTGGATTAAGGAAGAGATGGCTCAGGTTACCAACCGGGAGGGTCGGAAGGGTTCCCTGGCGGACGTCCTGGTGGGGGCCGATGTGTTTATCGGCGTCAGTGCCCCAGGTACTGTTACCGGGGACATGGTCCGCTCCATGGCAAAGGACGCCATTGTGTTTGCCTGCGCCAACCCCACTCCTGAGATTTTTCCGGAGGAAGCTCTGGCTGCCGGCGCGGCGGTGGTGGCTACTGGCCGCAGTGATTTCCCCAACCAGATCAACAACGTCCTGGCCTTCCCGGGTATTTTCCGGGGCACTTTTGATGTGCGTGCCAGTGATATCAACGAGGAGATGAAGATGGCGGCGGCGGCAGCTCTCGCGGAGCTGATCTCCGATGAGGAGTTGTCGGCGGAGTACATCATCCCCAAGGCCTTTGACAAGCGGGTAGGCCCGGCGGTGGCGGCAGCGGTAGCCGAAGCTGCCCGCCGTTCCGGTGTGGCCCGGATCTGAGAGCTGTCACAGTGTATCTAAAGAGGAAGGCCCCCTGCGGCATATGCCGCAGGGGGCCTTTATATGTTATTGAATCGTTTGCTGGCGGCTATTACCGGCGGCGGCCGCGGTAACCACCGCTGCGGGGACCAGTGTAGCCCCGGCCATACCGGCGGCGGCGATTGAATACCGTCAGCCGCAGGACAATGATCAGGATAATCAGCGCCACAACAGCGGCAATAGCAATTTTTACAACAGGCTTCTGGAAGAAGAGAACCAGATCACGACGGAACACCAGCAGCCGGGAAGCAGACACATCCTCGTCAGCCAGAAGATCCACGGTACCGTACACCGTGTCCCCGCAGCTGAGAGTGATCTCTCCCAGCACCTGCCCCTTGGTTACCGGCGCCTCCACGCTCTCCTCGGTAAAGGTAACGGTACGGGTAATGTCTTTTTCAGGATCGATGTCATTGGAGATCAGGCACTCAATTTCCTCAGCAGGGTGGACTTTTACAGAGTTCTGTTCCTGAGAAAGGGCAACAGGAACTTCGTCAATAAGCTCGTCAGTGCCCAGGATCACCTGGCGGGTAAATTCATCAAAGCCCCAGTCCAAGAGCTTGATGGTCTCGGAAAAGCTCTGGACGTCCTTGTCACCATTGTCCAGGGTGACCTGCTTGGCTCCCAGCACCACACTGAGGAGGGAGCGGCCATTGCGGGTGGCGGTGGCAATGAGGCAGTAGCCGGCGTCGCTGGTGGAGCCGGTCTTGACACCCTCGGCTCCCTGATAGACGTAGTTGTCGTTGCGCATGGGAGAGAGGAGGTAGTTGGTGGTGTAATAGGTGCGGGAGGGGGAAAGGTTGGTGGCGGGGATCTCAATGACCTTGGTGTTGCAGATGGGCATGAACATCTCGTGCTTCATCGCTTCCTGAGTAATCAGATAGAGATCCCAGGCGGTGGTGTAGTGGTTGGAATCCTGAAGGCCGTTGGTATTGGCAAAGTGGGTATTCTCACAGCCAATGGCCTTGGCACGGGCATTCATCTGCTCGACGAAGGCATCGATGGAGCCGGCCACACCCTCCGCCAGAATGTCACAGGCCTCGTTGGCGGATACCACAAGAATGCAGTAGAGAAGGTTCTCCACGGTCATCTCTTCCCCTACCTTGATGCCGGCGTTGCTGCCGTCGGAGGGCAGGTTGTCAATGGCTGTCTGGGAGGCGGTGAGGACGGTGTCCATGGACAGTTTCCCGCTGTCCACAGCCTCCAGCACCAAAAGGGCGGTCATGACCTTGGTGAGGCTTGCGGGATAGAGCCGCTCATGGATATTCCGGGCGTATAGGATCTCCCCAGTGTCCGGATCTGCCAGAAGGGCGGCCTTGGCAGCTACCTCCCAGTCTCCGGTATCGCCCTCAGCCGCAAGGGCGGAGGACCCCAGCGTAAAAATTAAAACAAGGCAGAAAAAAAGAGAGAGAAAACGGCGATTTTTCATATCATTCTCCAAATAAATATGGTATACTCTTGTATGATTGGTATATTTGGTTCCGCACAGTTGACAGGAACCGACAGTTTATTGATAAGTATATCAAATAATTCCTGGGAGTTCAACTGTGAAAGTGACAGGAAAAATAACAAAAACAGAATGTCTCCTGCTGGTGATGACGGCAGTATTCCTGTGCGTGCTGGCAGGGTTGTATTTGCAGCGCCCGGAACCGGTAGAGGAGAGGGGCTATACCATGATAACCACCCGGGAAACGGATGAAACCGTTACACCGGAGCCATCACCGCCGGTAGATGTCAATACCGCGGGCCTTGCAGAGCTGGAAACGCTGGATGGGATCGGGCCGGTGCTGGCCCAGCGGATCATTGACTACCGGGAGGAGAATGGATCCTTTGCCACGCTGGATGAGCTGCTGGAGGTCAAGGGGATCGGCGAGGCTACCCTGGAGGGCTTCCGGGACCGGGCCGTGGCAGGCACAGGAGCAGATGAATGAAAAATTTAAGAACCCATGGAGAGGAATATATGAAGATTTTGGTTGTAGATGATGAAAAGCTGTTGGTGAAAGGGATCAAGTTCAACCTTGAAAATGAGGGCTACCAAGTGGAATGCGCCTACGACGGGGCGTCCGCGGTGGAACTGGCCCGGACGGGAAACTTTGACCTCATCATTCTGGACCTGATGATGCCGGAGATCGATGGACTGGAGGCCTGTGTGCGGATCCGTGAGTTTTCCAGCGTCCCTATTATCATGCTTACAGCCCGCAGTGAGGATACGGACAAGATCATCGGTTTTGAGTGCGGGGCAGACGACTATATCACCAAACCCTTCAACATCCTGGAGCTGAAGGCCCGGATCCGGGCTCTGCTGCGGCGGGCTTCCGGGGCAGTGCAGGCCAAGCAGCAAAGCCGCATCACCGTGGGAGGGCTGACATTGGATATGGAACAGCGGGTGGCCATCCGGGATGGAGAGACAGTGGAGCTGACCGCCAAGGAATATGACCTTATCGAGCTGCTGATGAAGAATCCCCGGCGGGTGTACAGCCGGGAAAATCTGATGAATGTGGTGTGGGGCTACTCCTACACCGGAGATTACCGGACCGTAGATGTCCATATCCGACGCCTGCGGGAAAAGCTGGAGCGAACCCCGGCGGAGCCGGAGTATATCATGACCAAGTGGGGAGTTGGCTACTATTTTAAGGGGTAAGATTTCCTTACAACTGAAAATCGGCGCCAGCTATATGGCCATACTGCTGGTGGTGCTGGTGCTGATGAACACCTACCCGCTGTTGGTATCGGAGGACCTGGTGTTTCGGGCCAAGTATACCAGCCTGCAAAGCGGCGCCGCGGCCATCAACGTGGCCATTTCCGGCCTGGAAGAGCTGACAGAGGAAAACGTGTCCCTGGCCATGGAAGGCGTGGAACCTGACGGTGTGTCCCGTGCCATTGTCACTGACCGCTACGGCAAGGTGCTCTACGATACCCGGGAGGCCGGCAATGCCACCGGCTACTATGTCTTTTATACGGAGCTGGTGGAGGCCCTCCAGGGGAATGCCGCCTCATACAGTGTGTATAAGGAAGGAGCCTTCCACAGCAGCGCCGCCCAGCCGGTGCTCTACCGCAATCAGATTATCGGTGCAGTATATGTGTATGAGTATGATACCCAGCAGGCGGCCCTGCTGGAAACTTTGAGCAGCAACCTGCTGAGCATTTCCATCGGCGTGGCTCTGCTGGTGCTGACACTGAGTGCGGCGTTCAGCCGCAGCCTGACGCGACGGCTTGAGAGCTTACAGACGGCGATCCGGGGGGTACGGGAGGGGGCCTATAATCAGCGGGCGATATTGGCCGGTCACGATGAGTTTACCCAGATTGCCGGGGAATTCAATGACCTGGTGGATCGGCTGCAGGAAACAGAGAGCGCCCGGCGGCAGTTTGTGTCTGATGCGTCCCACGAGCTGAAAACGCCGTTGGCGGCTATCCGGCTGCTGACAGACTCCATTTTGCAGAATGAGAATATTGATAATGCCACAGCCCGGGAATTTGTCAGCGATATCGGCCAGGAGGCGGAGCGTCTGAGCCGGATTACGGAGGATCTGCTGCGTCTGACGCGGCTGGACAGCGGCGTGGTGGAAGCCCCCTCCCGGATCCGGGTGGGCCCAGTGCTGGAACGGGTGGTGCGGATGCTGCGCCCAGTGGCGGATGGGAAGGAGATCGATGTACGCACCATCGGCGATGCGTTTGTGGTGGCTACGGAGGGAGAACTCCACCAGATCCTGTATAACCTGGCGGAGAACGCGATCAAATATAACCGTCAGGGAGGTTTTGTAGGTATCCGGGTAACGGAAGGGGAGGAAACCACCGTCATCACTGTGGAGGATAACGGTATCGGTATTCCTGCCAAGGATCTGACCCATGTGTTTGAACGGTTTTACCGGGTGGATAAGGCCCGTTCCCGGGCGGCCGGAGGAACAGGCCTGGGACTGAGCATCGTGCGGGATACCGTCAGCCGCCGGGGCGGTGATACCTGGGCGGAGAACATTCCGGAAGGTGGCACACGGTTTATTGTGAAGCTGCCTTGCCTGGAGAGAGAGGAGGCCGGGGAATGAAAAAAAGGATAGCGGCAGCCCTGGCCCTGATGCTTACCCTGACCGCATGCGGCATTTCCCAGACGCCCCAAGAGGAAGAGACGGGGTATCTTATCTACTATCTGGCTGGAAATGAGGATGCCCGGGGCGGTGACCTGATCCGGGGCAGCTATGAAGATCTTCCCGTTGCGGAAGATGCCTCTACGGAGGTAAAGGCAAAGGCGGTGGTACGCCAGCTGATTGCAGGCTCAGCGGATGGCTCTCTGCGCAGTCCTTTTCCGGAGGATGTGCGGCTGCTTTCCCTGAGTATCCAGGATCGCCGGGCAACGGTGGACCTTTCCAGCGGCTTCTCCCAGCTGAGCGGTGTGGAGCTGGCCATGGCAGACTATTGCCTGACCTTGTCCCTGACCGCGCTGGAGGGCATCAGCGCTGTTGCCGTTACCTCTCAGGGACGGGCTGTGGGGCAGCAGCCAAAGCAGCTCTTTTATGAGCGGGATGTACTGCTGTCCAACATGGGAGATGTGTTGCAGACGGTGGAGGTAACGTTGTATTTCCTCAACGGACAGGGCGCTCTGGAAGGGGAGCAGCGTACTCTGGAGATCTACGAAGGGCAGACTCTGGCGGAAAACCTGGTGTCGGCTCTGCTGGCAGGACCGGAGAATCGGGAACTGACGGCAGTCATCCCGGAGGATTTCATGATCAATTCCGTCCGGGTGGACGAGGGCGTCTGCTATGTGAATATTTCCCAGGAGTCCCTGGCGTCCCTGCCCCAGGAGGAATCGGGCCAGAGGCTGATTCTCTGGTCCCTGGCGGATTCTTTGTATTCAGTGGAAACAATTAATGAGCTGCGCCTGGTGTCTAACGGCGAGGAACTGACCCACTTCGGCCTTGTGCCGGTGGATACAGTAGCCGTTCGTCCCCAGGGCTGATGAAAAACATCCCGCGTTGTAAAATGCGAGGGGATGTGGTAAACTGGAACCATCATCTAACGTAAATAAGGAGGGCTCGCTCATGAAGCTGAGTTTCTTTGGCGCGGATCAATGCGTCACAGGCAGCTGTCACTGCCTGGAGGTAAACGGCAAGCGGATCCTGATCGACTGCGGTTTGCAGCAGGGCAGGGATGAGATCGATAATCGTGAGCTGCCCTTTGCCCCCAATTCCATTGACTATGTGCTAGTTACCCATGCCCATATTGACCACAGCGGCCGGGTGCCTATGCTGGTCAAGGAGGGCTTTTCCGGGGAAATCTGGACTACCCGTCTTACTGCCAATCTGCTGGAGATTATGCTGGCGGACAGCGCCCACATCCAGGAGTCCGATGCAGAGTATGAGAACCGGAAGAACCAGCGGGCGGGCCGGCCCCTGGTAGAGCCGATTTATACCGCTGAGGACGCCATGCGGACCATGGAGTACGTCCATACCTGCGAGTATAATCAGAAAGTGGAAATCTGCGAGGGGGTCACGGCCATCTTTACTGATGCCGGCCACTTGCTGGGCTCCGCCAGTATTACCATGGAGCTGACGGAAAACGGCGTGAGCAAGACCATTG
The DNA here is from genome assembly GCA_017887695.1 of Oscillospiraceae bacterium. Classification (GTDB taxonomy): domain Bacteria; phylum Bacillota; class Clostridia; order Oscillospirales; family Oscillospiraceae; genus Pelethomonas. The sequence continues at coordinate 2,519 of JAGHHM010000090.1, read as the reverse complement.
TTTTCTCCGGCGACATCGGCAATGTTAATCAGCCCATCATCCGGGACCCCATCCTCCTGACCAAGGCGGATTATGTGGTCATGGAGTCCACCTACGGTGACCGCAACCACCAGGAGGTCTGGAGCTACACCTCAGAGCTGGCCAAGGTTATTGACCGGACCCTGGGCCGGGGCGGCAACGTGGTGATCCCCGCCTTTGCCGTAGGCCGTACCCAGGAAATTCTGTACTTCCTGCGGCGGATCAAGCAGGAGAACCTGGTGAAATCCGTTCGGGATTTCCCGGTGTATATCGACTCCCCTCTGGCGGGCAAGGCCACCGGTATTTTCTGCGGCGATCTCCACGGCTATCTGGACGAGGAGGCCCTGGAGCTGGTGAAGGACGGCACGGCCATGTTCTCCTTCCCGGGGCTGCGGACCACCGAGTCGGTGGAGGAGTCCAAGCTGCTCAACGCAGACAAGACGCCCAAGGTCATTATTTCCGCCTCCGGCATGTGCGACGCCGGGCGGATCCGCCATCATCTCAAGTATAACCTCTGGCGGGCGGACAGCACCATTGTGTTCGTGGGCTTCCAGTCCCCCGGCACGCTGGGCCGCACGCTGCTGGACGGCGCCAAGAGCGTGAAGCTCTTCGGCGAGGAGATTGCCGTCCGGGCAGAGATCGAGAATTTCAAGGGCCTCTCCAGCCACGCCGACCGGGATCACCTGCTGGAGTGGGCCAGGTCCTTTGAAAACCCCGCCCATTTCTTTGTGGTCCACGGGGACCGGGAGGTGGCGCCGTACTTTGCCGAAAGCCTGGAACGGCTGGGGCTCAGCGCCCACGCCCCCCAGTATACCGAGGTGTATGACCTGGCTGCCAACCGGGTATTGGACCAGGGCTATCTGCCCGAGCGCAAGACCACCACGCCCTTTGGGAAGGTTTCCGCGCCTTATCAGCGCCTGGTGGCCATGGGCAAGCTGCTTCAGGAGGTTATCCTCCGCAGCAAGGGCCGTGCCAACCGGGACCTCGGCAATTTTGCCGACCAGATCAAGCAGCTTATCGACCGCTGGGAGGCCTGAGGCCCGGCGGTACTCCGCTGTGTGCCTGAGGAGGGCCCTATGGCCGATTTACAAAAGAATCAACTGCATACTGTTACCATCACCGGCTATTCCGAGGAGGGGCTGGGTGTGGCCCGGATTGAGGGCCGGGTGGTGTTCGTCCACGGCGGTGTCCGGGGAGAGCTCTGTACCGTCCGGATTATGAAGGTGCTGAAAAACGTGGCCTTCGCCCGGGTGGAGTCTATTGAAGAGACATCTCCGGGCCGTCAGGTGCCGGACTGCCCTCACTACCCCGCCTGTGGCGGCTGTGATTTCCGCCACATTACCTATGCCGAGGAGCTGGAGGCCAAACGGCAGCGGGTGGAGGACGCTCTGCGCCGGATCGGCGGGGCGGATGTGTCCGTCACGGAGATTCTGGCCAGCCCCCAGACAGCCGGTTACCGGAATAAGAGTCAATTCCCTGTCAGCCCCGAGGGGCTGGCAGGGTTTTACCGCGCCCGGAGCCATCAGGTGATCCCGGCCACGGATTGCCTGCTCCAGAGTCCCCAGGCGGGGGCCATTGCCCGGGCAGTGGAACAATACCTAGCGGACTGCGGCGTGTCCGCTTATGATGAGGAGCGCCACACCGGCCTCCTCCGCCATATCTTTGTCCGCACCAGCGCTGCCGGACAGGCCTTGGTTTGCCTGATTGTCAACGGAGACCGGCTCCCCCGGGAGGCGGAGCTGGTTGGCCGGATCCGGGAGGCCTGTCCCGGTACGGTGGGAGTGGTGCTCAACGAAAACACCCGGCGGACCAATGTGATCCTGGGAGAACACTATCGCACCCTCTGGGGCCAGGATTTCTTGGAGGACACCCTCTGCGGCCTTACCTTCCGGATTGCCATACCTGCCTTTTATCAGGTCAACCGCCGGCAGGCGGAGCGGTTGTATGAGAAGGCGGCGGAGCTGGCAGGGCTTACAGGAGAAGAGACGGAGCTGGATCTCTACTGCGGCGCGGGAACCATCACGCTGGTGATGGCCCAGCGGGCCAGGCGGGCCATCGGTGCGGAGATCGTGCCGGAGGCGGTGGAAAACGCCCGGGAGAACGCCCAGCGCAACGGGATCGCCAACGCGGAATTTTTCTGCGGCGACGCCTCCGCAGTGGCGGCGAAGCTGGCGGCGGAGGAGCTGCGGCCAGATGTGGTGGTGGTGGATCCCCCCCGGAAGGGGCTGGAGGAGTCTGTTATCGCCTCCATTGTGGACATGGCCCCTGGACGGGTGGTCTACGTCTCCTGCGACCCGGGCACCTTGGCACGGGACGTCAAGCGGTTTGCCGGGCGGGGCTATGTCCTGCGGCAGGCCGTGGCGGCGGATCTCTTCCCCCGGACCAAGCATGTGGAGACGGTTGTCTTGCTTTCCAAGGGAGAAATCGACTCGAAGAAAGTGCGTGTGGAGTTTTCTCTGGAGGACATGGATATGTCCGGGTTCCAGAAGGGTGCGACCTAT
>JAGHHM010000089.1 GCA_017887695.1 Oscillospiraceae bacterium | reverse complement strand
GGCATCCCCGTAGGCGGTGTTGCACTCCACGACGGTGCCGTGAACCGCCTCCACCATGGGCCGCCAGAACTCCGGGCGGAGGAAGTTCTGGTTCCCCTTCTCCCCGGAGTGAACCTTTACAGCCACCCTTCCGGGCAGCTCCACCCCCAGGGCGCGGTACAGCTCAACGGCCTTTTCCGGGGTGATCTCTCTGGTAAAATACACGTTTGCCCTCATAACAGCTCTCCTTGTTCAAAGTCCAGAAATGGCGGTTTCGGGAACCGTCCTGCGCACATTCTGACTCTGTGTCAGCGCATACAATATAGCACAGTTCTGACACAGTGTCAACCCTCTCTTCCGCCGTCCGGAATCAAAAAGCGCCGGAGCAAAGCAAGCTTTGCTCCGGCGTGAATGCCAGGTCAATCAGGATCTTTGTCGCTCGGAAGATCCGGCCTTCTGGCCGGCGGCGGCTTTGCCGCCCTACGGATGTGGCGTGCCCCTTGCGGGTGCTTCCTCCCGAGCATGTAAAATCAAAGAGTGGAGGCCGCCTCCGGCGGCCGGAACCCAAAAAGAAAGACACGACGTAAGTCGTGTCTTTCTTTCTGTCGAGAGTATTTTGTCTTGTTGAATACCCCTAAGCTACCTCTGTATGGAGTCGCAACACAAGGGGCGAAGAACTTTGTACCCAACAAAGTTCCCGCAAGGGCAATACACATCATTACCATGGAGAGCATTGCGAAGGTATTCAGATACTCACGCCACATAAAAACACTATTGTTAACATCTAGAGGCGTAGTTGTGGGGTCGGACAGTTCACCGCAATTGTAACCCAAGGTTTGCTCGAAATACTTCACCACATCGGCGGTAGTCTGTGTGGAGAAGAAATTCTTCGAATGGGTTTCTGCATTGAAGCTAACGATACGGGTAGAACGATTATCAATGGCCTCCTGCAACTGGACATTGTCGGTCACAGAGGTTTCATAGATCTTGCCCAGTGTCTCGCTAGTAGACGTTTCGTCATCCAGCACATACCAGGTTTCCAGTTCTACATCTGCGCCGCCTGTATACCAGTTCTCCTTCGCGTCGTCACTGTGGATATATCCATTATAGTTCGGATCGTAAAGGCCAGTGACAATACCAAAATTGACTTGACAGTTCCGCACTACCTCGTGCCCTGCTACCTCCACTGTTTGGGCGATGGTAATCAGTTCGGCATCGCTGCCGATGAGGCAGAGACTTTTCAGTTTAGTATCGTATTCAGCCCGCTGTTCATCCCGTATCTTTTCATAGAATTTAAACTCAGTAGCATCCAAGTTTTCCTGCGCAATTAAATCAGCATCTTTATAAATATCAACTTCGCTGATACTTACTCCAAACTCATTATACAACACATTGAGCATAGTGTCGTTAAAAGTGAGGTAGCCACAGTCCATCATAGCCGCATACCCAGAGCGGCGAGATCCATTAGAGTGGCCAGCCATACCAACACGTGTTTGATCCACAAATTTCAGTGTACGCACATAGTTCAGCGCATCAATCATGCCGGCAGGGGTGGCCTTTCTGTCAAAGCCATGGATGCCCTGTCCACCGTCGTCATTCACCGGCTGCTCACTCAGTCCGACACCGTAGCTGTTGACATTGAGCACAACGAAGCCTCTCCGGGCCAGTTCCTCGGCAAAGCCTTTCATATTCCCGTTGGTAACACCGCCGCCATGGGCCAGTAACACGGCGGGAAGTTTATCCTCATCGGAAGTACCTGCGGGATAGTACAGATCAGCTTCGATCATGGCACCTCTGGAATCGAAATAGACTCTTGTGATTTTGACGTTGCCAAAGTCAGAAGCGATCAGTCTGGCTACGGCACTGAATAAAATAATGAGTGCCAGGAATAAAAATAGGAGCCGTTTACACCCTTCTGGTGTTTTGAAACTGAAGAATTTCTTCTTGACATTTTCCATATTCATGATCCTTCCTTCAAAACCTCTTTGCACGCGTTACTCAGTCCGATTGAGCATCCCCCCTAGACAGCAAAAGCGTGACATGTCATTTCTGACTGCCACGCCCGTCTCTTTACTCATGAGCAACATATGAACTTGTGCCATATTGACAAAATCAAAATAGCAGATTCACAAATGTCTGTCAATAGCATTTTTCGATTTTATACATTTTGTACAATTGCCCGCGTCGATTTTTGACAGTCAGGCCCCGCTGGGGGGGCTTGCAATTTTGTAGCGGGGCTGTTATGATAAAAATACCTCAGTGCAGAGAAATGATGAGATGCGCAGAGCGGGGAAATGCCGCTTTGCGCTTTTTTCTGTTGGGGCATTGTTTTCACATCGGGAGGAGAGGCACATGGAAACACCGCAGCTTTTGGAGCTTCTGGCCGCCGGGCCGGTCATTGCGGCGGTTAAGGACGAGGAAGGGCTGGCACAGGCGCTGGAGAGCGACGTCTCCGTGCTGTTTCTCCTCTACGGCGACATCCTGACCATCCGGGACACGGCGGAGCGGGTGCGGGAGGCGGGCAAGCGGGTCTTTGTCCATCTGGATCTGATCGACGGACTGGCCGCCCGGGAGATCTCCGCCGACTTCATCGCCCGCAGCACCAGCGCCGACGGGGTGATCTCCACCAAGGCGGCCCTGACCCGCCGGGCGCGGGAGCTGGGCCTGGTGGCCATCCAGCGGATCTTCCTGCTGGACTCCATGGCGCTGAAAAACGTGGAGCGGCACTTCTCCCGCGAATCCGCCGATCTGGTGGAGGTGCTGCCCGGGCTGATGCCCAAGATCATCCGCCGCCTGTGCGACACCACCGGCAGGCCCATCATCGCCGGGGGGCTGATCACCGACAAGGAGGACGTGACCGGCGCCCTGGGCGCCGGAGCGGTGGCGGTGTCCTCCACCAATCCCGCCGTGTGGCGCATGTAGCCCGGCCCAACTGCATATCGTTTGTTTCCGGAGAGTGAGAGCGAAACAGAGCCGCCCCCCTGTGGGGCTGCCCTGTCTCGCTCTTTTTGCCTCTGTACCGGGGGAGAGTCCCCCACACCCTGTCTTGTGGAGGTTTTGCTATGTACGACGTCCTCATCATCGGCTGCGGCATCACGGGCGCGGCCACGGCCTTCGAGCTGTCCAAATACCGGCTCCGGGTGGGCATCCTGGAGCGGGAGAATGACGTGGCCGACGGCACCACCAAGGCCAACTCCGCCATTCTCCACGCCGGCTACGACCCCCTGCCCGGCTCCCTGATGGCCCGGCTCAATGTGCGGGGCGTGGCCCTGGCCCGGCAGCTCTGCACCGCCCTGGACGTGCCCTATTCCCCCTGCGGCTCCCTGGTGCTGGGCTTCACCCCGGCGGATCGGGAGACCCTGGCGGAGCTGCACCGGCGGGGAACGGCCAACGGCGTGCCCGGCCTGGCCCTGCTCACCGGGGATGAGGCCCGGGCCCTGGAGCCCAGCCTGTCCCCGGCGGTGACCGCCGCCCTCCACGCCCCCTCGGCGGCCATCTGTTCTCCCTGGGAGTACTGCCTGGCCCTGGCGGAGACGGCGGTGCGCAACGGGGCAGAACTCCACCTGGAGACGGCAGTCACCGGCCTGTACCCCACGGAGACAGGCTGGCGGGTGGAGACCAGCCGGGGGAAGCTGGAGAGCCGATGGGTGGTCAACGCCGCAGGGCTGGACGCCCAGGCCGTCCACGAGATGGCGGCCCCCCGTACCTTCACCCTTCATCCCTCCCGGGGCCAGTACTTCCTGCTGGACAAGAGCGAGGGGAACCGGGTGGGCCGGGTGATCTTCCAGTGCCCCAACGAACACGGCAAGGGGGTGCTGGTGACCCCCACAGTCCACGGCAACCTGCTGGTAGGCCCCAACGCCGAGCCGGTGGAGGGGGACGACACCGCCACCACCGCCGCCGGCCTGGATTTTGTGCGGAGAACCGCCCTGCGCTCGGTGCCGTCGGTGGACTTTCGGACTGTCATCCGCAGCTTCGCCGGGGTGCGGGCGGTAGCCGACACCGGGGACTTCGTCATTGAGGAGGCCGCGCCCCGGTTCCTGGATCTGGCAGGTATCTGCTCCCCTGGCCTGTCCGCCGCCCCCGCCGTGGGAGAGTACGCCGCAGAGCTGATGGGGCAGGCGGGCCTGCCACTTGAGCGGAAGGCCGACTTTCAAGCTTCGCGCCGCCGGGTGCGTTTCAAGGAGCTGCCCGAGGGGGAAAAGGCCCGCCTGGCGGCGGAACGGCCCGACTACGGCCGGATCATCTGCCGCTGTGAGACCGTCACGGAGGGGGAGATCCTGGACGCCCTCCGCGCTCCCATCCCACCCCGGTCGGTGGACGGGGTGAAGCGCCGGGTGGGCGCCGGACTGGGCCGCTGCCAGGGCGGCTTCTGCGGCCCCCGGGTGGTGGAGCTGCTCTGCCGGGAGCTGGGCTGCTCCCCGGGGGAGATCGTGCAGGACAGGGCTGGCTCCTGGCTGCTGGCCCGGGAGACGAAGGGAGGAAAGACCGATGTATGATCTCATTGTCATCGGCGGCGGCCCCGCCGGTCTGGCCGCCGCCTGCGCCGCCTGGGAGGCGGGGCTGCATCGGGTTCTGATCGTGGAGCGGGACAGGGAACTGGGGGGGATCCTCAACCAGTGCATCCACAACGGCTTCGGGCTTCACTACTTCAAGGAGGAGCTCACCGGCCCGGAGTACGCCGGACGGTTTGTGAATATGCTCCGTGACACCGGAGTGGAGGTGCGGCTGGATACCATGGTGCTGGAGGTGGGGGCCGACCGCCGGGTTCATATGGTGGGGAAAGCCACCGGCTATCGGGTAGAGGAGGCCCGGAGCGTCCTGCTGGCCATGGGCTGCCGGGAGCGCACCCGGGGGGCCATCTCTATTCCCGGCACCCGGCCCGCCGGCATCTTCACCGCCGGAGCCGCCCAGCGGTATGTGAACATGGAGGGGTGGCTGCCCGGGGAGCGGGTGGTGATCCTGGGCAGCGGGGACATCGGCCTCATCATGGCCCGGCGCATGACCCTGGAAGGGGCCAAGGTGCTGGCCTGCGTGGAGGTCATGCCCTACTCCGGCGGCCTGAACCGAAACATCGTCCAGTGCCTCCACGACTATGACATCCCCCTCTATCTCTCCCACACCGTCACCGAGATCCGGGGAAAGAACCGGGTGGAGCAAGTGGTGGTGTCAAAGGTGGACGAGCAGCGGCGGCCCATTCCGGGGAGCGAGATGATCTTTGACTGTGACACCTTGCTGCTGTCGGTGGGGCTGATCCCGGAGAACGAGCTCACCCGCCAGGCGGGCATCGCCATCGACCCCCGCACCAGCGGCGCGGTGGTGTATGAGAATATGGAGACCTCCCTGCCCGGGGTGTTCGCCTGCGGCAATGTGGCCCACGTTCACGATCTGGTGGACTTTGTCACCGCCGAGAGCCAGCGGGCCGGGCGGGCCGCCGCCCGCTATGTGCTGGAGGGGGCGGGCCCGGAGGAGTCCGCACTGGAGGTGGTCAGCGGGGACTGCGTCACCTACACAGTGCCCCAGCACATCCGCCCAGGCCGGGTGGAGCAGGGATGCGAGCTCTTTTTCCGGGTCAACCGGGTGTGCGGGCCCAGCCGGATTGCAGTCACCAGCGGCGGCCGCCAGCTGGCCGCCTTCCGCCGGGACTGCCTGGCCCCCGGCGAGATGGAACACATCACCCTGCCCCGGGCACTGCTGGATAAGGCCGATGGAGCCATTACCATTGCCGTCGAGGAGGTGAAGGCCGGATGAAGGAACTTATCTGCATTGTCTGTCCCAGGGGCTGCCATCTGAAGGTGGACGAGGCCTGCGGCTACACGGTCACGGGCAATGGCTGTCCCCGGGGGGAGGCGTATGGAAAGCGCGAGCTGACCCATCCCACCCGGGTGATCACCTCCACAGTGCGCTGTACCGGCGGCGCATACCCCCGCTGCCCGGTCAAGACCAGCGGCCCCGTGCCCAAGGAGCGGATCTTTGACGTGGCGGCGGCGCTGGACGGTATCACGGTGGAGGCGCCTGTCCGGCTGGGGCAGGTAGTGGTAAAGGACGTCTGCGGCACCGGGGCCGACTTTGTGTCCACCCGGGCACTGCCGCAGACAGATGAGACGGCGGGAGGCGC
>JAGHHM010000088.1 GCA_017887695.1 Oscillospiraceae bacterium | reverse complement strand
CTCCCGGGCTCCCAAGGGCAAGGTGGCCCAGCTGATGACCTTCGGCGCCACTGTTATTTCCGTCCAGGGCAGCTACGAGGAAACCTTTGAGCTTTCCAAGCAGGCCATCGACAAATGGGGCTGGTACCACCGCAACGCCGCCATCAACCCCTACCTCTCCGAGGGCAAAAAGACCGTGGCCCTGGAGATCATGGAGCAGCTGGACTGGAAGGCTCCGGACTACATCGCCATCTCCGTAGGCGACGGCTGCACCATTGCCGGCCTCTGGAAGGGCCTCAAGGACCTCTATGCCATTGGCTTTATTGATCGTCTTCCCCGGCTGATCTCCGCCCAGGCAGAGGGCTGCTGCCCCCTGAACCGGGCCATCGAAACCGGCGAGCCCTGGCATCCCATGGAGGAAAACACCCTGGCCGACTCCATTGCCGTGGGCGTGCCCCGTAACGCCGACAAGGCCCTGATGGCCATTCGGGAATCCAACGGTCTCACCGTCAACGTCAGCGACGAGGAGATTATGGCCGCTCAGAAGCTCCTGGGCCGGACCTGCGGCGTATTTGGCGAGCCCGCCGGCGTTACCGGTGCGGCAGGCCTGAAGAAGCTCTGCGAGCAGGGCAAGATCCCCGCCGACGCCACCGTGGTCAGCGTAGTCACCGGCAACGGCCTCAAGGACGTGGCCAACGCCATCAAGGCCTGCGGTGAGCCTATCTCCATCCCCAGCGACATGGACCTGCTCCTCAAGGCCTTTGCCGAAAACGGTATTGTGGTGGAGTAATTTCCCCTAAAGGAGCCGGAAAAACGGCAGTATTTCTATCTGAAAATGTCGGGAAACCATCCCTTGACCGGCAGAAGAATAGGCTAAAAGACTAGGCCCCGGCGGCAGCGCCGGGGCCTTTCCTCTTGCTTTTTCCCGTGAAGCTGTTATACTAAACACATCAGTTTGTAAGAAACGGGCGTATTATCTCATGAAAAACAGTTATTATACCATTCCAAAATGCGGCCTTTCCGTACTTTTGGCTGCCGCCCTGATGCTCTGCGGCGCAGTGGTACGGATTGTGTACTATACCGGCGTGGGCGCCTCTGCCGGGGAACTGTGGATCCAGGGAGCGCTGCCGGTGTGCGCAGGACTTCTCTTCGCCATCATGCTCCTTACCTCCGGCAATGACCGGCTCTATCGCACCGCTGTTCCCGTACTGATGGGCTGCATATTCTTTGCCGTAAAAGCCGGGAATTTTTCACCGCTGCACCGTGCTTTATGCTGGGTACTGTATTTGGCGGTAGCGGGGCTCTATTTCCTGACGGTGAGCCGGGGTCTTATCAAGTGGCTTTTCGGCGCCCTGATCGGTGGGGCTCTGGCCTACCACATTGTAGTGGAGGACACCATAAACCGCGCTTTTCTCACCCTGTACACCACACCGATCCTGCCCGGGCGGCCCTCCTGGTGGCATTTTCTGGCGGAGCTGACGGTACTGATGACCATGGCGGCCCTGCTTCTGACAGTGGTGGCCATGGAGCGCCGTGAGAGCAATGGCTGGCGGCCTAAGTGGGGAGATCGAAACGACGGCCGGCGGCTGCGCAGCCTGAGCCCCATCTTTGCCGTCTCCCCCTACATCATGGTCACCCGGAACACCTCACAGAACTTCATCCGGGACACCCTGGACTGCGCCGCCGCCGATGAATACATCCGCGCCAAGCGCCGTGAAGGGCTTCAGGGCTTCGGCATGCTCCATGTGGTGCTGGCAGCCTACGCCCGGTGCGTGGGGCAGTATCCCGGCATCAACCGCTTCATCTCCGGCCAGCGGGTATACAGCCGCCCGGAGATCGAGGTCTCTTTGACCATCAAGCCGGAAATGAAGGCGGAATCCCCGGATACAGTGCTGAAAATCAGCCTTGCCCCCACGGACACGGCGGAGGCTGTCTACCGGAAGATTCAGGAAAAGGTGGACGCGGTGAAGAACGCCCCCACGGACAGCACCAACTTTGATAATCTGGCCAAAGCCTTTCACCTGATTCCCGGGGTACTGCTGAAATTTGTGGTATGGCTTTTGAACCTGCTGGACTACTTCGGGTGCCTGCCCCGCGCCCTGACCCGGCTGAGTCCCTTCCATGGCTCCTTGTACATCACCTCCATGGCCTCCCTGGGCATTCCCCCTATCTATCACCACCTCTATGACTTCGGCAATGTCCCTGTATTTGTGTCCCTGGGAAAGAAGTACCGGGTCAATGAGCTGGCTGCCAACGGCACAGTAGAAGGCCGCAAGTACATGGACTACACTGTGGTCACTGATGAGCGCATCTGCGACGGCTTCTATTTTGCCTCTGCCCTGCGCTATCTCCGGGGCATTCTCCAGAACCCCAGTTGTCTGGATGCTCCCGGCCCTGATCCGGTAGCGGACGTAGACTAAAGGATCGGATCCCATACTTCCGGTTATTTTGCATTTTTTCTATCCCCAACACCAAAAGCCCGCCCTGCCTTTATCCGGCAGGACGGGCTTTTTCCATATAAGAACCCGGGTGGGAAAATGGCCGCCGGACTTACAGCAGCTCATTCCACGCCCCGCAGCAGCTCGTCGGCGGAGACGCCGTAGAGTCTGGCCAGGGCCAGCAGATTCACGGTACTGGGGTCCGAGGCGCCGCTCTCCCACTTGCTCACCGCCTGGCGGCTGACCCCCAGGGACTGGGCCACAAACTCCTGGGTCATGCCGCACCGGGCCCGGTGGGCCTTCAGCGCCTCCCCCAGGGAGCGCTTGACAGCGGCATCCTCCGCCCGTACGGGCGTGTCCCGCACATATTTACGCAGGGCCCGGATCACATACCAGATCAAAACGCCAAACAGCACCAGCATGGCCAGGGAGATCAAAAGTATGATACCTCCCGCAATGACGGTCTTAACCATAGTTCCTCCTTCTTATGTCGGAGGGGTTCCAGAGAACTGCCCCCGCTGATGGAGTAAGTATACATAATTTGGCCGGTTGCCGCCACCAACTGGGGCGCAACTATTGGTTGCCTCAGGTATTTTCACCATATCAGCCCGCTGTCAATGCCCGCAGGATCCCCTGATAGCCCCGGCAGGCCCGCTCCAGCTGGCCGATCTCAATGTATTCGTCGGTCACATGGGCCAGGCTCTCCAAAGAGGGGCCAAAGCCCACCGTAGGGATCCCCAGCTCTCCGCAGAAGCTGCTGGCGTTGGTGCAGAAGGCGTAGTGGGACAGCGGGGCGTCGATGCCCGCCGCCCGGAGCCCTGCCAGGGCGGCACAAACCAGCTGATGGTCCTCCGGCAGTACCCAGGCGGGGAAAAACCGCTCTGCCTCCAGGGTGTCCCCGGTCCAGCAGCCAGAGCTCCCCCTGGTCAATTCCGCCGCTGCCTCCAGCTCCGGGACGCGCTCCTTCACCCGGGCGATGGCCGCCCGGATGGGGCCCAGGACGCTCTCCGCTGTCTCTCCCGGCAGCAACCGCCGGTCAAAGGTGGCCCGGCACAGTCCCGGTACCACTGAGGCCCCGGGGTAGGGAGCGGAGATGATGTCCGTCAGCTCCAGGATTCCCTGGCCCAACAGGGGATGCTCCGGCGGCGGCAGGCGGCGCAGCTCTCCGATAAGCTCCGCCATATGGTAGACCGCGTTGATCCCCTTTTCCGGGTTGGAGGAGTGGCAGGAGCGGCCCCTTGTCTCCACCGTCACCTCCGCCCGGCCCCGCTGGCCGATCTTCAGGGTGGTGGAGGTGGCCTCGCCGATGATGACGTAATCCGGCCGGGCCAGCCGGGCGATCTCCCGGCAGGCCACCCCCTCGAAGCGCTCCTCCTGGACGGAGCAGGACACACAAATCGTTCCGGCAAAGTCTCCGCCGCTATCCTTGGCAAACCGGGCGGCGGCCAGCACCATGGCGGCCACGCCTCCCTTCATGTCCGAGGCTCCCCGGCCGTAGAGCCGCTCCCCCTCTACCTCTCCGGCAAAGGGATCATGGGTCCAGAGGCCCGGATCCTCTACGGGAACAGTGTCGATATGGCCGTCCATGAGGACAGTTTTCCCGGGGCGGCAGCCGGGGATCCAGCCCAAAACGCTGCCATGGCGGTCAATCTCCACTTGCGGATATCCAAGGCTTGCCATGGTGTCCCTGAGAAATTCCGCCACAGCCCGTTCCTCTCCGGACACGCTGGGCCGCCGGATCAGCTCCCGGCACAGCCCGATCAGTTCCTCGTCCCGCATCACAGCACGCTCTTTCCTCTGGGAATGAATTTCCCCTCCGGCGCCGCCAGCACTTCCCCATGGTCCACCGCCAGAGCGCCGCGCAGGTATACCTGGGCCACGCTGCCGGCGGTGCGGAAGCCCTCATAGGGGCTGTAATCCACGTTCATGACCTGGTCGGCGGCGGTGATGACGCTGTCGGCGGCGGGGTCATAGATCACGATGTCCCCGTCGCTGCCGGGGGCAATGGTTCCCTTCCGGGGCCAGCAGCCGTAGAGCTTGGCGGGATTCTCACTGAGTACCCGGCACATATCCTGAAGGGTGATGCGCCCCGCTGCCACGCCGGCGGTATAGAGCAGTACGCCCCGGGTCTCCACCCCGGGAAGGCCCCCGGGGATCTTGGTAAAGTCCTCCCGGCCCATGTCCTTCTGGGCCAGGGTGAAGGAACAGTGATCCGTGGCCACCGTTTGGATCTCCCCGCTGCGCAGGGCCTCCCACAAAGCCTCCTGATCCTCCTTCTTCCGGATAGGCGGGGCACAGACGAACTTGGCCGCCTCCCGATACTCCGGCGCATCGTAAACGCTGTCATCCAACAGCAGGTAGTGGGGACAAGTCTCCACATACACCGTCTGGCCCCGTTTCCGGGCGGCCCGGACCTCCTCCAGAGAAGCCGCTGTGGACAGGTGAACCACAATTACCGGCGTGTCCGCCAACTGGGCCATCCGCAGCAGATGGCTCACCGCCTCCGCCTCCAGGGGGGCGGGACGGGTCCGGGGATGGGAGGCCGGTGAGAGCTTCCCCTCCGCCTTGGCCCGGGCAATCAGGGCGTCGATGATACCGCTGTTCTCACAGTGGACCCCGGCG
>JAGHHM010000087.1 GCA_017887695.1 Oscillospiraceae bacterium | reverse complement strand
TCCTTGAAGCTGCCGGCGGAAAATCCCTGAAAGCTGGGGGCGGACGGACTGCCCACATAGGCGCAGGACACCACATGGGCCAGCTGGGAGGTATAGGCGATGATGTGGTCGTGCTGGGCAGAGGTGGCCAGCTGAAGGTGAGAGAAGCCCACCTGCTTTAAAAGGTCCCAGACCTCCGCCACGGGGCCCTCCGGCGTGTTCTCATAGGGTGTCAGGATCAGGGACGCCCCCCGGAACAGCTCCGGAAAGGAATTGGCGTAGCCGGAGCGCTCAATACCCGCCATAGGATGACCGCCGATAAAATGGAACCCGCTCTCACGGGCCACCGGCTCCAGGGGCTCACAAACAATGGTTTTCACACCGCCGCAGTCCATCACCAGCCCGCTTTTTCGGAAGAAAGTACGGTTGCGGGTAATGTAATCCACGGTGGCCTCTGGGTACAGGGCCACGATCACCAGGTCACAGCCTGCCAGTCCCTCGGGGGTAAGCACCCCGGATAGGACGCCGTCCTCCATGGCACGGCTGAGGACTGCTCCGTCGGCATCATAGCCGTAGAGGGTGCAATCCGTAAAGGCGTGGATAGCCTTGGCCATGCTGCCGCCGATGAGTCCCAGCCCCACTACGCCCACTGTTTTGATCATAGCCGCCTCCTCAGTCCAGGGCCAGCTGGCCGGTGGTGAAGGAACGGTCGGCGTAAGGACGAATGGCCCGGATCTTATCCATCATATCAGCAAATTTCTCCGGCCGCAGGCTCTGGGGACCGTCGCACAGAGCGTGCTCCGGGTCGTTGTGGACCTCAATAATAAGGCCGTCGGCCCCGGCGGCGGTAGCGGCCAGTGCCATGGGCGGCACCAGCTGATAACTGCCGGTAGCATGGCTGGGATCCACCACCACCGGCAGGTGACTGAGCCGGTGAAGCATGGGAATCACAGAAAGATCCATGGTGTTCCGGGTAGCGGTTTCGAAGGTGCGGATGCCCCGCTCGCAGAGAATCACCTGCTCGTTGCCGCCGGCCATAATGTACTCGGCGCTCATCAGGAGCTCCTGGAGAGTGTTGGCCATGCCCCTCTTGAGCAGCACCGGCTTACGCAGCTTGCCCAGCTGCTTGAGAAGCTCAAAATTCTGCATGTTCCGGGCTCCCACCTGGACGATGTCGATGTCCTCGAAGAGGGGCAGATGCTGGGCGTCCATGATCTCAGTAACGATGGGCAGGCCGGTGACTTCCCGGGCTTTGAGCAGCAGGCGGATACCCTCCTCGTGAAGGCCCTGGAAGGCGTAGGGAGAAGTGCGGGGCTTGAAGGCGCCGCCCCGGAGAACCTGGGCACCGGCAGCCTTGACACTCTGGGCCACGGAGATAATCTGTTCCTCGTTCTCCACAGAGCAGGGGCCTGCCATCACCAGGAAATGTCCCCCTCCAATTTTGGCCCCGGTAGAAAGGGTGATGACCGTGTCCGCCTCGTGGAATTTGCGGTTGGCGCTTTTATAAGGCTCCTGGATCCGGCGGACGGTTTCCACAATATCCAGGGCCATAATGCTCTCGATGTCCACCCGGGAGGTGTCGCCCACCAGCCCCACAACAGTATGGTTTTCGCCCACGGACATATGGGTCTCCAGGCCCATGCTGTGAAGCCAGGAACTGAATACTTCCACCTGCTGTTTTTCCGCGTTTTTCTTGAGAACAACGATCATGTCTGTTTCCCCCTTTTCCGGTCCAAGTTCCGGAAGAATTAAAAATAAAAAGATCTTACAGCGGTTTCGCTGTAAGACCTTCAATGGATGAATATAGGATCCTCTCCACCTGTTCGCCGCAGCAAAACTAACCTTATCTACTTGTGTAGATAAAGTAAAAGTAAAAGTAAAAGTATGCAGCGTTCAGGCACACAGAAGTCATGAGAGGTGTCTCCTTCTTAAAGCTAGGGGCATTGTAGCACGTTTTCTCTGGTGACGCAAGGGGAAAATAAAACTTTTTCCCCTTTTACGCACCAAAATCCTTGGCTGCGGACTTGAGCATCTCACGAATGGGCAGATGATAAGGGCAGCGCTCCTCGCAGGCGCCGCACTCCACACAATCCCCGGCCTTGACGGCCAGAGCGCCATACCGATCCCGAGCCCAGCCCTCCAGGCCATAGCGCCGCAGGTACCCCTGGAACAGGAATACATTGGGGATGCTGATGCCCACAGTGCAGGGGGCGCAGTAATTGCAGCGGCGGCAGAAATTGGTGCCCAGCTGCCGGCGGATCTCAGCGATTTTCTCTTCCTCAGCGGCGGACAGGGGAGACGTATCCTCCACTGCCTCCAGGTTTTGCTTGACCTCCTGGGGACTGTACATACCGGGAATGAGGACGGTCACATTGGGATTGCGGGTAATATAGCGCAGAGCCAGGTGAGCATCTTCAATGGCGCCGCCGGCCAGAGGCTTCATAGCGATTACCGCCACGCCCTGGGCGTTGGCCTGAGCCATCAGCTCCTCTCCCTGGTTTTCCACCAAATTGTAGGGGAACATGATGGTTTCCACCCAGGGAAGCTCCAATGCCCGACGGAATACCTCCACGCTGTGGGCAGTAAGGCCCAGATGGCCAATTTTTTCGGCAGCCTTGGCCTCCATCAGCGCTTCCAGAGCCCCGCCGGGAGCGCATACCTGCTCCACCTGCTCCAGGGTGGGGTTATGTACCTGGTAGAGATCAATGTAATCTGTGCGCAGATTCTTCAGGCTGATACCGATGTCACGCTCCATACTGGCGCGGTCCCGGGACATGGACTTGGTGGCCAGGACGAATTCCTTGCGATGGCCTTCAATGGCCTGGCCGATCAGCTCCTCACTGACAGTATAGCCCCGGGCAGTATCAATATAGTTGATGCCAGCGGCCCGGACAGCTTCCAACAGCTCTTCCGCAGCAGCGGCATCAATCCGCTGGATAGGGATACCGCCAAAGCCCAAACGAGAGATTTTCAGCCCAGTCTTTCCCAGAGTAACGTATTCCATATTTCTTCTCCTCCTGCCTGTATTGACCCGGCGGAAGGCACCATACCTGCCTCCCGCCGGGATGAATTACTGTGTATCCGTGTTATCAGACACTTCGCCATCAGATCCTGTGCCTTCACCGTTGCTTGTTTCCGGCAAATCTGCGGAAGCGGTGGGCATAGCAATGGGCTCACTGGTCATGCTGATGTGCTTGGCCGGCGCCTCAATGGTATTGTCCCGCTGGGCGGGTACACCGTAATATTCTTCCTGATCGGGATCACGGCCTTCCAAAATAGCCATCATCTGAGCGCCTGTAATGGTTTCCTTCTTAATGAGGTATGCCGCCACGGCGTCCAACATCTCCCGGTTCTGGCGCAGCAGCTCCAGAGCCTCATCATGACACCGCTGAAGCAGGGAAGCCACTTCACGGTCGGCGGCGGCAAAGGTTTCCTGGGCACAGTTCATGCTGTAACCGCCGTCCAGATACTGATTCTGGACAGTGCCCAGGGCCATCATACCGAATTTGTCACTCATACCGAAGCGGGCCACCAGGTTTCGGGCCAGCTCCGTGGCGCGCTCAATGTCGTTGGCAGCGCCGGAGGTCTGGATATCAAACACCAATTCCTCAGCACAGCGGCCTGCCAGCAGGGTGCGAATCTCTGTAAGAATATCGTCCTTGCTCATGAGGAACTTCTCCTCCTCCGGCAGGTGGAGGGTATAACCCAGAGTACCTTCCGTGTGGGGAACAATGGTAATCTTGGTGACAGGCTGGGCGTTCTTCTGCTTGGCAGCAGCCAAGGCGTGACCTACCTCGTGGTAGGCGATGATCCGCTTCTCCTGCTCGGTAATGACGGTGCCCTTTTTCTCAGCACCAGCAATGACCACCTCAAAGGATACCAGCAGGTCCTCCTGATTCACCGCGTGGCGGCCGTGACGAACTGCCCGCAGGGCGGCCTCATTGACCATGTTGGCCAGATCCGCGCCTACGCAGCCGGCGGTAGCCTGGGCAATCTTGTTGAGATCCACGTCCTCCGCCAGGCGGATCTTCCGGGTATGGACCTGAAGAGTGGCCAGACGTCCCGCCAGATTGGGCCGGTCCACAGTGATGCGGCGGTCAAAGCGGCCAGGCCGCAGCAGAGCTTTGTCCAGTACCTCAGGCCGGTTGGTAGCGGCCAGGACAATGATGCCCTTGGAGGGGTCAAAGCCATCCATCTCCGCCAGCAGCTGGTTGAGGGTCTGCTCCCGCTCGTCGTTGCCGCCAAAGCGGGTATCACGGGTCTTGCCGATGGCGTCAATCTCGTCAATGAAGATGATGCAGGGGGCCACCTTGGCGGCCTCCTGGAACAGGTCACGGACACGGCTGGCGCCTACGCCTACAAACATCTCCACAAAGCCGGAGCCGGAGATAGAGAAGAAGGGTACCCCTGCCTCGCCGGCCACGGCCTTGGCCAGCAGGGTCTTGCCGGTACCAGGAGAGCCTACCAGCAGAGCGCCGCGGGGAAGCTTGGCACCGATGGCGGTATACTTGCCGGGATTGTGAAGAAAGTCAATGATCTCCACCAGGGATTCCTTGGCCTCATCCTGGCCGGCCACATCAGCAAAGGTGACGCCGGTGGTCTTTTCCATGTAAACCTTGGCGTTGGCCTTGCCCACATTGCCGATACCACCGATGCCGCCGCCCCGGCGGGCCATCAGGTTCATAAACAGCACGAACAGTCCCACCATCAGAATCGTAGGCAGGATATAGGTGAGCATGAACTCCAGGATAGGGGACATCTGGGGTACATAGGGGTTGGTGTACTCTACATCATGTTCATCCAGAAGGTCAAGGAGCCCCTCGCTGTAACTGCCCATCTGCATGGTAAAGAGGGTATAGTTGTCGCCGTACTCCTTGCCGTCCGCGTCCACATAGACGTAGCCTTCCACGGTGGTGATCTCCAGCATGCCGTCGGTAAAGACCACTTCCTTTACCTTGTCCTGCTCCACCAGATCAACAAACTCGCTGAATTTAATCTCATGGGTTTCAGCGGCGGCAGTGGCTTCCCGGCTGTATGCGGACAGGTAGTTGAATACCACTGTGAGCACAACTGCCCAGGCCAGGAGGATCAGCAAGCCGTTTAAATTCTTCTTGTTTTTATTGTTATTCCTGTTTTGATTGTCGTTCATCACGTTCTCCTTTATAAATAAGCGGTCCGCCGGGAAAAGAACCGCTGCCGGTCTATCGTGAATGGTACCACAAAATTCTCCTTGTCACAAGCAGAGACTGCGGATTTTCTGTGAAATTTCTGTGAATCCCCCTTTATTATGCCGCGTCCGCTGTGTTATACTTACTCTAAATGTGGAATTTGGCCAGGAGAAGGCAGAATGTCTGCTGTCCGCCAGTCCGCAGCGCCGGGCCGCCGTCCGGCCATTACCGCAAAGGAGCAACGCCATGAAAGAGTATATGCAGCGGCCGGAAACGGAATCCGACGGTATGATCGAAGGCCGTAACGCCGTAACAGAGGCTCTCCGTTCGGGGACCGCCATTGACAAAATTTATCTGGCCAAGGGAGAGACAGACCGAACCCTCAGCCGTATTGCCGCAGAAGCCCGGAAGGCGGGCGTAGTGGTAGTGGAGGCGGACCGGCGCAAGCTGGACGCTATGAGTCTTACCCACAGTCATCAGGGAATCATTGCCATTGCGGCTGTCCGGGCTTACGCCACAGTGGAAGACATTCTGAGTATTGCCTCGGCCCGTGGAGAAAAGCCCCTTCTGGTGGTGTGTGATGAGATTTCCGACCCCCACAATCTGGGGGCCATTATCCGCACTGCTGAATGTGCCGGCGCCCACGGCGTCATTATCCCCAAACGCCGCAGTGCGGGTCTGACTGCTGTGGTGGCCAAATCCAGCGCCGGTGCAGTGAGCTATCTGCCGGTAGCAAGGGTTCCCAATATCCCCTCTCTCCTGAAAGATCTCAAAAAGCAGGGAATCTGGGTTTTCGGTGCCGCCGCTGAAGGTACCGTTCCTCTCTACGGGGCAGATTTTAAAAACGCCGCCGCCATTGTGATCGGCAGCGAGGGAGATGGTATGACACGTCTGGTGCGGGAAAGCTGTGATTTTCTGGTCAGCATACCGATGAAAGGCCAGATCTCCTCCCTGAATGCGTCCGCCGCCGCTGCCATCCTGCTTTACGAGGCTGTGCGGCAGCGTCTGGCCTGACAGGCAAGCGATAAACTGAGTAAGGAGCCGTTATGACAGAGAAACGGGAACCCAATCCATACGAACCCTCCCTGATGGACACCCAGCGGCTGCTGCAAGGCGTGGAACTGCCCGGCGATGACGAAATCAGTCTGGAATCCATTCTGGCGGAATACCGCAGCCACCCCGCTGTGACAGAAGAAACCCCATTGGAGGAAAAAATGCCGCAGGCAGAGAACACACCTGAGGCAGAAAAAGCACCCGAAGCAGAGCAGCCGCCGGAGGAAGTAGTCTCTCCCGGGGCAGAAAGCAGCCAGCCGGAGGAATCCGGGGAGGAAACAGCCGCAGAGCAGCTTCCTACGGGGAAGCCCCTGCGGAAAAAATTATCCAAGATACTGCGCTTTCCCATACAGCCACAGATGGAAAGCGAGGAAGAAATGCCCCATCTGGAGGAGCCTGAAGCACCGGAAATTCCTGATCTCCAGCCAGATGCAGATCTGGATGGTATTCAGCCGGACAAGATGTTTGGTCTGACACCGGAGGAAAACCAGGAATCGCTGCCGGGAAACCAGCCGGAGATGCCGGACGACACGCTTTCTGCGGATAATACTGCCTCTGACCAGGAAGATCAGTCGGAAGCAAGCAGCCCCACCCTGACCATGGAAGATGTGGTTGCCAGCACCGTGGATGCGGTGAAGGAGGAGCAGGAGCGCCGTCAGGAAAAGTTCCGCAAACGGCTGGAGAAAGAGCGCAGGAAGCATGCTCCCCGGCAAATCAAGCGGAAGGAGCCCTCCTTCCGGCATCCGCTGCCGGATGACAGTCAGGAACAGGCCCTCAGCGGAGCTGCTACGATACATAAACGGCGTTACTATGAGTGCCGCAAGGGACTTTTGCTGTCCCTGCCGGTGCTGATCGTGCTGTGGCTGCCCTGGCTGTTGAGCTGGGCCGGCACCAGCATTCCCTTCTTCAGTGAAAGTATCGGCAACAGCGCTATCTGTGTACTGGTACCTCAGGCTTTGATTTGCCTGCTGTGCTGGCCTGTTTTCCGGGCCGCCCTGGAAGGCCTGCGGGAAAAGACCTTTACGATTTATGCCACAGCGGCCCTGGGGAACCTGGTGACGCTGCTGGATGAAATGACACTGCTGCTGCTCCCCCAGCGTTCGGCAGTGTCGCCCCTGGGAGGCCTGTCCGCTCTGATGGCGGTATTCACGCTGTGGGGGCTGACAGATTACCATCGGGGCATGTGGGAGACCTTCCGCATCGGCGCCATGGGGACTCCCGGCCATGTGGTGGATCGCTGTGAGGAGGGGATTGCCAAAGGCCGCGGCAGTATTCAGGGCTTTTATACCCGCGCCAATGTGGAAGATACCGCTGCCCAGTGGCAGCGGCTGCTGCTGCCGGTATTGGCGGCGGCGTCTCTGGTATTTTCTGTTCTGGCCTCTGTGGGCCAGGGCCGCGGGCAGGATCTGCTGTGGGTCTGGTCGGTGATTCTGTGCGCCTCCAGCGCTCTTGTATGCCCCCTGGTCTACTTTGTGCCTTTTGGGCGGCTGGCGGTCCGCCTGGCCCGCAGCGGCGCAGCAGTAGCCGGCCAGTACGGCGCTGTCATGCTGGCTTCTGTCAACCGTATTGTCGTTACTGACGGCGACCTTTTCCCCCAGGGCACGGTAGCCCTTAACGGGCTGAAGCTCTATGGCGAGGAGCGCAACCATGCCCTCTCCTATGCGGCTACCCTGGCGGTACAGGCGGGAGGCTGCCTGGGCCGCATTTTCGGCGATATCTGCCGCGGGGAACGGATTGCCCTGCAGCCGTTGGAGCATTTCCACATTCATGATGACAACGGCCTCAGCGGTATGATCCACGGGGAGACGGTCCTGGTGGGTACCCCTGCCTTTATGCGCCATAAGGCGGTACGGCTGCCCGCCACTATGCCCTCCCGCACCACGGTATGCCTGGCGGTGGACGGGGAACTGACAGCCGTGTTTGCCGTAAAGTACAATACCTCTGAGTTGGTGGAGGCTGCCCTGCGAGCCCTGTCCCGGAACGGGCTTCACCTGGCTCTGGCTGTACGGGATGGGAACATTACGCCAAAGCTTCTCAAAACACGGTTCGGCACCGACGGTGGGGCGGCTTACCTGGAACTCAGCGAACGCCTGGCCATGTCCGATCCAGATCGGGAAGCTGGAGGCCCCAACGGGATTTTATACCGGGAAGGGCTGTTTCCCTTCGTGGATATGGTGGCGGGGAGCCGCCGGCTGTGCCACATCGTCCGTATCGGAAATTTCCTCTCCATGCTCAGCAGCACATTTGGCGTTCTGGTGGGGTTTTACCTCACTTTTACCGGCAGTTACAGTGTGCTGACCCCCATGCTGCTTCTGACCTACCTCCTGCTGTGGGTGGTTCCCATGCTGCCGCTGTTGTGGGGAGTTGATAAGAGTTGAGACAGGTGTCATTGTGACTATGTGAAAAAAGAAACAGTCTTATTTGTAAGATTTATCAAAAATCCGGTGCAAAATAAATTTTCAGTTGTGCTAAAACGGGAATTATTATATAATTGGATTGTTAAGCGGTTCCCGGTTGTCGGAACGAGATAAACGGAAGGAGACTAACTCATATGGACATTCGCAACATCTGTCTGCTGGGTCACGGCGGCAGTGGTAAGACCTCTCTGGTGGAGAGCATGCTGTATATCACCGGTGCCATCGACCGTCTGGGCAAGACCGCGGACGGCAACACCGTTTGCGATTATGATAGCGAGGAGATTAAGCGTCAGATTTCCATTTCCCTGGCCATGGCTCCTATTACCTACCAGGGTGTGAAGATCAACGTGCTGGACGCTCCCGGCAACTTTGACTTTGCCGGAGAGATGCAGTCCGGCCTCCGTGCCGCCGAGGTTGGCGTATTAGTCTGTGCTTCCAAGGACGGCCTCTCCGTAGGTGCTGAGCGCGGCTGGAAGTACCTCCAGTCTCAGAAGAAGCCCTGCATCATCTATATCTCCAAGGAAGATGAGGAGAATGCCAACTTCTCCACCACTCTGGAGGCCCTGCGGGAAAACCTCAGCAAGTCCATCGCCCCTGTGGTGGCTCCCATCTGGGATGAAAACAAGCGTACCATCGGTATTATCGATGTGCTCAACAAGAAGGCTTATAAGATGCCCGACGACAAGAAGGGCAAGCGGGTGGAGATTCCCATCCCCGAGAACAAAGTCCATGTGGTGGACGAGCTGTATGATCAGCTGATGGAGGCTGTTGCGGAGACCACCGAAGAGAATATGGAGAAGTTTTTCTCCGGTGAGCCCTTCACTAAAGAGGAGATCCATAACGGCCTGAAGGTAGGTATGCGGGACGGCACTATTGCCCCTGTTCTCTGCGGCTCCGCTTTCACGGGCCTTGGCACCGAGATGCTGCTCCAGACCATTGTGGATCTGGTTCCCGCTCCCGCTGAAATGCCTGCTGAAATCGCAACCGACGAGTCTGGCGAGAAGGAAATCGAAGTGGCCCGCGATCCCAACGGCCCCACTGCCGCCATCGTGTTCAAGACCATTTCCGATCAGTACGGCAAATATTCCCTGGTTAAGGTTGTTTCCGGCAAGATTACCGGCGACATGTCCCTTTATAATCCCTCTACCGGCAAGACCGAGAAGCTGGGCCGTCTGTACACCATCCGCGGCAAGAAGACTGAGGAAGTCAAGGAGATTGCCTGCGGCGACATCGGCGCCATTGCCAAGATGGATCGGCTTAAGACCGGCGATACCCTGTGCGATCCCAAGAACGTGGTGAAGCTGGCGGCCGTGCAGTTTGCCGAGCCCTGCTATTCCCGCGCCATTGCTCCCAAGACCCGTGGCCAGGATGAAAAGGTGGGCACCGGTCTTCTCCGCCTTAACGAAGAGGATCCCACCTTCAGCGTGGTCAACAACGCCGAGACTCACCAGGTGGTGGTTTCCGGCGCCGGCGATATCCAGATCGATGTGCTGGTGAGCAAGCTCAAGAGCCGTTTTGGCGTGGAAGCTGAGCTGGATACACCCCGGGTGGCTTACCGTGAGAAGATTCGTAAGAAGGTCCGCAAGCAGGGTCGTCATAAGAAGCAGACCGGCGGCAGCGGCCAGTTTGGCGACGTGCATATCGTCTTTGAGCCTCAGGACGAGAGCGAGGATATGATCTTTGCAGAGGAAGTGTTCGGCGGCAGCGTGCCTAAGAACTTCTTCCCCGCTGTTGAAAAGGGCCTGCGTGAAGCCTGCGTCCACGGCGTTCTGGCCGGTTACCCTGTGGTGTTCCTGAAGGCCACCCTGGTAGATGGTTCTTACCACCCGGTGGACTCCTCTGAAATCGCCTTCAAGACCGCCGCTCAGCTGGCTTACAAGGCTGCTCTGCCCGAGGCTTCCCCCGTCCTGCTGGAGCCCATCGGTGAGCTGAAGGTCACCATTCCCGACAGCTACATGGGCGATATCATCGGCGACCTGAATAAACGCCGTGGCCGCGTCATGGGTATGACTCCCACTGGCGACGGCAACCAGATTGTGGAAGCTGAGGTCCCCATGGCGGAGATGATGACCTATGCCATCGACCTGCGTTCCATGAGCCAGTCCCGCGGTTCCTTCACCTTCCACTTCGTCCGCTATGAGGAGTGTCCTCCTGCGGCTCAGGAGAAGGCCATTGCTGAGGCCAAAGCCCTGGCCGAGGCGGAGTAATTTTCAGGCTGCTATCTGCAAGCCCCCGGCCACAGCCGGGGGCTTGTTTTTGTACAAAGATGGGCTACCATCTTTCCGGTGAACAGAAGGTCATCAACGAAAAAATGACGCTGGTCATCTATAAAAAAGACTGATCTGCCTGCCGCCGACACAGAGGGTACACATCCTTCTGGTATTTTGGTCATGAAGGAGGGAGAAACATGGACAACCGTATTTTGATTGCAGAGGACGAGGCACGGCTTCGTGAGGTGCTGTGCGATTATTTCCTCAGCAAAGGTGAAATGCCCGTAGCGGCAGAAAACGGGGCCAAAGCCCTGGCCCTGGCGGAGGAAGAGTCCTTTGACGCAGTGCTGTTGGATATTATGATGCCGGAGCTGGATGGGTTCTCCGTGTGCCGTGCCCTCCGGCGGCGGCAGGAGGTGCCGATCATCTTTCTTACCGCCCTCTCTGCCGAGGAGGACAAGCTGCTGGGCTACGAGCTGGGGGCCGACGACTATGTAACCAAGCCCTTTACCATGTCCGTCCTCTACGCCAAGGCCATGGCTCTCATCAAGCGCAGCCGGGGAACCGTCCGCACTGGTGACCGGCTGGAGAGCGGCGGTGTTGTACTGGATCTGGCTGCCCAGCGGGTATGGACGGGAAAGCAGGAGGTGACCCTCACCCCCAAGGAATACGCCCTCCTTCGCTGTCTGATGCAGAACAAAAACATTGTCATGAGCCGGGAGCAGCTGCTGGTGAAGTGCTGGGGTTACGACTACGAGGGGGAGGCCCGGGCGGTGGATACCCACATCAAGCGGCTGCGGGAGAAGCTGGGTGACTATGCCGGCGCCATCAAAACCGTCATCAAGGCGGGCTACCGATGGGAGGGATCGTGATGGATTTTTGGATCACTCTGGCCCTAAGCCTGGCCCTCACCGCCCTGCTGAACCACCTGCTGAAAAAGCGGTTCCCCAACTGGTATCAGCACAAAATCACTCCCCTGACCTTTCTGGCCGTACTGCTCCTTCTCTGGGGGGGCCACGACTTCTGGAACTACGTCACTGTAGCCCGGCAGGTGGCAGAGCACTACGACACGCCGCTCCTCTACTACGCGGCACAGAGGGAGGTGACTTCCGGCGTTGTCAAGGTCCTGCTGGCGGGGGCGGCGCTGCTGGCGGCCTGGTTTCGGAGACCGGGCCGGAAGCCCCTCCGTGTCCGCACCGCCCTGACCCTTCTGACCCTGGCGGCGGTCCTGGGGACCTGGGCGGTGGGGATGTTCTGCCTCACCTCCGTCACCGCCGAGTATGCCGCCAGGCGGTACCTGGATTCCTATGGCGACTTTGCCGGCACCCTCAACGTCCGTAACCTCTCCCACTGGTGGGGGAAGGGCCTGG
>JAGHHM010000006.1 GCA_017887695.1 Oscillospiraceae bacterium | reverse complement strand
TACCCAGGGCAGGTACAAACTGATATCCAGGTCAAAGTGGGGCTGGGGAAAATCCGGGGCGCCATAGGGGTAGTCCTCATGGCCCAGCATCAGCGTAAACCCCGGGAATTTTACCGGCGGACCCCAGGCAGTACCAGCGTTCTCTTTCCCCTCCGGCAGTCGGATCATCGTGCCCGCCACCCGCCAGGAAAGCTGATAGAGCAGTCCCTTTTCCGCCCAGGTTTCGTCGTAGTACAGCTCACAAACATAGGTAGCCTTCTCCGGCGGGATGCGAAGGCTGTCCAGGATGGCCAAAATTTCCTCCGGCAGCCGCCGCTCCCTGGCCAGAGCCAGAAAGTTCCGGCAGTGGCCGCAGGCGCAGCCCCAGTCCTCCGCCTGGGCATACCAGGCGGCAGTGGCCGTCTCATCTGCTTCCACCTCATAACCGAACCAGGAAAAACAGGTCATGAGCATACTCCTCTCTCCTTTTCTCTCTGCCAGACGCCATAGGTACCGGTAAAGCGGATCAGATAAAAGAGCAGCCCTGCCCCATAAAACAAATTGCTCACCCAGCCCCACTGGGGCACCAGGAAAAAGAGCTTGCCCACATCCGGAATCAAAAGGAGCGCCCAGGCAGTCATCAGCTTGTCGCTCTCCATGTCAAGGCCTGTGGCGCGCTCCAACTCCTCCATCCCGCGGGTCAGCCGGTAGGTGGTCAGCGCCCGGACCGTCAGAGACACCAGAGCAAGCAGGAAAGCGGCAACCCCCTGGGGCGCCAGCCCAAAGAGGCTCAGCAGCCAGCCAATGCCGCCGCCAGCCGCCCCTACCACAGCAACAGGGCAGCCCTGCTCAAAGGATTGGTAGTCGGAGAAAGCCCGCATTCTCCCCAGGAGCAGCAGATACCCCACAAAGGCCGGCAGCAGCGACACCGCGCCGTACTGGATATCCACATAGAGGAAGATCAGTCCCACCAGAAAGGTACCCATACGCTTGTCCTCCTTCCCGCCCGGGAGGCGGCGTCCCTGAAGCGCAGGAACACCTCCCCGCAGAGGCCTGCCTTTATTTGAAGCCGGTAAAAACAGTCCCGCCGGCAGCCAGGGTTCTGCCTTGGGCAAACCCCGTATCTCGTGTCTTTGCGCCGGCGTTACTTCTTCTCCCGCCTGCGCTCGTTCCTGGCGTAATATTCATCGTAGGCCTTGATGATCCGCTGAACCATCACATGACGGACCACGTCCTGGTCCGTCAGCTCACAGATGCCGATGCCCTCCACGTTCTTGAGCACCCGGATGGCCTCCTTGAGGCCGCTGGTCTTGTCAGCGGGCAGGTCGATCTGGGTCACGTCGCCGGTGATGACCACCTTGGAGTTGAAGCCCATACGGGTCAGGAACATCTTCATCTGCTCCCGGGAGGTGTTCTGGGCCTCGTCCAGGATAATGAAGCTGTCATCCAGGGTACGGCCCCGCATATAGGCCAGAGGGGCCACCTCAATGTTGCCCCGCTCCAGATATTTCTGATAGGTCTCCGCCCCCAGCATATCGAAGAGGGCGTCGTACAGGGGCCGCAGGTAGGGGTCCACCTTGCTCTGGAGGTCGCCGGGCAAAAAGCCCAGCCGCTCCCCCGCCTCCACGGCGGGCCGGGTGAGAATAATGCGGTTGATCTTCTTGTCCCGGAAGGCCGCTACCGCCGCCGCCACCGCCAGATAGGTCTTGCCGGTACCGGCAGGGCCCACGCCGATGGTAACCGTGTTTTTCAACACGGAGTCCACATACCGCTTCTGGCCGATGGTCTTGGCCTTCACCGGGCGGCCCTTGGCGGTGATGCAGATGACGTCCTGGGTCAGCTCTCCCACCCGGTCCTCCCGGCCGCTGCGGGCCAGGCCGATGACATACCGCACCGTCTGTTCGCCGATATTCTCCCCCCGGCTGGAGAGGGTCAGCAGGGCGTTAATGGCCTTGGCCGCCAGCATGGTGGCCTCCGCCTCGCCGTTGATGCGCAGCTCCCCCTCCCGGTTGGTAACCACCACGCCGAATTCCGCCTCGATCAGGCGGATATTTTCATCGAAGGAGCCGAAGATATTCACCGCCTGCTCCAACCGCTCGATTTCTATCCTTTGTTCCATCTATCGTATTACTCCTTTGGTATCTCCACAAACTTGCCGATCTGCTCCTCGCATTCGGCGGTCAGCGTCACAAGAAGGGTATCCCCCTCCACCTGGTAATTTACCTCCCGGCGGAGAAGCTCCCCGCCTCCCAGCAGGGCTGTCAGCTCCCGGTCCAGGACGGCCTCCGCCATAGCCAGGGCTTCCTCCTCGCTGCGCCGGGTCTCTGTCACGGTATAGGGCCGCAGAGTTTCCGTCACCACTGTGACAGGCAGCACCAGTCCCCCCGGCAGCTCCCACTGATCCCAGTTTATTATTTTATCACAATTATCCTGGGAAATGCTACTGCCAATATACAGGTTTATCCGGTTTTTTCCCAACAAAACCGCCCGCCTGGTCCGGGTTTCCCCGGTGTACACTGTTTCCGACACGGTAAGAGGCACCCGGCAGCGGAGGGTATACCAGGTCCGGCCATAGACCTTACCCATGCCCCGGACATACCGGTTGCCGCCGTAGCCCGTATCCATAACGCCGGAAATGAGAAGCTGCCCCTCTTTGACCATGGTGCCCGGCAGCACCATTTTTACTCCATCCCAGGGCTCAATGGCGGTAACCAGGGCGTCCCGGTCCGCCACTGTGTTCCCCGGCTGGCGCATGTCAATGATCTCCGGGGCGTCCACCCGCTCCCGGACCTGGACATACGCCCGGCTGCCCCGGACGTTGATGGCGATATAACTCAGCTCCGGCAGCTCCAGCAGCAGATCGTTGCGCAGCTGGAAGGAATTGACGTCGTAGCCGAAGGTACCGAAGGCCACGCCGTATTTTTCCAGCGCCCGCAGGATTTCCTGATCCGATACCGTCTCGTTGCCCTCGATTTCAAAGTCCCAGATAAAAAAAGAGCCCCACAGCAGCAGCAGGGAGCAGACGCCCAAGGTGATCCACAGGCCGTAGCGGTGGCGCATCCGCCCCAGGAAAAAGGGTGTGCCCCGCCAGCCCACCGGCGTCAGCTCACAGTCCAGCTTGGCGGTAAGCCGCCGCAGCCGCTTCCAGTCCCGCCGGGTAAGGGTAAAGGTAAAGGCCGCCGCCGACTCCCATTGAAGATTCCAGAAGATAAGGCCGTACTCCCCGCACAGGTTCAGCACCCGCTCGGGAAACCCGCTTTCCACCCGGGCGGTGACCTCGCCCTTCAATAGGTTCATGATGTGCTTGACCATTCTATTTCTCCCATTCCACCCGCTGGATGGTTCCCCGGATCCGCAGCGCGTCTCCCGTCATGCTCACCAGCTCCAGGCCGCTGCCAAACACCCGGATCACCACACCCTCGCCATTGATATCGATTTCCTCCCCGCTGTATGAGAGGATCCCATGGTGGTTTTCCAGATAAAAATGACCGTTTCCCACCACCTCTACGTGAGGCAGCCCCGCCACCATATCCGCCGGCAGATCAAACAGCTCCGCTGCCCCTGCCAGCACGTTCTTTTCCCGTTTCCGTTTTTCCATACATGCCACCTCACCCTATGTCTATGCGGCAGCAGCAAAAATTTTCCCCCAACCTGTTGACAAAGGCTTTTAGTTGTATTATTGTATTAAGTGCCTAATACAATAATACACGTCGCCAGGCAGCAACGCCCGGCGGCACAGCATTTGGCACAGACCGGAGAAAGGAGTACGCCATGGACTGGAATCTGACGGGGAGCCGCCCCATCTGGCAGCAGCTGGCGGAGCAGCTGACGCTGCGGATCCTGAAAGGGGAATATCCCCCCGGGAGCCGCCTGCCGGCGGTGCGGGACATTGCCGCTCAGGCCGGGGTGAATCCCAACACCATGCAGCGGGCCATGGCTCAGCTGGAACAGGATGGGCTGGCGGTAGGCGGCCGTACAGCGGGCCGCACCGTCACGGAGGATATTGCTGTCATTCAGGAGGCCCGGCACAAGCGGGCCAAAGAGGCGGTAAACCAGTGCCTGACTATTTTGGAGGAGCTGGGGTACAGCCGGGAGAGCGCCATCGCGCTGATAAAGGAGGAATTGCATCATGAGTGAATATCTGGTAACGTGCATCGGCCTTACCAAGCGGTACGGCCAAAAGGAGGCTCTCAGCAAAATCAGCCTCCAGCTGGCCCCCGGGCGGATCATTGGCCTGCTGGGCCCCAACGGCAGCGGCAAAACCACCCTCATCAAGCTTCTGTGCGGCCTTTTGCAGCCCACAGAGGGCTCCATTACCGTGGATAACAACCCGGTAGGCCCCCACAGCAAGGCGGTCATCAGCTATCTGCCCGACAAAATGTACTATGCGGATTGGATGCGGGTGTCGGATCTCTTTGACCTCTTTGCCGACTTTTACGCTGATTTCGACCGGGAGCGGGCGGAAAATATGTGTCTGAGCCTGGGCATCTCCCCCAGCGATCGGATCAAGACCATGTCCAAGGGCACCAAGGAAAAGGTGCAGCTGGTGCTGGTGATGGCCCGCCGGGCCAAGCTGTATCTGCTGGATGAGCCTATCGCCGGGGTGGATCCCGCCGCCCGTGAGTTCATTATGAACACCATCCTCACCAACTACGATGAAAAAGCCTCGGTGCTGATCTCCACCCACCTCATCAGCGACGTGGAGCCTGTGCTGGACGAGGCCATCTTCCTTCGGGAAGGCCAAGTGGTGCTCCACGACAGCGCCGACGCCCTCCGGGAGCGGGAGGGCAAGAGCCTGGACGCTCTGTTCCGTGACGTGTTCCGGGCCCAGATTTATGGAGGAGGTACGCTCTGATGCTGGGAAAACTGTTGAAATACGATTTTCGTTCCATGGGCAAGCAGTTTGCCTTTGTCTGGCCGGCGGTGCTGGTGCTGGCCCTGGTGAACCGCTTCACCTTCGGCGGCCTTTTCCGGGAGGGCGGCGCTGACATTGGACTCCCGGGACAGCTGGCCACCGGCCTGACCTTCCTGGTTTACTGGGCCGTGATCCTGGCCACGATGGTACTGACCCTGGTGTTCATCATCCAGCGGTTTTTCAAGGGGCTTCTGGGGGATGAGGGGTACCTGATGCACACCCTGCCGGTAAAAACCTGGCAGCTCATCGTCTCCAAGCTGATCTGCGGCATGACCGCCTGCATCATCAGCGTCCTGGTGGCGCTGCTGTCCGTGCTGATCATCATTCCCGTCCCCACCGCCGACCTGCTGGACTTCTGGCCGGAACTGTTCCGTGCCCTGGGCTCCCAGGGCGTCAACGGCTTCCTGGCCCCTCTGGAGCTGCTGCTGCTGATCCTGGTCTCCCTGGTTCAGTGCTGCCTGCACCTGTACCTGGCCATGGCCATCGGCCACCTCTTCGGCAAGAACCGGATCGTTATGAGCGTGGTGGCTTTCCTGGCCATCAACTTTGTGGTAAGTTTTCTCTTCTCCTCTGCCTTTTTCTCCTTTGTGTCCCTGCTCGGGGAGCAGGTCACAGAGCTGGTGTATGACCGGATGGAGATGTCCGTCTGGGGCGTGTGGCACAGTGCCGTGGGACTGATGATCCTGGGCAGCGCCGCTGCCGCCGCCGTCTACTTCTTCTTTACGGAGCGCATCCTGCGCCGCCGCCTGAACCTGGAGTAAGCCGCTGTCATCCATTCCTTTTGGTCTGTGTGTAGGAAGGAGGTTCGCTCTTATGCTGCGAAAACTGCTGAAATATGATTTCCGTTCCCTGTACCGCCCCTTTGTTCTCACCTGGGCGGCGGCGGTGGCGCTGGCCCTTATTTCCCGCCTCACCATCTTTTACCCGGAGCCCGTCCCCAGCAAAACCGACGTCTTTTTTTCACTTCTCTTCCTCTATGGCTATCTGGCCAGCCTGGTAGCTCTTACAGCGGTGGCTGCCGTGCTGGTGATCCAGCGGTTCTGGAAGGGGATCTGGGGAGCGGAGGGCTACCTCACCCACACCCTGCCGGTGCGGGCCTGGCAGATCCTTCTCTCCAAGCTGGTTGTCGCTGTGACACTGCTCTTTGTCAGCATCCTGGTTGGCGTGGGATCCTTTTTCCTGCTGCTGCCCCTGGGGGGTTCCCAGTTTGAGGCGCTGAACCAGAGCTTCCAGGCTCTGTTTCAGTCCCTGGCCGGCCCGCCCGCCCTGACGCTGCTGCTGTCCCTCCTCTGCGATCTGGTGCGGGGCTGCCTGCTGCTGTATCTGGCTATGGCCATCGGCCACCTTTTCCACCGGTTCCGGTTGGCCATAAGCGCCGGGGCCTACCTGGCCATTCTCTTCCTCTCCAGCCAGGCCGTCACCCTGCTGGAGCGGCTGTACCTGCCGGAAGGAAGGGTTCTCTTTTCCCTGGGGGTGGTCAACAGCGGCGTGGGCTCCGCCGCCGTGATCACATCGGAGCACGCCGCCCTGGCCCTGGCCGTCTCCGCCGCCGTCTCCCTGGTCATCTCCGCCCTGTACTTCTTCCCCACCGCCTATCTTCTGGAGAAAAAACTGAACCTGGAATAGCCTTTTTTCCAGCACCCTGGCTGCCAGACCATATACCGCAAAAAAACCGCCGGGGGACAAGGCATACCTTGTCCCCCGGCCGCATATGCTTCAGCGGTGATGTAAATGAAACGATGGCTGCTGATCCTATGCGCTCTGGGCTACGCCGGACTGCTGATTGCCCGGCCCCAGGAGGCCTCCGCCGCCGTGCAGGAAGCCCTGAATCTGTGCCTTACCCGGGTGATTCCCTCTCTGTTTCCCTTTCTGGCGGTAACCGCTCTGCTGCTGCGGCTGGGCATGGCCAGCTGGCTCCAGGGCATTTTCGCCCCCATCATACGGCCCCTGACAGGCCTTCCCGGCATCTGCGCCGCCCCGCTGCTGGCAGGGCTGCTGGGAGGCTACCCCGCCGGAGCCAGCGCCACGGCAGGCCTCTACCGGGACGGCCTTATTACCCGGCAGGAGGCGGAGCTGCTGCTGGGCTTTGGCAACAACTGCGGCTGCGCTTTCCTGTACGCCTTTGTGGGAGTGGGAATGCTGCAAAGCCCCCGGGCGGGGCTGTGGCTGGTGGTGATCCACGCCCTCTCCGCCCTGCTCACCGGCACGATCCTCTGTCGTCTTGGCAAAAACCGGGGATGTCCCTCTCTGCCCTGCTCCCTTCCCACTACGCCAGCCTCCCTGTCCGCCGTCCTTTCTGCCTCTGTCCGGAGCGCCGCAGTGGCCATGGTCAATATCTGCGCTTTTGTGGTACTTTTCCGCACCGGCGCCGACCTTCTGCCCAGCGGCCTGCCCGCCTGGGTACTGGGCGCTCTGGAGCTGGTGTCCGGCGCCTCCGCTCTTACCCCCGGCGCCGCCGGCTTTATAGCCGCCGCTGGCATTACCGCCTGGGGCGGCCTGTGCGTCCACTGCCAGGCGCTCTCGGTCATCGGAGATCTGTCTCCCCGCTGGCATTGGGCAGGAAAAGCCCTGCAAGCCCTTCTGGCTTCCCTGCTGGCCGCCGCCGCGGCCCCCTTCCTCTTCTGAAAAAATCACAGACAGTATAAAGCCAGCGGTGAAGCAGCATGATCTGCCTCACCGCTGGTTTTCGGTTTTCTTTCGGAAAGCAAAGGATCGGTTACGGTACAAAGGCAAACACCGGCTCCTTCGCCTCGTATTCCCCGATAGCGGCCTCCAGCTTCCGGAGCATCTTCTCCCGGTCCTGGGGAAGATTTCCCCGCACCCGGAAAGTAATACAGTCGTGAAACCCGTCATAGACAAGGCCATCGGTCTCCAGGAGCGCCAGCAGCCGCTGCTCCTCCCGCAGGTTCTCCAGCTCATCAACAGGAAGAAACTGTCCCGAGAGGATATCCTGATACAAGGGGGCTCTGCGGTGGAGGAAGAGAGAGAAGTTCACAATGCGATCCGGGCGGGTGCGGTTAAAGAAATCCGCCAGAGCCTGGGCATTTTCAAGGCCCCGGCCTTTCCCGGCGATGCCTGTCATAATATGGGCGCCATAGCTCATTCCCGCCTGGTGGAGCCTTTCGATGGCCTCGCCGGCCTGAGCCATGGTCTGTCCCTTGTTCATCTGCGCCAGCACGTCATCCAGTCCACACTCGATACCCAGGTACAACGTCCTCACCCCGGCCTCGGACAGGGCCGTCAGCTCCCGGGGCGGCTTGCGGAGGATATCGTGGACGGTGGCGTCCATATTGACCCCCTGGCAGCCGGGAAAGTAACGGCGGATCAGAGCAAAGATGGCCAGCAATCGGTCCGTCTCAGCAGAAAAGGCGTTCCCATCCCCCAGAAATACCTGTTTGGGATTTCCGCCCAGGCCGCTGACCCGGCGCAGCTCCTCCTCAATCTGCTCCAAAGGCAGCTCCCGATAGGACAGGTGCTTGAAGAGCATGCAGAACCGGCATCGGTTATAGGAACACCCCACCGAGATAGGAAGCATATAGGAGGCGCGCTCCATGGGGCCCCGGCAGATCTGTCCCTCATATTCCATGTGACCACCTCCTGTCGCTGCTGTCCTCGGCAGGCCCCAGGGCCTTCCCTTCTGCGTACATGATACAATTATTATAAACGGAAGCGAGAAGATTTTCAATGCCGTGGCGCCGGGAGCGGCGCCGGCAAGAAAAAAGCGGCATGGCTAAAGCCATGCCGCTTTTTGGCAAACAGTTTTCCGATATGGCAGCCTCCCGGCAGGAGGATCACCGCTGGCCCTTGTCGTAGGGAATACCCTCCGCCTTGGGCGCCCGGGACTTCTTGGAGGTGAAGGCCAGAACGACCAGGGTAATAAGGTAGGGCAGCATACGGTAGAAATGGGGGCTGATACCGATCTCCTTGAGGAGGAAGATGCCGTCGCCGTTGATATCGATGCTGGAGTAGGAGGCGGCAATGCACTTGAACAGGCCGAAGATCAGGGCGGAGCCGGCAATGTTCAGGGGCTTCCAGTTACCGAAGATCATAACCGCCAGGGCCAGGAAGCCGAAGCCTGCCACGTCGCCGGTAGAAGCGCAGTTGGCGGTGGTGAGGGCGTAGACAAAGCCGCCCATACCTGCCAGGGCCCCGGAGATGGTGGTACCGGCATAGCGCATCCGGTACACATTGATACCCAAAGAATCCGCCGCCTGGGGATTTTCGCCGCAGGAGCGCAGCCGCAGGCCAAAGCGGGTCTTATAGAGGATGATGGACAGGATCACAAAGAGCAGGATGCACACATAGGTGGCAAGGTAGGTCTTGTCCACGAAGGTGGAGCCCAAAAAGCCCATCTCGTCGCTGCGGCCGTAGCCGAAGAAGCTCTTTTTGATCATGAACCAGCTGGCAGCGTCACCAGTGTACATCTGGAGGGTGTTCTGGTTGGCGATGATGCGGATGAGGAACAGAACCAGGGCGGGAGCCAGCAGGTTCAGGGCCGTGCCGCCGATGGTCTGATCCGCCTTCAGGTTCACGGATGCAAAGGAGAGCAGCAGGGAGAATACGGCGCCCATCACTGCCGCCGCCAGCATGGCCAGCAGCATAAAGCCCTGGAGGGCCACCCAGTTTCCGTCGGCCTTGGCCGCGTCAAAGGTGCCCATCTGCTGGACTATGTTTACAAACAGCACGCCCACAAAGGCGCCGAAGATCATAATACCTTCCAACGCCAGGTTGATGATACCGCTGCGCTCGGCGAACACGCCGGCCAGGGCCACAATCATCAGCGGGATGGCGTAGATGAGGGTCTGTTGGATCAGGAATGTCATGCCTCATTGCCTCCTTTCGCGCTCTGGGGACCTTCGCCGGCAGAGGCGGATTTCTCTTCCGGCGCAGCCGCCTTCTTCTCCGCCGGTGCGGCGGGAGCAGCGGCGTTCTTGCGCTTTCCGTGGCCGCTGATGAGCATCTTGATCACCAGGGAGAAGGCGCTGAGGTAAACGATGGTGGCAATGATCACGTCGGTGATGTACTCGTTATACGCCGTGAGGTTGGTCAGCTGCAGGCCCACGATATCCAGCATGGACATGAAGCAGCCGGTGAAGATCACGCCGATGGGATGGCTGGAAGCCAGCAGCGCCACAGGGATGCCGTTGAAGCCGGTGGCGGGGAGGGTCTGGTAGGTAGACCAGAAGAACTCCGTATTGCCGGAGAGGTAGTAGAGGGCCGCGCCCGCGCCGGAAAGGCCGCCGGCAATGGCCATGGAGAGGACGATATTGCGCTTGTCGGCAATACCGGCATAGCGGGCAGCGTGGCGGTTGGCACCGCAGGCCTTGAGCTGGTAGCCCAGGGTGGTCTTACTCATCAGGATGTACATGAGGATGGCGATCACAATGGCGATGATGATACCGCCGTTGACCTGGGAGCCCGGGAAAATCTTATCCAGGCCCAGCTTGGCGGTGGCCACGCCGTTGTAGGTGGTCTTGTAGATGTAACCGCTCTTGGTGTTCTCCACCAGGTTGCGGAAATTACTGCCATCAAACATCCAGGTGACCAGGTTGGCGGCAATCCAGTTGGTCATGATGCAGGCCAGCACCTCGTTGATATTGAGGAAGGCCTTCACCAGGCCGGGGATGCAGCCCCAGAGGGTGCCGGCCAGGATGCCGCCCAGGAAAGCGATGACCCACACCAGAGCGGCGGGCACCGTCTCGGTGGGAATGCCCAGAGCCAGCATCAGGGAGGCCGCCGTACCCATCAGGTACTGGCCCGGCGCGCCGATGTTGAAAAGGCCGGTCTTATAGGCTACCGCCACAGAAAGTCCGGTAAGGATCAGGGGGGTAGCACGGAAGAGCATATTGCCCAGATTGGTGGAGTTAAAGCCGAAGGTCAGGGCGCCTGCCGCGTCACGGCCGGTGCTGAAAATGCCCAGAAGCACCAGACGGATACCGTCCCAGACGCCGGAGATCCCCAGCGTCGGGGTAGCAAGGCCGGTGATCACGATGATCACGCCGCCCACCAGCAGGCCGATGAGGATAGAGAGCAGGGCTGCCAGCACGGACTTGGTGCCGTCCTTACTCAACAGGGTGGGACCCTTTTGTTTCATGCGCGCTCACCTGCTTTCGTCATTCTTTTGGCGCCGGCCATGTAGAGGCCCAGCTCCTGGACAGTGGTGGTCTTGGGATCCAGCTCACCCACGATCTCACCCTCGTACATAACGAGGATCCGGTCGCTGAGGCTCATAACCTCGTCCAGCTCCAGGGATACCAGCAAAACTGCCTTTCCCTGATCCCGCTGGGCCACCAGCTGGCTGTGGATGTACTCAATGGCGCCTACGTCCAGGCCACGGGTGGGCTGGACGGCCACGATCAATTCCTTTTCCCGGTCCAGCTCTCGGGCGATGATGGCCTTCTGCTGGTTACCGCCGGACATGCTGCGGGCAATGGTCACAGGGCCCTGGCCGCTGCGCACGTCGAATTTCTTGATCAGGGTTTCCGCGTAAGTACGCACCTCTCCCTGACGAATGAAGCCCAGGTGCTGGAACCGAGGCTCCCGGAAGCGCTGGAGCACCATGTTCTGCTCCAGGGTGAAGTCCAGCACCAGGCCGTGCTTATGCCGGTCCTCGGGTATATGGCTCATATGGGTGCCCCGCTGGCGGATGGTGGCATGGGAAATATCCTGACCGCAGAGGTTGATAGTTCCCTGTCCCTTCTCCAGGCCGGTAAGGCCATGGATAAACTCCGTCTGGCCGTTGCCGTCGATACCGGCGATGCACACGATCTCACCGGAGCGCACATCAAAGCTCACATCGTGGACGCTGTCCCGCTTGTGGGTCTTGGAGGGCACGGAGAAATGCTCCACATGAAGCACCGTATCGCCGGGCTTGGCGGGATCCTTCACCACCTCCAGCTGTACCGGGCGGCCTACCATCATGTTGGACAGGGACTGCTTGTCGGTGTCCTTGGTTTCCACTGTACCGATATACTTGCCCTTGCGCAGCACGGTAACCCGGTCGGAAACCTCCATAATCTCATTGAGCTTGTGGGAGATGAAGAGGATGCTCTTCCCCTCCTTGGCAAACTCCTTCATGGTGGCCATAAGCTCCTCAATTTCCTGAGGAGTAAGCACCGCGGTGGGCTCGTCAAAGATCAGGATCTCATTGTCCCGGTAGAGCATTTTCAGGATCTCTACCCGCTGCTGCATACCTACGGTGATATCCTCCACCTTGGCATCCAGATCCACCTTCAGGCCATACCGTTCGGACAGAGCCTCCACCTTTTTCCGGGCCTCTTTCTTCTGCAAAAAGCCCATCTTGGTGGTCTCCGCACCCAGGATGATATTATCCAGCACTGTGAACACATCAATGAGCTTGAAGTGCTGGTGTACCATGCCGATACCCAAGGCAGTGGCGTCGTTGGGGTTATTGACCTTCACTACCTGACCATTTTTCTTGATGACTCCCGCCTCTGGCTGGTACAGGCCGAACAGCACGCTCATAAGCGTGGATTTGCCGGCGCCGTTTTCCCCCAGGAGGGCATGGATCTCGCCCTTGCGGAGCTGAAGGGTAATGTCATCATTTGCGACAATACCCGGGAATTCCTTTGTGATATGAAGCATTTCGATAATGTTCTCAGCTTCCATATTCCCCTTCTCGCCTCCTCCGTAAAATATGGTACCATTATATAATAGCAACGGGGAAAACACAAGAAATTTATCCAGTCTTGACAAGAAAAGGGAGAGGACCCGGGGGTCCTCTCCCTTTTTATGTACCATTTTCCGAAAAGTGGAGAATTCTCAGATGATGTTCAGGTTCAGGTTGCTCCACTCAGTGGTCTCCAGCTTGGAGAAGTCGTCGTCCACCACCAGGGTGCCGTCCAGCACCTTCTGGTACATGTCCTCATACTCCTCCACGGTGAAGGTCTCGAAGCGCCAGGAGCCCTCGGCGGTGGGCAGCGCGACAGCGTTGTCCTCCACGCCCAGAGAGGTGCCGGTGCCGCCGATCTCGTCAAAGGTGCCGGCGTACACATGGCCCACAGCCCACTGCACGGCGTCAGCCAGGCCCTTCATAGCAGAAGTGATGACGCAGTCGGACTCGCCGGACTGGTCCACGTCCACGCCGATGACATAGCCATCGTTGGAGGAGGCGGCAGCGGAGATGGACTGGAACATGGAGCCGCCGCAGGCAAAGACGATCTCAGTGCCGTTGGCATACCAGCCGCTGATCATGGTCTGCAGCTCGGGGGAGGCGGAGAAGGTAGCGCCGTACTCCCAGGAGTAGTTCATGTCCACGGTGATGCCCAGCTCGGCGGCAGCCGCGTTGGCGCCCTGGACATAGCCGTAGCCGAACCGGCAGCAGGCATCGTTGG
>JAGHHM010000086.1 GCA_017887695.1 Oscillospiraceae bacterium | reverse complement strand
GGGCAGAGGATGCCGGAGTAGACGAAAAGGCGCGCCATCAACAGGAGATGGTGTTTCCCATCGGGGCGCCCAATGACGGCTTTGCCCAGTATTTTGTGGGCCAGAGCTACCTGCACCCCCTTTCCACCAGCCAGGTAGGGGTGTACAATGTGACCTTCGAGCCGGGCTGCCGTAACAACTGGCATATCCACCACGCCGACAAAGGCGGCGGTCAAATCCTGATCTGCGTGGCCGGCCGGGGCTATTACCAGGAGTGGGGCAAGGAAGCCCGGGAGCTGCGTCCCGGCGATGTGGTCAATATCCCGCCGGAGGTAAAGCATTGGCACGGCGCCGCCCCGGACAGCTGGTTCTCCCATCTGGCCATTGAGGTGCCTGGCGAAGGCTGCTCCAATGAATGGCTGGAGGCCGTCACCGACGAGGTATACGCCAAACTGAACTGATTGTCACAGGAAGAAGGCTCCTGCCCAGCGGCAGGAGCCTTCTTAATTGTTCAATCCTTGTGGAAGAGAAACCGATTTTCACCTTTTCCCCGCAGGCCCGCTTTTGCCGTAAGACTAAAACAGCTGTCCGGGAAGCCTTTGCTTTTCTTTGGGAGGAAAGCCTTGATCAAAGGCTTCTGCCGCCTCCTCGTCCACATAGTATCCCTGAGGCGTGCGGTATACGCCGGTGACGCCATCCAGGAAACCGGCTGTCAGTTCCTTGAGCAGAAAATAGGGGAGGGGGTCTGCTTCCGGATCTTCGCAGCAGCGAATGCCGCGGGTGCCGGCCACAACAAAGCCGGATTTTCCGTAGAAACCGATATTGCCGTCGATGCACAGTGCCCCGGCCCCCAGCGCCTTCGCCTGCTCCATGGAGGTGTCCAGCAGCAGTTTTCCATAGCCTTGCCGCTGGACGGCGGGATGGATGCTGATAGGGCCAAAGGTCATAACGGGAATTTCACGGCCGTCATCTGCCTGTATGACAGAGCGCATGTACATAATGTGCCCAATGAGCTGTCCGTTACGTTCCAGCACCAGGTCCAGCTCCGGTACAAAGGCCGGATCGGCCCGCAGGACATGGACAACGTAGTGCTCCAGGCAGCCGGGGCGGTATACGTTCCAAAAGGCCTCCCGGGTCAGATGCTCCACAGCGGCATAGTCCGCTGGTGTTTCTCTGCGGATAATGATATTGCTCTCTTTCAAACAGATCCTCTCCTGAAACGGAATTCCGGTATGGCCGGTATCGCCATGATACCATGCCGCCGACGGCACGGCAAGTACGCTGCCGA
Source organism: Oscillospiraceae bacterium (assembly GCA_017887695.1). Lineage (GTDB taxonomy): Bacteria > Bacillota > Clostridia > Oscillospirales > Oscillospiraceae > Pelethomonas. Next base: position 1,612 of record JAGHHM010000086.1, on the reverse strand, counting down.
AAATGCAGCGGGAGAGCAGAAGGAGAACAGGTTACAGCATTTCATCCCGGAGGATGGTATGCTCCCGCAGGATCTTTTCTATCACGGTTCCCCGGATGAGCCGCAGAGCGGGCTTTTTCAGCAGGTCCAGAGGCCCGGGCAGCTCCATCTCCAGCGGAGACTTACCGTCCATCAGGCACACGGAGCTGTCCAGCAGCGCCCGGATGTCATATACACTGCCCCACACCTCAGGTACGCCCCGGTCCACGCCCAGCAGGCCGTAGACCGCTTCCATGGCGGTGCGCACGGAGTATTCGGTGGTAAACACGGTATCCCGGGGCGTATCGGCAAACTGGCCCAGGAAGGCAAAATTCACGCAGCCGTCGGGAATCACGTCGGGCCGGTCGCCCTTGGTCCGGGGCATAAAGAAAGCGGTAATATAGGGCATCATGGTGGGCACGCATACCGCGCTGTTTTCCGCCAGCTCCGGGATTTGTTCCACAGGCACGCCGATATGGTAGAGCCACTCTTCGGTGATCTCTTTACCGGTGCAAGATTTCATTGGCTTTTTTACATAGTCGCCGGGTACGTCGGTGAAAAGGCCGTACACCCAGACGCATACTTTTTCCGGATCCTGCTCCTTGAACTGGCCCTGCCGGTTGATGGTCCAGCTCATGAGCCATTTGGAATCCTGGCAGCTGACAATGCCGCCGGTGACCACCTTGCCGCTTCTGGGATCCCGTTTGCAGATATTGGTGATATAGGGAAGGATTTTATCATCCAGCGTAGTAATAGTGGCGGACTCCCAGTTGGTTTTGCTCACGTCCGAGCAGAATTTTTCCGGACGGCCAAAGGCCGGATCCTGCCGGGCAATATTTTTCCACAAGTTCCAGCAGCCGCTGGTGCGCACTTCTGCGTCCCCGTTGGGGGCGTGATCCTGGTCACCGTAAATGGTGCCCTCGGTGCAGGAGCCGTTGGTGACGAATACCAGGTCGTTTTCGGTAAGGACAATGCCCCGCTCCACACCGTTGACGGTGCATTCAATGGCGGTAGCGACTTTTTTGCCATTCTTTTTATCAAAGATGACATTGGTTACCTCGGTGCCGAACTGGAAATCCACCCCAGCCGCTTCCAGGTATTTCTGCATGGGCAAAATGAGGGATTCGTATTGATTATAGCGGGTGAATTTCAGGGCGCTGAAATCAGGCAGGCCGGCAATGTGGTGGATAAAGCGCTGGAAGTAGAGCTTCATTTCCAGGGCGCTGTGCCAGTTTTCAAAGGCAAACATGGTACGCCAATAGAGCCAGAAGCTAGAGGAGAACACCTCCTCGTCAAACACATCCTCAATGGTTTTGTCATAGAGATCCTCGTCCGGGGTCATAAAGAGCTTGACGATCTCCATGCAGCCCTTCTGGCTCAGATTGAATTTCCCGTCTGTATGGGCGTCCTGTCCGCGGTTTACCGTAGCTCGGCACAGGGAGTAGTTGGGGTCGTGCTTATTGAGCCAGTAGAACTCGTCCAAAACGGAAGCACCAGGTTTTTCCAGAGAGGGGATGGAGCGGAACAAATCCCACAGACACTCAAAATGGTTTTCCATTTCCCGGCCGCCCCGCATGACGTACCCGCGGAGAGG
>JAGHHM010000085.1 GCA_017887695.1 Oscillospiraceae bacterium | reverse complement strand
GTCTGAATGCTTCGCACATATCCCCACTTCCGCTCCGGAATAGGATTGAGCCACAGCACTTTCCCTGCCTGCCGCTTGGCCTCCGCCAAATCCGCCAAAGCCCGGGACAGGTCAATGGTCTTGGTGTCTGAAAGGATCAGCAGCGTGGTGGAAGGGCCCAGTACCGACGGACGCCGGGCGCACAGCTGCTCCAGGGCGGTACCCAGGTCCGTCCCCTTGCCGTAAAGGCCTGAGGAGCGGACATAGTCCCGGAAGGCGTCCATATTCTGGAGGGCAAAGGCATCTACCTCATGCAATGTCTCGGAAAAAAGGAAAATCCTCGAGGCGTCGGACACCTCCGCCATGGACTTGATAAACCGGAGGGCAAACTCCGAAAATTGAAGCATAGAGCCGGACACATCGCACAGCAACACCAGCATCCGCCGCCGTTTCCGCTTTCTCCGGAAGGACAGGCGGAAAAAGCTCCCTCCTGTCTCCAGTCCCCGGCGGATGGTCTTTTTGAAATCCAAGCCACCGCCGTGGCCTCCCCGCTGCCGCCGCCGGGACAGCTCCGCGTTGAGCTGCTGGGTAATCCTGGCGATGAGGGCCGCCGCCCGGGGAATATCCGCATCCTTAAAGCCGGAGATGTCCTTCCAGAGAAGAGCCAGATCCGGATCCGACTCCTCGCAGCCCACAGCGGCGTCCTCCATCACCATCTGCTGCTCCAACAGAAAGCGCATGAACACAGAGCGGATAAAGTTGCTGTACAGCTGGGGGCTGCGGTCTATATTTTCCTTGGTTTTCTCCATGAGCTGCCGGAGATGCTGCCGCTTCTCCTCAGGCATACGGACATAGACCTCCCTGAGGTCGTCCCGGAGATCCATGGGCTGGCCGTTTACCTGGAGTTCCTCCTCTGCCTGGGCCTTCCGGCGCTCCAGCTCCGCCGCCTCCTCCGCCTGGCGGGCCAGATTGGCCCGCCGCTGCTCGGTGCTGACAAAAAAGCTGTCAAAGGCCCGGTAAAAGGCCTCCTGCTCCGGTCGGGACTTGGCATACACCGCGCACAGGGCTGCCCGGACAGCAGAGCGGTCCGTCAGCTCCAGCTCCTCCAGGATCTGGCAGGCGTCCGCCGTCTCCTGAAGGCCCACCGCCAATCCCTCTTGCCGCAGAAGGGCGGAAAAGGCGGTGAGTTTTTCCACATAGACGCTCTCCCTCATTGGCCCTCCCCGCAGCCGCCGCAGTGGTGATGGGAGTGGCCCACCGGCGACGCGGCGGTCATGACTTCCCAGTCTTCGCTGTTTTTGAGGACAAAGCCCTTTGTCCGTTCTGCTGCCTCAGCGGTCAGATCGCTGATCCCCAGGGCCTCCAGTGCCGCCACCCAGTCCAGGGTCTCAGCGATGGAGGGCTTTTTCAAAATGGCTTGGTTATCCCGCAGGGCCTGGACCGCCCGGGCCACCTGCACCGCCAGGTGTTCATTCACATTGGGCCGCCGTGCCTGGATGATGGCCACCTCCTTCTCCAGATCGGGGTACTGGATGTAGAGATAGGCGCAGCGGCGACGAAGGGCCTCGCTGAGGGGGCGGGTACGGTTGGAGGTGAGAACCACAAAGGGCACCGTTTTGGCCCGAATAGTCCCCACCTCCGGGATGGTCACCTGCATCTCCGAGAGGAGCTCCAGGAGAAAAGCCTCAAACTCCTCATCCGCCTTGTCGATCTCGTCGATGAGCAGCACCACCGGCTCCTCCGCCCGGATGGAGCGCAGCAGGGGCCGCTCCAGCAGATACTCATCGCTGAAAAGGGACTTTGTCAGCTCGTCGGGGGTAGCCGCCCCCATGTGGGCCTGGATGGAAAGAAGCTGCTTCTGATAGTTCCACTCATAGAGGGCCTTGCTCTCGTCCAGGCCCTCGTAGCATTGCAGCCGCACCAGCTCCCGATCCAGGGCGGTGGCCATCACCTTGGCAATCTCTGTCTTTCCTACACCGGCAGCTCCTTCGATCAGGAGGGGGCGGCCCAGCTTCAGGGCTACCAGCAGGGTAGTGACCAGGCTTTCATCATAAATATAATGGGCAGCGTCCAGCTTTGCCCGCAGAGTCGTTACATCCATAGGGGTCTCCTTCGTCAAAGAATTAACAAGCATCCATTACTATACCATATCTTCGCCAAAATGCAACGGGTAACGCACATTTATTTGCGGCGGACCATGACATAGCCGAACACCGTGCCGCAGGCCCCGCCCACCAGATGCATGAAATTGGCCACATTGTCTTCCACAAAGAAAATGGAATAGACCTCCTGACCAAGGTATAAAAGAGCCACCAGGATCAGCGTCACCGGAATTCGGCCGCTGCGCATCCCCGCCAGGGAGGAGAGCATAATAAGCATGAACACCACACCGCTGGCCCCCAGCAAGGCAGCGTGAGGGAAAATAAGGCACTGGAGGATACCGGAAACCACCGCCGTCAGAACAATACCTGCCAGCAGAGCGCGGCTGCCGTACTTCTCCTCCAAAGGCGGCCCCACTACCAGCAGCAACAGCATATTTCCCAGGAAATGATCCAGATCCGCATGGCCCAGCACATGGCCGAAAAGGCGCACATAAAACAGCGGATCCAGCAGCGAGGAACGATACACAGCGAACAGATGGAGGGTAGTCCATCCCTGGGTCAGATATCCCAGGACCAGGGCCACCAGGGAGGCAAAAAACAGGGTGAGGATCACCGGAGCATTGTACTGGAGTTTGCGCAGCATAGCTGTCACCTCTTTCTAGTATGTACCGACATCCTATCATACTGTGGAAAAAAAGGCAAAAAAATTCCCCCTGGAAACAATTCCGGGGGAATTTTGCTTGCAGCTATGCTACCGGCGGCGCTGTGTCCCGCTGGGCGATACCAAACAGAAGCATATCCAGAAGCTCTGCGGAAACCTGTACCATTGTCTCCACATCCATGGGTCCTTCTCCTTCCCTGTACTGCTCCAGAAGGGTCGTGAACACATGCTCCACACTTCTGAAATACCGGGATACCGCCTCCGGCTGCAAACCGGGACGCAGGGCCAGCCGCTCCGTTATCTGCCGCAGGAAATCGTGATTGAGGTCATCCAACGGCTGATGGAGCCGCTGAATCTCCTCCGCCAGCTGGCAGGGCGGCCGAAACAGAGCGGTTTCAAAAATCCCCTTCTGCTGAGGATTATCCTGAAAATACCGGGCCCGCGCCAGGAAATACTCCCGCACAGCCCGCTCCGGACTCTCCCGAAGGATCTCCCCTGCCTGATGGGACAAAGCTTCCTCCAGAGACCGGAACACCCGCTCCACACATTGTAAAAACAGCGGATCCTTTCCCGCGTAATAGTGATACAGCATCCCTTTGGATATACCATGGCGGGCGCACAGACTGTCCACGGTAAACCCAGCATATCCCTGGAGGGCAAACTCCTCCTCCGCCGCTTCCAGGATCATTTGCTGGCTGCGGGCCTGGCGCTCCTTCTGCTTCACGCTCCCGCACCTCCCTTTCGCAAATTATTGCCGGAAGTCTTGCCGTTCTTTCTCCCTTCCGGCAATTCTCCCGCCCATTCAAAGCCCTTTTTGGCCAAAAATACCGCGATAAACTCATTGATCACCGCTGCCGCCGCAATGGTTCCCTGAAGCAGGGCCGCGCACTCCGGCGCCGGGCCCTGCAGTACCGATACCGCAATGCCGGTAAACACCAGGGACACGCCGGAGTGGGGCAACAGCGTAAATCCCAGATACTTCTTGACGGTAGGCGGCGCTTTCGTCACCGCCGCTCCGAAGTAAGCGCCAGCGTACTTTCCCACCGCCCGGGAAACAATATATACCGCCGTATACAGCCCCGCGCCAAATACCAAATGATAGTCCAAGGGCGCCCCCAGATTCAGGATCAGCACAATCAGCGCCACACCGATCACAGGGTTCATCACCTTCATGATATCCTCCAGCTGTTGGGCAGAAACCATATTGGCAAAAGCAGCGGAAAAGGCCATGCCTAACAGCAGAAAATTCAGCACCGGCACAGGAAATACCCAGGTATTGAGGATCAGCCCCAGAACCGCTGTCAGCAGCAATGCGGCCACCATTACCGCGGTGAGAGCTTTCTTATCCGTTATCCGGCCCATGATGCGCCCGGCACAATAGCCGGTGGCAGCCCCCAGCAAAACCGGGAAAAACACCAGCAGAATCAACAGGAACACCGGTATATCCCCAGCAGAAATACTGGCAGCCACCACGGCCACCACTATGAAAAACACCAGAGACCCCACCAGATCATCCAGCACCGCCATAGGGATCAGGGTACTGGTTACCGGCCCGGAGGCTCCCATACCGTTGACAATGGAAAGAGACGGCGCCGGAGCGGTAGCCAAAGCAATACCGCCGAAAATAAACGCCAGATATACCGGTATGTCCGTCAGGGAAAAGATCAGAGCAAATACCAGGCTCACTGCCAAAAACGTTCCCAGGGACTCGGTAACTGTGGTCACCATGATCTGTCTGCCGGAGCGGCGGAGCTTGCTGCCAATCAGTTCTGTGCCGATCATCAGGCCCGCCGTACATTCCAGCAGGCTCTCCGTCACTTTATACCACTGGGCATCCAGCACAGACTGCCCCAGCAGGCCCACCGCATGGGGCCCCAGGGCCATTCCGGCAATCAGCCAGCCCAAAATTGCGGGCAGCCCCAGACGGGCAGCCACTTTCCCCAACAAAAACGCGGCAGCCATCGCCGCCAGCAGCCGTAACACATCCACCAGGAACATAAGAAGCTCTCCTTTGCGGGCACAAATTTATAGACGACATCGTCTGCTTTTTAGAGTATAACAGATGTAGACGATTCCGTCTGTAAATTATTTGTGAATCTTTTCCCCCAGAAGAGCGCCCCCAGCGGCTTTGCCGTCCCCGGTTCCTTATCCCCGCAGGTAGGAAAGGACTTCCTCCGCGTTGGTGTCCGGCTTTACCTTGGGCATCACTTTCTCGATCACGCCGTGGCCGTCGATGACAAAGGTAGTGCGCACCACCCCCATACTCACCTTGCCGTAGAGCTTCTTTTCCTGCCAGACCCCGTAGGCCTGGATAGCCGTAAGCTCCGGGTCGGACAACAGGATAAAGGGCAGTCCATGCTTGTCCGCGAATTTCTGGTGGGAGGCGGCAGAGTCCCGGCTGATGCCGATAACCACCGCCTCCAGTGTCTTGAATTCCTCATAGGCCGCCGCAAAGGCGCAGGCCTGCCGGGTGCAGCCCGGCGTGTTGTCCTTGGGGTAAAAGTAAAGCACCACCCGCTTCCCGGCAAAATCCGACAGGGACACCAGGTTTCCCTCCTTGTCCGGCAGCGTAAAGGCCGGCGCTTTCATGCCTGCTTCCAACATCTTACACATCTCCTTTTACAAATAGATAGGTTCCTTCTCCGGAACGCTCCGGAGAAAATTGATAGCCCAGCTCTCCAAAGGCCCGGGCCTCCTCCGGCCGCTGAATCCGGTTCTCCGCCAGCCAGCGCACCATCCGCCCCCGGGCCATCTTACAGAGGGTGCCCTTTTCCACGATCTTCCCTTCCTTTTCCTCCCCGAACACCACGGTGATCCACCGCACCTTGGAAGGCAGAAAGGGCTGTACCGCCCGGCTGTACTCCTTGGAGGCCAGATCCAGTACCGCGTCCGTCTCCTCCGCCAGTCTGTCCGCCAGCTTCCTGCCCCAAAAGGCGTAGAGATCCCTGCCGCCGTCCACCGACAGCCGGGCCTGCATCTCCAGCCGGTAGGGCGGCACCGCATCGAAGGGACGCAGCAGGCCATAAAAGCCGGAGAGGATCCGCAGGTGCTCCTGGACATAGTCCAATTCCTCCCTGGTGAATACCCCCGGGGCCATGTACTGGTACTGGATCCCCTCGTAGGCTAATATGGCCGGGGTCTGAGCGCCCCGCAGATCCATGACCGCCAGCCGCTCCTCGTTCACCGCCGCAATGGCGTCGTTGCATCGCCAGAGAGCCTGCCGCTCCGGGGCTGTCATAGCCCGAAGAGCATCCCGCAGCCGCTCCGCCTCCTCCACAAAGGTCGGCAGGCCCCGGGGGGCCAGGGTATCTCCGTCCTCCCGCATCTTCTTGGCGGGAGATATGATGATCCGCATAGGCAGCGTCCTCCTTTCCTTTTTCCCGGGTTACCGTTTGCTCTCAGCAAATTCGTAGGCCTGCCGCAGCCACGCCAGCAGTTCCCCATCAATTTCCTCCGGCGCTGTCACCAGAATATGGTGGGTCCACCGGCCGGGGTAAGGCTCCGTGGCCACTGCTACCCGGGAGGATTCCAGCTTCTCCGGCAGTCCCAGGGTCACCATGAGGCTTTCCGTCGGCCAGGTCTTTTTCCGCCGCAGCGGCAGGGACGCCGCCGCGAACAAATGACGACCGCAAAAGCTGATCTGGCTCTTCTGCACCTTTACCGACGCCTCCGGGAACGCCTCCTCCATCCGGGTAAACAGTGCCTCATACAGCGGCAGCGCCCAAGGCTTCCCGTCAAAGAAAAACAATACATCCTGCCAATAGTGCTCTGGTGTATTCATCAGACGTCCTCCCTTTTCTCCTTTCGTGATACTGCTCGCCGCAGCTCCGGCAAGCATGGGAGCGGCTCCCCACTGGCGCATTGTCTCCAGCGGCAGGGCGGCTTGTCTTTACAGCGCCAGGGCCCGATACCGATTGAAGCAGGCGAGGATCTCCTGCTTCCGGGGCCGGGCCAGAGCCATGCCGGCACAGCCGCCTTCCCACAGCTCCGCCAGGCCCTGGCGATCCATTATCGCCTCCAGCTCCTCCGCCACCTGCCGCAAATTCCGCTTTCCGTCCAGCAAACGTTTCTGGGCATAGAGGAGGCAGCAGCCCAGAGCGGCAGACTGCTCAGCGTCGGCCAGCTGCTCTACATACCGCAAATCAATGGTTTCCCGGTTGAGGGACACTCCATCCCGGCCCAGGACTTTGCACTTCACCCGTTCGCTTCCCCGGAAGGCCGGGGAAGTCCGGGGACAGCGGCCAAAATCCGGCCCTTTTGCCGGAGGCAGCGGCGCGCTGTCCAGAGGGAAGGCCCGGGCCTCCTCTTTGGCAAGGCCCGTGATGTCCCGGGGTACGTAGTGGTCCATCTGGATGATGTGGTCGGCCACGTGGAAATAGGCCCCGGAGCTGCCTGCCACCATGATGGTAGAGACGCCGTGGATCTTATACAGCTCCCCTACCCGGTCAATGAAGGGGGTAATGGGCTCCATCTCCCGGTGGATCACCCGCTGCATCAGGGCGTCCCGAATCATGAAGTTGGTGGCGCTGGTGTCCTCGTCCATCAGGAGCAGGGACGTGCCCGCCTCCATGGCCTCCACCACGTTGGCCGCCTGGGAGGTGCTGCCGCTGGCATCCTCTGTGGTAAAGTGGACGGTATCCTTGCCGTTGGGCAGATCGTTGATGAACATGGAGATGTCCGTACGCCGGATACTCCGGCCATCCTCCGCGCGTACCTTCACCGCGTCGGCGGCAGTAATGACATATTCCCGACCATCCCCGGCGATATGGTCGTACACCCCTCGCTCCAGGGCCTTCAGCAACGTGGACTTTCCATGATAGCCGCCCCCTACGATGAGGGTGATGCCCTTGGGAATCCCCATACCGGTAATCTTTCCCCGGTGGGGCAGCTCCAGCGTCACCGCCAGCTCCGACGGGGAGCGGAAGGGCACCGCGTCCTTCATAGGCAGGTCGGACACGCCGGAGGCCCGGGGCAGAATACTCCCATCCGCCACAAAGGCGCACAGTCCCAGCCGCGGCAGGGCATCCCGGATATACCGCTGGTCCTCCGCCAGGTCTGCCGCTGCCCGGAGAGCGTTGGCGGGCAGGTTTCGATACAGGAGCCCCCCTTCCACACACCGGGGCAGCAGGTCAAAGAGGATCTTCTCCAGCTCCCGGGCATTGATGGTGCGGCCATTGGCAGGAAAGCCCACCTCCAGCCGCAGCAGGATATCCCCGGTAGTCGGGTTCAAGGTACAGGCAGTACGCTCCAGTACCTCCTGGCCGCAGCGGCTCACCGAGAGCAGGCCGCTGTGGCCCGACCCTCTGGCCTGAAAGGAAACCTGGCCGGCCTGTCGGCCAAAGCGGCGGAGCAGCTGGTCCTGAAGGGCCACCTTCTGACAGGGCAGGCGGTAAAGCTCCCGGGGAAAGCCCGCCGTTTTCCCGCTGACATGGATGCTCAGCCGCGAGGGGGCGGCAAAGGGGTCTCCCTGGACATGGTCAATGGACAGCACATAGCCCGGGAACTGATAGGCCCCCTTGGTATCTTTATAGGCGGGATAACTCCTTCGGTCAATCCGAACAAGCAGCTCCCGCAAATCTGTTGACGTCTGCATACCTGCATCTCCTTTGCTCCGGACAGAAGCCCCGGAGCGGTGATTTTCTCCATTGTACCCCATCTGCGGCCATTGCTCAAGAATATCCGGAGGCAAAATGCAGGTCACAGACAACAGGGCTCTTGTTTTCCCCCGGGAGCCGTGGTATGATAAGTACAATTTCTTAAAATTGTACTTATTACGACAGGGAGGGATCCGGATGCCTAAGGTGGCCTATTCAGAGGAGGATCGGGAGCAGATCCGGGAGGCCCTGGTGACCACAGCCCTTGACCTGATGGCCCGGCAGGGCATCCAGCACACCACGGTGGAGCAGGTATATCGGGCGGTGGGTATTTCCCGCACCTTTTTCTATACCTTCTTCCCCACAAAGGAGGATCTTATTGCAGAGACCCTCTACTTACAGCAGCCGAAAATCCTGGCCTTTGCCCGGAAGCTGATGGCAGACCCCGCCACAAGCTGGCGGGAATGTGTCACCCGGTTTTTGTCCGCCTGCTGCTACGGCGAACAGAACGGTATTGCCGTTCTGACTGTGGAGGAACAGCAGCTGCTTTTCCGACGCCTGTCGAAAGAAAGCTATCAGGTCTTTCGGGAAAAGCAAGCCCGCCTGTTTGGCAGTATCCTGGAAATTTTCGGTATCAAAGCAAGCCCGGCCCGGATCAGCCTCTTTACCAATCTGAGCCTGACGATTATGGTCATCCGAAGGGCTATCCCGCAAACCCTGCCGCTGTTTGTTCCGGAGGCCGCGGACGAAACGGTGGCCTTCCAGATCCGCGCCATTGTGGATTGCCTGGAGTCCTTCAAAGAGCAGGACGCCGCTTCTCAATAAATCTATCCCCACATCCGCCCAAACAGCATGTTTCGGCGTTCTGTTCCGGCGGATTCACTTTTACCCAAAATAAATACAATTTAAATATTTTGTATTTATTTTAGCAAGAGGCGCCGCCCGGCAGCGGAGCGGCAGGCCCAACACTTATCTGGTTCGGTATCGCGGCAGCAGCGCCGCGACGAAAAAACATATTTTACTTTTCAGGAGGAAACAGTCATGGGATTTTTCAGCAAATTGTTCAAGGGTCCCGAAGTTGATCAGGAAAAAAGCCGCGCCAACGCAAAAAAGATGCGGCTTCTCTTCAACCAGGTGGTAGAAAACGGAGACGACTACAAGCTGATCTTCGGCTACACCGAGGACGTGGCCAGATTCAACTACGGCTTTGTCCACGGCAGCAAAACCAAGATCGGCAATCTGATCGTAGGCTGGAACGAGGACAGCGAGACCATCGTGGTGGTCCCCACCGTTCCCGATCTCTCCGGCTGTGGTGACCCCTCCTGGTATCGCCGCAGCGAGATCCTGAAGGCCTACCGGAACAAGTATCCCACCGACGCCTTCATTATTTATCCCGACCGGAAGAGCTATATCGGCATCAACGCCTATGACTGGCTGGATGATGAGAGCCTGTACGTTTATGTGTCCCAGGAGACAGAGCTGGCAGAGTTTACCGATTTCTTCACCAACCGCTTTGCCAAGAAATGAGGATTGACATGCCTTTGGAAGAAATCGGAGTGATTCTGCTGGTCCTTGTGGTGGTATTTGTGCTGGGGCAGCTCTGGTTCCATCTGGTAGAGTCTGTACTCAACCGGATCAAAGGGCTTTTCTCCCGTCACAAAGAGCCCCCTGCGTGGCACCCCCTTCCGAAGGAACAGGAGGATACAGACGATATTTGATTTTGATGCAGTTATCTGGCAGTCCCCGGCGGCAACACTACCCGGGAAGCCGATGCCAGTTGACTTTCTCTTGCAAGATAGAGATTTCTCTGTATAATAGGGGAAAAACGCAGGAGGAGCGGCTCTCGTGTCAAACACCACCAAGCAGGCGCTGGAAGCGTCCCTGAAACGGATGATGCTGAAAAAGCCCCTGGACAAAATTACTATCCGGGACATAACGGAGGACTGCGGCATCAGCCGCATGGCCTTTTACTACCACTTCAAGGACATCTACGATCTGGTGGAGTGGGCCTGCATGGAGGACGCCTCACAGGCTCTCCAGGGAAAAAAGACCTACGACACCTGGCAGGAGGGGCTTTTGCAGATTTTTGAGGCCGTGCTGGAAAACAAGCCTTTTATTCTCAACGCCTATCGCTGTATTAGCCGGGACCAGATGGAGAGCTTTCTGTTCAAGCTGACCTATGGACTGATCCGCGGCGTAGTGGACGAAAAAAGCCAGGGCACGGCTATTTCCGAAGCAGACAAGGCTTTTATCGCCGACTTTTATAAGTATAGCTTTGTGGGAATCATGCTGGACTGGATCAAGCAGGGCATGCATGAGGACTATCAGGCAATTGTGCAAAAGATCAGCACCACCATGCAGGGAAACGTATCCCACTCCATCCAGAATTTTGCCGCAGCCAATTGAACACTTTACAAAAGGGGACGGATGATCAGTTTTTTATCATCCGTCCCCTTTTGTAAATGGCAGGCCGCCGCAAAAGGAGGTAGTATATGGCCACAATCAAACAGTAAAGCCGTGAAAACGGCGGATACAGGAAAGGTGGCTATCTCTATGGAAAAAAATCTTGGAAAGCTGACAGTGGCGGCCGCTGGCCTTGCCGGTGCCGGCGCAGCTGTGGTATTGGCCAAAAAAGCATCACAGGCCAAAAAGGTATCGGAGGCAAACCCCTCCCCGAAAAACAGCGGCTACCGCAACACGGAGCTGGGCCGTCATGAAAAGAACAGCAAGGGCATCTACTATTCCAACGGCAATTACGAGGCATTTGCCCGCCCGGAGAAGCCGGAAGGCGTAGATGAAAAAAACGCGTATATTGTGGGCAGCGGCCTTGCCTCCCTGGCGGCCGCCTGCTTCCTGGTGCGGGACGGACAAATGCCCGGTTCCCATATCCATATCCTGGAGGCTATGGATATCGCCGGCGGCGCCTGCGACGGCATTTTTGATCCTCTCCGCGGGTACGTCATGCGGGGCGGCCGGGAAATGGAAAACCACTTTGAGTGTCTGTGGGATTTGTTCCGCTCCATCCCCTCTCTGGAAAAGCCCGGGGCTTCCGTTTTGGACGAGTTCTACTGGCTCAATAAGCACGACCCCAACTACTCCCTGTGCCGGGCCACGGTAAACCGCGGGCAGGACGCCCACACAGACGGGAAATTCAATCTGAGCCAGAAGGGCTGTATGGAGATCGTCAAGCTCTTTATGACCCCAGACGAGGATCTCTATGACAAAACCATTGAGGATGTGTTTGACGAGGAGGTGTTCTCCTCTACCTTCTGGCTCTATTGGCGTACCATGTTTGCCTTTGAAAACTGGCACAGCGCCCTGGAAATGAAACTCTACTTC
>JAGHHM010000084.1 GCA_017887695.1 Oscillospiraceae bacterium | reverse complement strand
TGCGCTGGCCATTGCCTTGGACAAGGCGGGCGTGCCGGAGGACGACGCCTACAACAGCAAAAACGAGACCGACAGCGACAATGGCATCCCCATCTATGACATCGAGGTCGAGACCGACTACGGCGACTACGACTTTGAGGTGGCCATGGCCGACGGCCGCATCGTGGGGGCGGACTACGAGGTGGACGAGGAGTGGCTGGACGCTCTGGGCGGCAGCCCTGTCACAGCGGAGGAGGCCGCTTCCATCGTGGCCGGCAAGGTTTCCGGCGCCAGCGCGGCGGACGTATCTGTCTGGGAGGAGTCCGGCGACGGCCGGGGGCGTTACGAGGGAGAGCTGTTCCTGGACGACATGAAGTACGAGTTTGAGCTGGATCCCCGGACCGGGCGGATCTTCGACTGGACCGCCGATTTGCGGGACTGACCGGCACAGAAAAGCAGCGGGGAGAAGGCACGTCTGCCTACTACCCGCTGTTTCATTTTGTCTGGTTTTAGGACAGCTTCTTGGGCGAGAGTCCTAATTTGGCCTCAGTTTCCCGCAGGCTTTTCTCAACCTATGGCACAAAACAGCGGTCTGGCCGCAGGCGGATATTTCAAGCTGCTTCGGCCTGGCAAGTAGGGCAAACTTCCGTTATTTTTTATATCTGCAATCCTCTTCTCTTCTCTTCCAAAATTGTCCGTCTGTTTTTCCGCATAGTAGTTTACGATGAAAGCTATGCCTGGACTGGAGCATTCCAAGATAATAGGCGCTTTTTACACACAAAATAATAGATAACTCCGACAGCATCCGCAAGGGCCCAGCCGATAGGCACAGACCACCAGATTCCCGCCACACCGAGGACAGGAATTGCGGAGAGTATGTAAGCCAGTGCCACCCGGGTGCCCAGGGAGATCACCGTCAGCACCACGCTCATGCCGGGACGGCCCAGAGCCCGGTACAGGCCGTACAGCAGGAACAGGCAGCCGATGCCGCAGTAGAAAGCCCCCTCAGTGCGGAGATACCGGGCCCCCTCGACGATGATGGCGGTCTCGGTGCCCTCCACAAACAGGGCCATCAGGGGCCGGGCAAAGACCCACACCAGGGCGGAGATGACCACAGAGAACGCCACCGCCGTCAGGACGGCCCCCTTCAGCCCCTTTTGGATGCGGTCCTCCCGCCGGGCACCGTAGTTCTGCGCGACGAAGGTGGAAAATGCGTTGCCGAACTCCTGCACCGGCAGATAGGCGAAGGCGTCGATCTTCACCCCGGCGGCAAAGGCGGCCATCACCGTGTCGCCGAAGCTGTTCACCAGCCCCTGGACCATCAAAATGCCCAGGTTCATCACAGACTGCTGGACGCAGGTGAGCAGGGAGTAGCTGCCGATCTCCCGGATTTTGGCCCAGCGGATGGGCGGATCCCCCCGCCGGGGCCGCAGCTGGGGGCAGCGGAGCAGGGCGAAGAGCCCCAGGCCCAGGCCGGAGACGTACTGGGAGATCACCGTGGCCTCCGCCGCCCCGGTCACCCCCCGCTGGAGGCCGATGACGAACCACAGGTCCAGGCCGATGTTCAGCAGAGCGGAGACCGCCAGGAAGATCAGGGGCATCACCGAGTCCCCCACCGCCCGGAGGTAGCAGGCGAAGTAGTTGTAGAGGAACGTGCCGGCAATGCCCCAGAAGATCACCGCCAGGTACTCCCGCATCAGGGCCCAGATGGCCTCGTCCGACACCCGGAGAAAGACCTGGATGCCGTCCAGGCACAAAAAGGCCAGGACGTTCAGCACCACCGTCAGAGCGGCGATGAGCACGAAGGAGGCCCGGACACTCTCCCGCAAAGCCCCCTCGTCCCGCTGGCCGAAGCGGATGGAGAACACCGCCCCGCTGCCCATGCAGAGGCCAAGCAGGATGGAGGTGAGAAAGGTCATCAGGGTGAAGGCGGAGCCCACGGCCGCCAGGGCGTCGGGCCCCAGGTACCAGCTGACGATCAGCGTGTCCGCCACGTTGTAGCACTGCTGCAGCAGGTTTCCCAGGATCATGGGCACCGCGAACAGCAGCATGGAGCGCATCACCGGCCCTTGGGTCAGATCCTTGTTCATAGTATCACATCCAAAAAGAAAGTTTATACTTACGTTTTGAAACCATTGTAGCAATGGAGGAATACAAAGTCAAGACGTGGTTTACATTTCGGCGGATAGACCCTATAATGGAGGAAGGACCGTGGAAGGGGGAGACGCTTTGTTTCTGGAGGGATTGGACGCGCTGGATCAGAAGATCGTCCGGCTGCTGATCGAAAATGCCCGGGCCTCCTACTCGGAGATCGGGGAGCGGGTGGGCATCTCCCGGGTGGCGGTGAAGGCCCGCATCCAGGCGCTGGAGCAGCGGGGGATCATCGAGGAGTACACCACCATCGTCAACCCCCAGAAGATCAGCGGCGCGGTGTCCTGCTATTTTGAGATCGAGACCCAGCCGGAGACCCTGGCGGAGGTGACGGAGCGCCTGCGGCAAAACGAGACCATCACCCAGATCTACCGGGTCACCGGCCGGGACAAGCTCCATGTCCATGCGGTGGCCGCCTCCGGCGAGGAGATGGAGCGGCTGATGCGGGAGGTCATCGACCCTTTGCCGGGGGTGGTCCGGTGCGACTGCAACATCATCCTGTCCCGGATCAAGGATATCAAGGGGTTACGGCTCTGAGGAGAAAGATTAGGAAATCTCGTCTCCATTCAGAAGCTGACCACAGTAGGGACAGCTATATTCTCCACCACCAGACTATCTTGTGTCCTTTGCCGGGGCTACAAGGCAAAAATCGCTCGTGCCTTTGCGAGAAAGAATCCGGGACCGCAGTCAACCCCAGTTGGATCACAACGGTACTCTGAGTTTATGAAATGGGGTAAATCAAGACATAATACGTCCTTGACAAATCGCTTTCCGAAAGTGAGCGTGTGTAAATTTCTTGTAGGCAGAGGAGGTCTGGAACGAAACCGGGTTCATAGCAAACGGACTTCATACGGATTTGACGGTTTCTTTACTGAAATACCGTCGCACGCTGGGAAAGGCGTCTGCTATACTGAACACAGATGCGGTAGGCATCGGTTGGGAGCGGCAGTATGGAGCACAGTTGCAAAAAGTCCGATCAAAGTCAACAGAGCATGATCAGCGCCGGTTTGCGCCCTTACAGGGCGGACCGGCGCTGTTTTTCCGGGCACCGCTCCCAAGCATGAAAAAACAGAAAGGCAGGCGCAACGTATGCAGAAGACCTATGTGCTGGACGCCAATATCCTCCTCCAGGCCCCCTACGCCCTGGAGTCCTTCGAGGACAACCACATCGTGCTGCCTCTGGCGGTACTGGAGGAGCTGGACACTCTGAAGGGGGCCGACGGCGAGGCGGGAAACAACGCCCGGCAGGCCCTCCGCTTCCTGGAGGACCTGCGGCTCCGGGGCGACTTGGTAAAAAGCGTGATCCTGCCCAGTGGAGGCACCGTGCGCCTGGAGGTCAACCATGTGGACGCGGCCCTCCCCCAGGGGATAGAGCCCGGTAGCTGGGCGGGAAGGGTGCTGAAGGTGTGCCGGGGCCTCATGGACGAGGGGACGCCGGTGACGCTGGTGAGCCGGGACATGGTCGCCCGCATCCGGGCCCAGATGATGGGGGTGCCAGCGGAGGACTTCACCACTGACCGGCTACCGGACGGCGCCCAGCCCTACACCGGGCGGACGGAGGTCTATATCCCGGACGGTCTGCTTACGACCTTTAAGAAAAAAGGGGCGCCAGCGGAGGAGCTCTATACCGTGGACGGTGCGGGGGAGCGGAAGCCGGTTTCCTTGACCGAGAATCAGTTCGTCCTTCTGCGCTCGGATACCGAGCCGAAAAAGACCATGCTGGGCCGCTTTCATGAGGAAAGGGTGACCGCCCTGCGCTTTGGCGACGTCCGCCCATTCGGCGTCAAGCCCC
>JAGHHM010000083.1 GCA_017887695.1 Oscillospiraceae bacterium | reverse complement strand
CCCCGGAACAACGGATCCTGGAACAACGGATCCTGGAACAACGGACCCCGGAACAACGGACCCCGGAACAACGGATCCCGGAACAACGGACCCGGGTACGACGGACCCCGGAACGACGGATCCCGGAACAACGGACCCGGGTACGACAGATCCCGATACGGGGACGGATGAGGAGAAACCGGGCTGGCTGGGATAAGACCGGCGGAAACCATCAATAAAGGAGTGAAGATCAGATATGACACCAAAGGAAATGGCATTGGCAGCAGTCAAGGCTCTGGACAGCAAGAAGGGTACAGACATCAAGGTGATGGAGGTCACGGAGCTGACAAGCCTGGCGGACTATTTTGTCATCTGCACTGGCGGCAGTAATACCCAGATCAACGCCCTGTGCGACGCTGTGGAGGAAGCCCTGGAAAAGGAGGGGGAGACGCCTCTGCACCGGGAGGGTCACCGGGGCGGCATTTGGGTGCTGCTGGACTACGGCTGCGTGGTGGTTCATGTATTTAATGACGAAGCCCGGAGCTTTTATTCTCTGGAGCGGCTGTGGAGTGACGGTACGCCGGTAGATATCAGCGCTGTCTTACAGTGATCGGCCTGGTATCTGCGGAAAAATGCAGGATTTTCGTAAAAAATACTTGCATTAGCAGATATAGTGTGCTATACTACCATTTGGCTTTGTAGTGAAAGCTGCGGGCTGACTTTACGAGGAAAGAGGTGAACAAGAGCAATGAAGGAAGGTATCCATCCCAATTATCAGCAGACTACGATTAAATGCGCCTGCGGTAATGTAATTGAGACAGGTTCCACGAAGAAGGACATTCGCGTGGAAGTCTGCTCTAAGTGTCACCCCTTCTTCACTGGCAAGCAGAAGCTGGTCGATACCGGCGGACGCGTGGCCAAGTTCAACAAGAAGTTCGGTCTGGACAAGTAATTGCATTACAAATACGCACCGCGCCGCATGTCTGCGGCGCGGTGTTTTTCTGCTTTCAGGAGGCCGGGCCCATTGCAAAAATGGAGGCTTTCGGCTATACTAGTACCAAAATGTGATCTGGCGAGGTATTATGAACGAAACCATCAAAGAACAGAAAAGCTTAGAGAAACCCCGGGATCGGGCGGTGCTGGTGGGGCTGAGCAGTCCCAAGCTGGATAAGCGGGACAACGCCGATGAGGACACCCTGGAGGAGCTGGCGGCCCTGGTGGAGACGGCGGGAGGCGAAGTGGCAGCTTTGGTGCTGCAAAACCGCTTTTCTCCGGAGCCCCGTACGTTTATCGGCGAGGGCAAGGTGGCGGAGATCCGGGAGCTGGTGGTCAACGAGGAGGCCACCATGGTCATCTTTGACAACGACCTGAGTCCTTCCCAGATGCGGGCCCTCACAGAGGATCTGAAGGTCCAGGTGCTGGACCGCAGCGCCTTGATTTTGGACATTTTTGCCCAGCGGGCCAGGACCCGGGAAGGACGTCTCCAGGTGGAGCTGGCCCAGTATCAGTATCTGTTGCCCCGACTGACGGGTATGTGGACCCACCTGGAGCGCCAGGCGGGTACCAGCGGCAAAGGCCCTATTGGTTCCAAGGGCCCCGGTGAGACCCAGCTGGAGACGGACCGGCGGCACATCCACCGGAAAATTGACAAGCTGAAAGAGGAGCTGGAGGAGGTCAGAAGGGTCCGGGGCACCCAACGTCAGCGCCGGATGAAGAATGAGATTCCGGTGGTGGCCATCGTGGGCTACACCAATGCTGGGAAGTCTACTCTCCTTAACGCTCTGACAGATGCGGGGATCCCCGCCAATAACCGGCTGTTTGACACCCTGGATACCACCAGCCGCCTGCTGTCGGTCAGCGATACTCTGGACGTGGTGATTTCCGATACAGTAGGATTCATCCGGAAGCTGCCCCACCAGCTGGTAGATGCCTTCAAGGCCACTCTGGAGGAGCTGGAGTATGCTGACATGCTGCTCCATGTCATTGACATCTCTAACCCCGAATGGCAGGAGCAGGCGGCCATCGTGGATGACCTGATCCGGGAGCTGGGGGCGGAGCAAACCCCTTGCCTGCGGGTGTATAATAAGAGCGACCTGTTTTGGGGGGATATCCGGCCTCATGGTGAGGACACCGTGAATATTTCCGCCAAGACCGGCGAGGGACTGGACCAACTGCTGCGGGCCATTGACAAGCTCCTGGATAAAGGCACAAGGCGGGTGACGCTGCACATCCCCTATGACAAGGCCGGGCTCCTGGACGTTCTCTATAAGGATGCCAAGGTGGAGTCGGTGGAGTATGGGGAAACTATTGACGTGAAGGCGGTGTGCAATCCTCGGGCCATCGGTTTGGTCAAGCCCTACATTGAGGGCTGGGTGGAGCCGAAGGAGCCCTGGGAGTAATGGCGCTGCGGCGTTATCTCAAGATGTATGTCCTGTTTGCCGGGTGAAGCAAGAAGCAAATACCTGGCAATCGGGAGATACTTTTCCGCATTTCTTGCTTTGCATGAAGGAGCATGAGTGTGTGTGAAGAGCGGAATCTGCTGATAAGGAAATTTGTAGATTGGCGGAGGATCGGCAAGGAGGGATAAGCATGATTTTAGAAACAGCACGGACTCTTCTGCGGCCCTTTGCTGATGGAGATGCTTCGGATCTGTATGCCTACGCACGGGATCCCCGGGTGGGCCCCGCTGCAGGCTGGAAGCCCCATGCCAATGTGGAGGAAAGTCTGCGTACCATTCATACTGTTTTTTCTGCGCCCAATGTGTTTGCCATTGTGGACAGGGAAAGCGGTCATGTAGTGGGGTCTGTGGGGTTTGTGGGGCGTCCCAGAGGGGAGGAGGGCCTCTCTGATGAGCTGGGTTACGCCCTCAGCCCTGCCTATTGGGGGCGCGGCCTTATGACGGAGGCAGCAAGTCGTGTGCTGGAATATGGCTTTACAGTCCTTGGTTTACAAGCAATTTGGTGTAGTCACTATGCGGAAAACGACCGATCCCGCCGGGTAATTGAGCGGTGTGGTTTTTCTCATGCATTTGACCAGCGGCTTAGCGATGAATTTGCGGAGGACCGGCTGACCCGGTTCTATGTCCTGCTGCGGGAGGATTGGAAGAGGAGGAGAAGCCGGTGAGTGAGAGCTATATTGTGCCCTTTGGCCAGGGAGAGGCTGAGTATGTGGAGAAGCGATCCCGTTTTATTGGCCATGTCTGGCCAGTAGACAGCGAGGAGGAAGCCCGCCGTTATATTGAGGAGACCCGCAAGCGTCACCATGATGCCCGCCATAATTGCTGGTGCTATGTACTCCGGGAAGGGAACATCCTGCGCTATGGTGATGATGGGGAGCCTCAGGGCACTGCCGGTCAGCCCATGCTCAATGTCTTTCTCCGGGAGGAGGTCACCAACGTTTGCTGTGTGGTGACTCGGTACTTTGGTGGTATTCTGTTGGGGGCAGGGGGCCTTACCCGGGCCTATGGCGGAACCGCCAAGCTGGCTCTCAATGAGGCAGGCGTCAGCCGGATGCGGCTGTGGGCCACCATTGCCATTCCCTCCAGCTATGCCATGTATGAACGGGTGCGGCTGCTGGTGGAGATGGAGGGAGGAATTATTGCCGGCACGGACTTTGGTGCTGATGTGGTGCTGTCGGTTTTGCTTCCGGCAGAGCAGACGCAAAGCCTGCAGGAAAAGCTTACGGAACTTTCCGCTGGGCAGCTGGAGCTGCTGGTGGAGGAGGAAGCCTTTCGCCCCGGTCCCCGGGAGGAAGCGCGATAAAAATAAGAATAGAAAACATAAACAGCCGCGCCGGTATTTTTCGGCGCGGCTGTTTGTCCGTGCGCCTGTTTTGCCAGTGCGGCATAGATGAGAATGGAAATATCAAGTTTCTATTGAATTTTATAAAAAATACCTGCATTGCAGTCAATGCAGCATTGCTATATAATACAATTGAAAATTGATTTTAGGGGGCGGTACAATGGAAACTATGGGTATTGGCGCTCACATTGCCCGATATCGGAAGGCGGCAGGCCTCACGCAGGAGGAACTGGGGCAGGCAGTAGGAGTCAGCACCCAGGCAGTGAGCCGCTGGGAGTGTGGTGGTACGCCGGATGTGGCGCTGCTGCCATCTATTGCGGACCGGCTGGGGGTGTCCATTGATGCCCTTTTCGGCCGGGAGGTCAGCGGCGGGGACATTCGTGCAGCGGTTACAGATTGGATGAGCGGACTGCCGGAGGAGAAACGGCTGGATGCCCTGTGCCGCCTGGTGTGGTATGCCTGCCGGGGCCTGATGAGCCACAATGCCTTGAAGATAGCGGATCAGTACATGGATCGCTGTGCTATCCCAATAGAGGAGGGAACTGACTCAGTTGTGCTGAAAACGATGGTAGAGACGGACCAGGGACTCTCGCTGGGGATCGGGGCGGAGGATCTCTCCTTCATGCTTCTGTTCCCGGAGCCCAAGGGAGGATACCAGCAGTTTCTGGCGCCGGATGAGAGGTATCGACAGCTTTTTTCTGCTCTTGCTTTGCCGGGGGCTATGGTTTTGCTGCGGTATCTTTACAGCCAGGAGAGCCGTTGTTATACTGCCGCTGCCTTGGCCAAAGTGCTGGGGATTTCTGTTGAGCAGGCAGTAGAGGCGCTGGATGCCATGGAAAAGCTGAACCTGCTGTCCCGGCAGGAAATCGTTCTGGAGACCGGAGAGGTATCCACATGGATGGTTCAGGAACGGGGAGCGTTGGTGCCGTTTCTGTACCTGGCCCAGATCCTGATGGAGAAGAGAGAAGGATTTCAGATGAATTGGCAAACCAGGGAAAAACCGTTGTTTGTATGGGAAGAGGAAGAAGGGGGAAGAGAGAATCATGAAAGGAGTCTCTGAGGCCGCCAAGCCCTATATGCAGGCGTTTTACCGGGGAAACCGGTTTTATCATACGGCGGCCCTGGCTATGCTGA
This sequence comes from Oscillospiraceae bacterium, assembly GCA_017887695.1. GTDB lineage: Bacteria > Bacillota > Clostridia > Oscillospirales > Oscillospiraceae > Pelethomonas. Next base: position 7,046 of record JAGHHM010000083.1, on the reverse strand, counting down.
TTCTGGGTACGCCCATCAATCTGGTATATTCCTGGATGCTGGGGGAGGTACTGGATATCATCACTGCCGGCAGTATGGAGCGGCTGTGGTGGATACTTCGCTTTGCGCTGATATTCAGCGTTGGAGTAAGTGTGCTGGAGCTGCTGATGCAGAAGTGCAAAAGCCTTTTTATCCATCGTGCCCTGACACAATATAAGAACCTGGCCTTTTCCCGGATGTCAGAAAAGAGTATCAGCGCCTTTTCCCGGGAAAATACCGGACGGTATCTGTCCGTATTGACCAACGATACCAATTCTCTGGAGGAGAACTATCTGAATCGATCCCTGCTCCTGGTGCATCAATGCCTGCTTTTCTGTGCGGCGCTGGCCATGATGTTCTGGTATAGTTGGAAGCTGGCTTTGGCCACCCTGCTGCTGAGTATGCTTCCCCTGGCGGTGTCTTTTACCATGGGCGGGGAGCTTAGCCGCCGGGAGAAGGTGGTCAGCAATCAAAACGAACGGTTTGTAGCCCAGATCAAAGATCTGCTGGGAGGCTTTTCTGTCATCAAGAGCTTTAAGGCGGAAAGGGAGGCCCAGACACTTTTTGAGCGGGAAAACCGGGAGACAGAGCGGGCAAAGGAAAAGAGAAGATGGTGGGATGGACTTCTGGGAACAATCAGCGGCATTTTCTGCGGGGCTATGGTGCAGTTTGGCATTTTTATCTTTGGCGCTTGGCTGGCCATTCGAGGAGAGATTACCGCTGGGACGGTGTTCATTGTGGTCAATCTCTGCAATTTTATTTTTGATCCCATTAAAGCGGTGCCCCAGTATTGGGCAGGCCGAAAGGCCGCTGTGGCCTTGATCGAGAAGCTGGCGACGATAGCAGAAGAAAACGCGGAGCAGCGGGGCGAAGTGATCCCGCCGGTGCTGACAGAAGCCATAGAACTGGAGAATTTGTCCTACGCCTACGAGGAAGGAAAACCGGTGCTTCAAAACATATCTTTCCGCATGGAAGCGGGGAAACGCTATGCCCTGGTAGGGGCCTCCGGCAGCGGCAAGAGTACGCTTTTGAATCTGCTGATGGGTGCCGACAGCAGCTATGCCGGCTCTATCCGCATCGATGGCCGGGAACTGAGGGGAGTAGATCCCAACAGCCTATACGATCTCATGAGCCTGATCGGGCAGAATGTGTTCCTTTTTGATGATACCATCTGGCGGAATATTACGATGTTCCGGGATTTCCCTGAGGAACAGGTGAAAAAAGCAGTAAAGGATTCTGGCCTTACACAGCTGATTTCCCAGAAGGGAAAGGACTATTTGTGCGGAGAAAACGGCGTCAATCTTTCCGGTGGGGAGCGGCAGCGGGTGTCCATTGCCCGCAGCCTTCTGCGGGGAACGCCGGTGCTGCTGCTGGACGAGGCTACCGCTGCTCTGGACAGCAGAACCGCCTGGGAAGTCACCGACGCCATCCTGGGATTGGAGGGCCTTACCCGTCTGGTAGTGACTCATCGGCTGGAGGCGGCCCTGCTGGAGCGATATGACGAGATCCTGGTGCTGCGGGGAGGAACTCTGTGTGAAAAGGGAACCTACCAGAGCCTGATGGACCGCAAGGGATACTTTTATTCTCTTTACACCGTGTCAACCAGTTGAGGAAGGCGCAGCTTTCTTATGGCTGCCATGGTATCTGAAAGCAAAAAATGCCGCCCTGTACCCATGCCGGGTCAGGGCGGCGTTTATATAACAGGTTTATCCCTGCCCGCCAGGCAGGAGGCTATGGAGCTGGTCGGCCAGGGCGGAATATGCTTCCAGGCCCAGCCGTTCTCCACGAACGGAGGCGTCCAGGCCGCAGGCGGCCACAGCGGAGGCAATGGCGCCTTTGTCCAGCTGGCTGCCGAAAACGGAGCTGAGACTATTGACCAGGGTCTTTCGCCGCTGGGCAAAGCCGGCACGGATCACTCGGAACAAAAAGGCCTCGCCGCAGACGGGAGTCACTGGCGGGGCAGTGCGCACCCGACAGCGGAGGACAGAAGAAATAACCTTTGGCGCAGGGTAAAAGCAGGAAGGCGGTACATCGAAAAGGACCTCCGGCTCCGTGTGGTATTGCATATAGAGGGAGAAAGCACCGTAATCCTCTGTACCGGGGGCAGCGGCAATCCGCAGGGCCACTTCCCGCTGAATCATTACGGTGATGGCGGCGAAGCGATGGGTTTCCACCAGGGCGGTAAGGACGGGCGTGGTGATGTTGTAGGGCAGGTTGGCGCACACCAGGGGCGTCAAGCCGGAAAAGTGGTCATCCACCAGGCCGGGGATATCGGTTTTCAGAATATCTCCGGGAATCAGGGTAAAATTCTCTGCCCCGGCCATAGTCTCTGCCAGCACCGGCAGCAGAGCCTTGTCCAATTCCACGGACACCACCTTGTCTGCCCGGGCGCAGAGCTCACGGGTAAGGGGGCCAATGCCGGGGCCGATTTCCAGCACGCCGGTGCCTGGCCCGGCGCCGCTGGCCTGAGCAATGTCCCTCGGCACCCAGTCCTCGATCAGAAAGTTCTGTCCCATGGACTTGGAGAAGCGAAAGCCGTGGCGGCTGAGCAGTGCCTTAATATCTTGGAAGCTGCATAGATCCATCATATATCCTCCTGAAGCGGCTGCCATACCTTCGCCGAAAAGCGGGGAGGAGGGGCCGCGGTTCCTGTGAAGCGGGGGGAGCTTTGTCCGCATATATTGCCGTGGCGCTATTGTACCACAGATGGAGCGAAATCTCCATATCCTCTTTTGATATTTTATAGCGGGAATGACGGAAACCGGTGGTATTTTGTAAAATGCTGTGATACAATAGGAAGCCGAAATGTGTATCTGCCGTGTCGCGGGGCGTTGGCCGGACAAGGCGGCGAGTATGTGGAGGGAATGCCTGTGGATGAACTGCTGAAGATGTGCCTGATCGTGTGCCCACTGATTTTTTTGGGAGGCTTCGTGGATAGTGTAGCCGGCGGAGGAGGCCTTATTACCCTGCCAGCCTATATGATGGCCGGGGTGCCGGTGCATTTTGCCGCCGGTACCAACAAGGTGGTCAATGGTATCGGTACCGCTGCCGCCACGGTGAAGTATTTCCGCAGCGGTAAGATTCGCATGTCGGTGGCACTGCCGGCGGCAGCGGGTGCTTTGGCGGGAGGCTATATCGGCGCGGAAATCGCCAAGCTTTTGTCAGATTCTTTGCTTCAGGGATTGATGCTGGTGGCACTGCCGGCGGTGGCGGTATTCCTGGTGCTGAAGAAGGACTTTGGCCAGGAGACTGGAGAGATGACTCACAGCAGGAGCTATGAGCTGCTGGTGAGCCTGGGGATTGGCCTGGCGATTGGCTGCTATGATGGTATGATCGGACCGGGCACCGGTACCTTTATGATCATGGCCTTTACCGCCCTGTTGTCCCTGGATATGGTTACTGCCTCCGGCTGTGCCAAGGTGGGGAACCTGGCCAGCAATATCGCTGCTGCTGTGTCCTTCATTGTTGGCAGCAGCGTTATGTGGCAGCTGGTGATTCCGGCTACGATCTGCAGCATTGTGGGAAATTACTGCGGTGCACTGTACGCCATCCGGGGCGGTGGAAAGAAGATCAAGGGTATGATCTTTGTGGTGTTGGGGATGCTGTTTATCAAGCTGCTGTGGGAGCTGCTTGCCTGAAATGAGGCTTCTGCTTGATTCTTCTAAAGGCACTGTATTGGAAATATAAAACACGGGACCCGCTTGTGCGGGTCCCGTGTTTCATCATGTCGCAGTTGTCGGAAAAACTCTCTGTCAATCCAGAACGTATACGGTGCAGTCCCGTACTCCGAACTGAATGCAATCGTTATAGGTGTTCATATACAGGTCAATCATATTGCCCCGGACACCGGTATCCTCAGCAATGGCAAAGCCATAGGTATACTGGCCGTCGTTGGAAACAACATAAACCTTGGTACCCAGCGGCAGGACCTTCCGGTCCACAGCCACCACGCCCAGACGGACAGTAGTGCCGGTGGCGGTGATGGTGCCCACTTTGCCCTCTCCGGCAGTATAGGCGGTACCCTTCATAGTGCGGGCCTCGCTGAAGGTGAGGACCTGTCCGTTCTCCAGGGTGATGGTGCCGCTGCCGTCGTCGTTGGTATCAATGGATGCCACCGGGTCGCTGTTATTGGCAAAGTTGGCAATGGTGCCTTTTTCAATGATGGCAGGTACCGGCTGGGTATCTACCACGTCGATCAGCTGCCGGGCAGTTTCTACACCGTCCTGATAGATGATCTCATAGGTTTCGCTGTACTCTCCGTCACTGCCCTCCTGGATAACATTTTCATACCAGTCAGGCTTCTGGTTATTGTACTGATACACTACCTCGTGCTCAGTAACGGTGGAGACATGCTCATAGAAAACAAGCTCAGAGGAAATGTTGATCTCTACGCCGCTATCCAGAAAGGCCACAGAAACCATTTCCAGGGGGCTGGGCTGGATACCCAGGCGGCTGAGAAGCTGGGAAACTGTCTCTTCACGGGAGACAGCAGAAGTGGCGGCATCCTGATAGGTAACCGTCACGTCCTGCCCGGCAGACAGGAGCAGGTCGTTCCCGTCTTTCCGGGAGACCAGCTCAGCAGAGCTGTCGGTGAGGAATACGTCGGCAGTAAGGTCATCGACGTGGACATAAGCGTCGTCAGTAACGACGTACATGGCGCTGGCGTCGTTGTCTGTGGGATGGGGCGCCAGAGAGAGGGCGAGGACAGAGAGGGCCGGTACAGCTGCGACAGCGATCAGCCGTTTCATCAGGGAAGCGGCTTTCTTGCTTCTTTCAAACATGATACTTGTACCTCCATTGGTTTTCAAAAAAGGACAACCGTGTGGGATCGTTGCATGTCCCCGGGCAACAGCGGAGTAAAATATCTGCCTGCGCCAGTCTGCCCGGAAGAAAGGATGAGTCAGATTTCCTTTCCCGGATCAGTATATGCAACCGATTTGTAACTTTTGTTACTTTTCCGAAAACTTCGTGTAGTATACCGGATAAATGAGGATTTGTCAAGCTTTTTCAAACATTTTATGGCCATATAGTTAACATAAGGGCAAATTTTATTGATTATGTCCAGGAAAAATCTTGCAAAAGATAGAAAAAAGTAACATTAGTGGTAACAAAAGTAACATCTAATCCTCGCAGTGTTTTCAGGCAGCAGGTGCCTTTGTGTACCGGTCCGAGCTTTTCCGTGGCGGATGTCCCGGATAAAAAATCTCCCCCATTGCACAGGGCAATGGGGGAGATTTTTATATGAATGCAGATGCTTTTATGGGATGTAGGTGGTGGAGGGAGGGGGGATCTTTGAGAGTATACAATTATTACAGCTGCTGATCAGGGGAGCAGGGAAGGTCTCCTTGGCAGTCGGAACGGGCCGATTTTTCCTGGCGAAGCTCCTCATAGACCTCCGCCAGTAACCGCCGGTCAGCCTTGGTGGACATGAAGTCCTTTTCACGGAACATATCCGGACGGCGGCGGAGGGTACGGAGCATGGCCTGTTTTTTCCGCCATAAGCGTACCTTTTCGTGGTGGCCGCTGAGGAGAATGTCCGGCACCTTTCGGCCATGCCATTCCTCGGGACGGCTGTACTGAGGATATTCCAGAAGGCCGTTCCAGTGGCTTTCTTCCTCGTAGCAGGCGGCTTCAGGGAGAACGCCGGGCACCATGCGGCATACGGCGTCAGCCACCGCCATAGCGGGAATCTCGCCGCCGGTAAGGACAAAGTCACCCATGGAGATTTCTTCGTCCACGCATTCTTCGATAAAGCGTTCGTCGATACCCTCATAGTGACCGCAGACCAGGATCAGATGGTCGTAATCCCGGAGAAGCTGCCGGGCCTTTTCCTGGCAGAACGTGGTTCCGCATGGAGAGAGATAAATGGTGCGGGTGTGGTCGGTGCCGAAATTTTCTTTTATGTAAGCCCAGCAGCGGTAGAGGGGATCGGCCTGCATCACCGCGCCACGGCCGCCGCCATAAGGGTAATCATCCACCTGCTTCTGCTTGTTGACTGTATAGTCCCGGATCTGATGGGCTTCGATACGGATAAAGCCTCGTTCCTGTGCCCGGCCCAGGATAGACTCATTCATCATATCCCCGACAGTTTCGGGAAACAGGGTCATAATATCAATCCTCATGGCTGCCCATCCCCTCCCAGACGTAAATATCCATATATCCTTCTGTAATGTTGATATCCTTTACAAATGCTGGTACCGCAGGGATAAGGTATTCATCCTTTCCGCCCCGTACGGCGTAGATCTTATGAGCGGGGTAGAGAAGAACCTCTTCAACCTTTCCCAGAGGATTTCCGGTCTCTGCATCTCTGGCAGTGAGGCCCACCAGCTCCTGATCAAAATAAACACCGGCAGGGAGCGTTCCATCCTGACGGCGTACTGCCACGGCTTTACCCTTCAGCGCCAGGGCGGCGTCCATGTCGTCTACTCCCGGGAGTTTGATGAGCAGGCAACCCTTATGTTCCCGGCGGGCACTAGGGACAATAGGGGCACCGTCAATATAATAGGTACTGAAGAGGGCGAGAGAAGCGGTGTCAATACCCTGTGGGAGAAGCTTTACTTCTCCGCGGACGCCATGAGCGCCCACAATCTTGCCTGCGGTAATAAATTCCTGGACCATAGCGGTTCTCCTTTGCGCGGTAGTTGTACGATCAGTATGGTAGCTATTGTACTATATGGAAGGGAAAAGGGCAATGGGGGATGCTTGCTGTCCGGTCAGGACATGAAAGCAGCCCGCCGGAAGTAGGCGGGCTGCTGTTCAGTCTACGATATCCACCGAAACTTTCTGGCCGGTGCGCTGGGCGCAGGAGCGGATCAAAGTCCGGATCTCCTTGGCGATACGGCCCTGGCGGCCGATCACTTTACCCATGTCGTCGGGGGCGACACGCAGCTCCAGCGTCAGTTCCTGATCGCCCTGGATCTCCGTAACAGAGACGGCGTCGGGATCTTCCACCAGGTTTCTGGCGATGTAGAGCAGCAAGTCTTTCATGCTGTGCCCTCCAACTGGTTCCATTACAGAACGTCGACCTT
>JAGHHM010000082.1 GCA_017887695.1 Oscillospiraceae bacterium | reverse complement strand
TTCCCCAGTACCGCGTAATTTTCCGTATTGAGCCGGATGTTTTCCAGCACCGCCTCCCGGCGGGTCATCCCTCCATAGGGCGAAGTGTCCTCAATCCGCTTGTCATAGAAATAAGGAAGCTCCGCCATCATGGTCATACACTTGCACACCGAAGCCACATAGTCTGCCGAACAGCCGCCGCACTTCATGGTGGTTCTGGGAACGCCGCCGCCGAAGCGGATCATATAGTTGACCATGGCGGTTACGGACATCATGCTGTGCACCGCGGGAGAGTACTTGGTGATATATGCCGACTCCGGCTCCCCCAGATGCAGGGGCACTTCCTGGCGGCGGGCAGCGTTTTCCAGCTTGGCACACAGCTCGGGAATGTTGTCCGTCAGGTACCAGTAGGCCCCGCCAAAGGCGCAGTTGTGCAGGGAAAACATAAATTCCGGCTTCAGCTGGTCAATGAGCTTCATCAGGGCCCGGGTTTCCGGCAGGGGGTCGTCGAATTTCGCTCCCCGGATGTTGATGGGGAAGGTCCACTCCACCTGCTTGTTTCCCGGGGGGCGGTAAAACCCCTTGATATACTCCCCAAGGCTGAAGGGGCCCTTGAACCACCCCTCATTGAGGCGGGTGCCGTCCGGGTCGATGCAGGGGATCAGACGCCAGGTGAACCCTGTCTCCTCCAGGATCTCAGGGTGGGCGCCGAAAATTTCCGCCATGGCGATCATCGTCATGGCCCCAATGGGTTCATTGGGGTGGGGACAGGCAAAGCACAGGGCATTTTTCGGCCCATGGCCCAGCACCATGGATTGGATCGGATGCCCCTGGCGGGACGTGCCGATCACCTCGGTATGGATCACATCAGGGTATTTTTCTGCCAGGAGCCGGGCCTGCTGATCCAGCTCATCCACGGTATAAAACACCTGATAATCAGGGATGTAACGGAGAATCTGGGCAATATCCATTGGTTCACCTCTCTGCGTCATGTACTAGCGGGTGCAGCACTGCGGAAAAGCTCCGCAGTGCTGCTTCCCGGTCAGTTGTCCAGCCAGCAATAGGTATACTCGCCGTAGGCGCACATACCCACTGCCTCGTCCGAATAGGGATGGTTCTTTACATAGGTGTACGCGGGAGAATACCCCAGCCACTCAGAGATCAGGACGATAGGCACCTCCTGGGCCAGGATCTCCTGCATCTCCATATAGTAGGGAGCCCGCTGCTCAAAGGTGGGCTGGCTGGCACCCTGGGCCAGAAGCTCATCCACCTCGGGATTGGAATAGCTGAAGAAGTTGAACGCTCCGCCGGTGCTCAGGATATCGCCGATGGCGGAAACGTCGGGGCCCTGATAGCCGCCGTACAGCGTCATCTCAAAGTCCTTCTGCTGGGCCACCTTTTCGTCCCAGGCGGCGTATTCCAGCATATTGATCTTAACGTCAATGCCGATCTCCGCCATCTGGTTCTTGATAACCTGGGCCATATCCGGGAAGGGCTCATAGTTATAGGTATCCAGAGTCAGGTGGAGATAGAAACCGTCGGCGTCCTTGGTAAGGCCGGTCTTTTCCATATACTCCTTGGCCTTTTCCAGATCGTACGCAAGCACCGCCGCCTCGGGATCCGTGTTGCAGGCCCAGGAGTACAACGGCGTAACATAGGTGGTGGCCTTCTGGCCGATACCGCCCATAGCCCGGTTGACGATGTCGTCCGCGTCTGTGGCGTGGGCCACGGCCATGCGGAAGTTCAGGTCGTTGAAGGGCTCCCTGCTCAAATCAAAGCCAATGAAGAACCGGGAGGGATAAATGGTCTTGAAGTTGTTCAGATCCTGATTGTTCAGCAGGGTCTCCAGCTCACTGGAGGGAGCAATGATACCCAGAACATCCAGCTCACCGTTATAGAAGGACTGCATGGCTGTGTTGGTATCGGCAATATAGCTGTAAATCACCCGATCCAGATAGGGCAGCTCCGGACCCCGGAAGAAGTCGTCGTTGCGCACCAGAGTGATGCTCACGCCCTTCTCCCAGCTGTCATACTTGAAGGGGCCGGTGCCCACAGGGGTCTGCATGGAATCATCGGTCATCCAGTCCTGTCCCTCGTAGACATGGCGGGGCAGAATGAAGGTGCCGTTATAGGCCAGGGCGCTGAGGAAACGGGCGTCGATCTGGCTGAGGTGGAACACCACCGTGTAGTCGTCGGGGCACTCGATGCTCTCGATGCTGGCCAGGGAGGTGGCGGCCTGGCACTGCTGCCGCAGGATCTCCTCAAAGGTGAACTTCACGTCGTCACTGGTCAGGGGCTCGCCGTCATGGAAATTCACATTTTCCGGCAGGGTAAAGGTGTAAGATTTTCCGTCCTCGCTGACCGTGTAGCCGGTAGCCAGGTCCAGAATGACCTCCTCGTTGTTGTTGGTCTTGAGCAGGCGGCTGAACACGTTCTGGGCCACAATGGTCATGGAGTTATCCGTTTTGCCGTTGGGGTTGAGGGTAATCGGTTCGGCAGACTGGCCGATAATGATGGTACCGCCGGTTTTGATGCCATCGGGAGCGTCGGACTGGCTCCCATCGGTGCTGTTGGAGTTCTGGCCGCTGTTGTTGCCGCCGCAGCCGGCCAGCAAGGCCAGCACCATTGCCAATGCAAGGGTAAGAGTCAAAAATCGCTTCACCTGAAAATCCTCCTTTTAATATGGTATATCCTTAAAGACCAGTTACCTGGCTACACCGGACAAAGTGGTTGCCGCCCATATCCTTCAGCTGCTGCTCCTGCTGCCGGCATTCCTTGGTGGCCTGGGGGCAGCGGGGCCAGAAGGGACAGCCGGAGGGAATATCCACCGGCGTGGGAGGCTCCCCGGGGAGATAAATGGCCTTTTTCTTAACCCGGGGATCAATGCTGCCGCAGTTGGAGATCAGGGCTTTCGTATAGGGATGCCGGGGCGCGGTCACTACCTCGTCGGCCTGTCCCATCTCCACAATCCGTCCCAGATACATAACGGCAATGCTGTCGGAGATATAGCGGGTGGTGGTAATGTCATGACTGATGAACACCATGGCCGTATTTTTCTTGCGGGTGCTCTCATACAGGAGGTTGATGATATCCGCCCGGATGGAGACATCCAGCATGGAAACCGGCTCGTCGGCCACCATTACATCCGGCCCCAAAAGCATGGAACGCAGAATGGAAATCCGCTGGAGCTGGCCGCCGGAAAACTCGTGAGGAAATCGCTGGAGGAAGCTCTCCGCCGGAAGCAGCCCTGCTGAGGCCAGCTCCGCAATGGCCATCTCCCGGCGCTCCTGGTCATTGGCGCCGATGTGGTGGAGCTTCATGGTATCCATCAGGATTTTCCCGATGGAATGACGGGGATCAAAGGTGTCAAAGGGGTTCTGGAACACCATCTGGGTACGGCGGCGAAACGCCAGCCGGTCCTTACGGTACAGGTTCTCCATGTCCTGCCCATCCAGATAAATCTTGCCGGAGGTGCACTTTTCCAGCCGCACCAGCAGCCGGCCCAGAGAGCTTTTCCCACAGCCGGACTCGCCGATCACGCCCAGGATCTCTCCCTTGGGAATGGAAAAGCTGACGCCGTCCACCGCTTTTACTACCGCCTTGCGGATCACTGTGCCGTCGGAGCGGACGTACTTTTTCTTCTGGGGATAATGGCACCGCACATCATCCACCCGCAAAATCGGGGTCTGTTCCCGTTTTTCCTCATTCATGGAACTCACCTCCCGCAAAATGACAGGCTGCCTTCCGCTTCCCGCCAAAGCTGCGCATTTCCGGCGTCTTTTGCCGGCAGAGATCGCAGGCGTATTTGCACCGGGGGGCAAACACACACCCCTGGGGCAGCTCCACCAGATCCGGCAAAGAACCGCCAATACTCACCAACGGTTCCCGTTCCTCTGCCTCAAAGGTGGGGAAGCTCTCAATAAGTCCCTTGGTATAGGGATGCATGGGCTCCACCAGAACCTCATCCACAGGGCCGAACTCCAGGAGGCTGCCGGCATACAGCACTGCCACGTTTTTGCAGGTGCCGGCTACCACGGAAATATCATGGGTAATCATTACCCGGGTAATGTCCATCCTTTCCTCCAGCTCCACGATCTCATCCAGGATCTGGTTCTGGGTCACCACATCCAAGGCAGTGGTGGCCTCATCCATGATCAGCAGTCTGGGCGTAAAGAGAAGGCTCATGGCGATGGACACCCGCTGCATCATGCCGCCGGAGAGCTCATGGGGATAGAGATTGAAAACCCGGGGCGGAAGATTTACCAGGATCAGCAGCTCCTCCACCGCCCGGCGGGCGTCCCGCTTGTTGACGTCCGGCCGGTGCAGACGGTAGATATCAGAGAGGAATTTCCCGATCCGGTGAACGGGACTCAGGGCATTCATGGCTTTCTGGAATACAACGGACATTTGCTCCCAGCGGACCGTGGACAGCTCCTGGTCCGACATCTGGAACAGATCCCGGCCCTCCAGCTCCGCAGTACCCTCCACCCGGGCCCGGCCGGGGGGCAGCAGCCGCAGTACCGCCATAATGAGAGTCGTCTTGCCGGAGCCGGATTCTCCTACGATTCCCAGGGATTCCCCTTTTTCCACATCCAGGGAGACGTGGTTAATCGCGTGAACCCGTTTTCCTCCGGACAGGTAGGTAACAGATACATCCTGCAAAGATAAAAGCGCCACGGTTTATCCCTCCTTCCCCAAGTTCCGCAGCTTGGGACTGAGCACCCGGTTCAGGCCGTCGCCGATCAGATAAAAGGTCACCACCGTATAAATAATGGCAAGGCCGCCGAACAGACAGATCCACCAGCCGTTTGTCAGATAGCTCTTTCCGCTCTGAATCACCTGCCCCCAGCTGATGACGTTGGGGTCCCCCAGGCCCAGGAAGGCCAGGCTGGACTCCGTCAGGATGGCGCTGGCGATGCCCATGGTGGTATTGGCAATAATGGGGAAAATCCCGTTGGGGACCACATGGCGGAAGAGGATCAGCAGCCGCCCCTCCCCAATGGCTTCCGCCGAGCGGACAAAGGTCCGCTGACGAAGGCTCATGGCCTGGGCCCGCATGAGCTTGGCGTTGCTTACCCAGCTGGTAAGACCCATGACCACCATCACGTTGAACAGGCCGGAGCCAAACAGCGCCACCACGATCAGCACCAGGAAGAAGGTGGGCATCATCATAAACACGTTAATGAGCTCGCCCAGCACCGCGTCCACCTTTCCGCCGAAATAGCCGGCCACGCCGCCGATCAGCGTGCCGATAATGCCGGCGATAAAGGCGGCGGTGACGCCTACCACCAGGGACGTCCTGGTGCCGAAAATCAGCATGGACAAAATGTCCCGGCCCAGGCCGTCGGTACCCAGCGGATGGAGAGCGGAGGGCGCTTCCACCAGCTCATCCGACATGAAATAGGGATCATAGGGAGCAATCACCGGCGCAAACAGCGCCACCAACAGGAGAATGCACAGCAGCACCAGCCCGATCTTCAGCTGAGGGTTCCCCAGGGTCACAGTCCACGCTCTCTTCAATGTTTGTTTCATGGTTCCCTCCTTACTTCTGGGCCTCATGGCTGATGCGGGGATCCAGAGCGGAATACAGCACATCCACCACGATCATCATCACCGCCACGCAGATGCTCATAACCAGGTAAATTCCCATCAGCAGCGGGTAATCCCGGCGGGAGATGGCGGTCATCATAAAGCTGCCCAGGCCCGGCCAGGAAAATACGATTTCCACGATAGAAGCACCGGTGATCAGAAACGCCAGCTGGATACCGAAAATGGTAACGGTGGGCAGGATCGCGTTGCGGAACACATAGCGATTGAAAATAAAATTCTCCGGCGCGCCGGTGGCCCGCAGGGTGGTAATGAAGTCCTCATTCATGACCTGGATCACAGAGGAACGGGCGATCCGGAAATAGTAGGGGATCAATGTCAGGGAAAGGGACAGCCCCGGCAGGATCAGATGCTTTGCCACATCCAGCACATAGGCAAACCCGGTGTGGCCGGCCCGCAGGTCCACCATTCCCGCTGTGGGCAATATCCGCAGGGTGGAGGCAAAGACCAGGATCAGCATCAGCCCCAGCCAGAAGCTGGGCGTGGAGTCAAACAGGTAGCTGACGCTGCCAAAGGCCATGTCCAGCTTGGAGCCTACATGCCGGGCACAGAAAATACCCAGCAGCGTTCCCAGGATCAGCGCCGTCAGGCTGGCTGTCAGCGCCAGCAGGATGGTGGGAAGCAGGCGGTCCATGATTTCCTTTGCCACAGGCTCATTGGTATAAATGGAGGTACCCATATCCCCCTTGAGCAGATTGCCCACATATCGGATGAACTGAATATGCAGGTCCTGATCCAGGCCGTATTTTTCCGTCAGCGCCTCCACCATTTCCGGCGACGGCGTATCGGTTCCGGCCAGCAGGCGGATGGGGTCGCCCGGGGCGGCGTGGATAATGAAAAAATTGATGCACAGCGACATTGCGATACACAGCAACCCCGTCAAGGCCCGCTTCCCAATGTATCTTCTCATGACTTCCTCCTTCTCTCTGTGCCCGTCCCGCAAAACCGATGTAAAATAGCAGGCAATATTTTTTAAAAAATTTGTCGTTATTTATCCTTTTTTGTCATCTGTTTTAAAAAACCTAGCACCCCATTTTCATAAAGCCAATAGAATTTTTAAAAATCAGTAATATATCAGTTTTATATTTTTAATGTTTTCATTATTTTTTGAAAATGCCTTTGAAACCTGCTTTTTATTCGATAAACTTTTGACTGGAACCATCCGCCCGCCTTATCCCTCCCCGCTTTCCCACACGCAGCCGGCGGAATTATTCTTACAAAGGAGTGTCTTGCATATGGAACAATCCCTCGCCTATATCCGCGGCCAGCTGACCGCCGTAATGGGTATTGACAGCCCCTCCGGCTGTACCGACAACATCCAGCAATACCTGCTGGACACCCTTACCGCCATGGGCTATACTCCCTCCCTCCTGCGCAAAGGCGGCGTTCATGTGACCCTGGGCGGCCAGGGAAATCCCCTGACCCTGATGGCCCACGCCGACACCCTGGGGGCGGTGGTCCGCCGCGTCAAGCCCAATGGACGCCTGGCTATTTCCAACATCAGCCTCAACGTGTTCAATGTGGAGGGTGAAAACGTACACATCATTACCCGTAACGGCAGCGTCTATGAAGGCACACTGCAGCTGTGCAACGCGTCCATCCATGTCAACCCCGATCCCTATCAGGCCCGGGATCTCAACAAGAACATGGAAATCGTCCTGGACTACGACGTGTCCACCCAGGAGGCGGTAACAGCCATGGGAATCCGTCCCGGAGACGTCATTGCCCTGGATCCCCGGCTGCGGATCACCGACACCGGCTATGTGAAAAGCCGTTTCCTGGACGACAAAGCCTCCGTAACCGCCCTTTTGACCCTGGCCAACTGGTACAGCACCCGCCGCGCCGCCCTGCCCAGGCGGGTGGATCTCCTGTTTACCGTATTCGAGGAGGTGGGCCACGGAGGCGCCTGCGGCATTGCCGACGATACGGAGGAGCTGATCGCCGTGGACATGGGCTGCGTGGGCGATGACCTGAACTGCACCGAACGGCAGGTGTCCATCTGCGCCAAGGACAACAGCGGCCTCTATAACCGGCAGGTCACCAACAAGCTCCTGCGCTGCGCCCAGGAGGCCGGCGTGGACTATGCCCTGGACATCTACCCCAGCTATTCCTCCGACGCCTCCGTGGCCATCCGCACCGGCCACGACGTCCGCCACGGCCTCATCGGCCCCGGCGTCTACGCCTCCCACGGCTACGAACGTACCCATCTGGACGGCATCTACAACACCTTTGCCCTGCTGCGGGCTTATATCGAAGGCGGTGAGGCATAATGGACGCCCACATTCCCGTCTGGGACCTGGCAGGGCTGTACCCTTCCCTGGACCACCCTTCCCTTTCCGCCGCGCTGGATCAGGCCGAGGCGGCCTTTACGGCCCTGGAGGACCAGGCCGGCCGGCCGGAGGCATCCCAGGGCAGCCATGTGGCCGACCTGCTGGCGGCCTTTGACCAGGCGGCCCTTGCCTTCAGCGACAGCGCCGCCTATGTCAGTCTCAAGGCCATGGTGGAGCCTCCCTCCGCCGCCCTTTCCCGGCAAAGCGTCCGGGTCAGTGCCATCAAGCTGCGTCAGGACCAGCTTTGGACCCGGCTTCTGGAGCTGCTGAAAGCCGTACCGGACCCGGAAGCCCTGTTCGTCGCCAGGCCGGATCTGGCTCCCTACCGCTACCCTGTGGAGGAATTTTCCCGTCTGTCAGCCCACCGGCCGCCTGCTCCTGTGCGGGAGGCCATTACCGCTATGCAGCAAACCGGAGGTCAGGGCTGGCTGCGGCTGCGCAACCAGCTGGACGGGGCGGCGGCGGCCCCTCTCCGTCCCGGAGAAACCCCTTTGCCTCTGGCCCAGCTGCGGGGCCTGGCCGCCTCTCCCCAGCGGGAAACACGCCGCCTGGCCTATGAGGCGGAGCAGCGGCTCTACCCCACCTATGCCGTCCCCATGGCCGCCTGCTTCAACGGCATCAAGGGAGAGGCTCTGACGGAGCTGTCCTGGAAGGCCTACTCCTCCGTGGAGGCGGAAATGCTGGATATCAACAAGATCAGCGCCCAGACCCTTCAGAGCATGTTCGCCGCCATCGAGGGCCACCTGCCCCACTTCCGCCGCTATCTGCGGCAGAAAGCCGCTGCCCTGGGCTGCCCCAACGGTCTGCCCTGGTACGATCTGCTGGCCCCCATGGAAGGCATCCCCGCGGGGTTCTCCTTTGCCCAGGCCAGCGAGATGCTGGTGGGCGCTCTGGACAGCTTTTCCCCGGAAATCGGCGCCCTTGCCCGACGAGCCCTGGACAACGGCTGGATCGACGCTCTGCCCGCCGCCGGGAAACAGGGCGGCGCCATCTGTGTGGATCTGCCCGCCCGCCGGGAAAACCGGGTGCTGCTTAGTTACAGCGGCACCTTCCGCTGCATCCGCACCATGGCCCATGAGCTGGGCCACGCCTATCATGCCCGGTGCCTGGACGCCATTCCCCTGCTGCTGCGGGACGCCCCTACCCCCATCTGCGAAACGGCCTCTTTGATGAACGAGGTGGTTTTTCAAAGCAAGACCCTGGAGCAGCTGCCTGCCCAGCAGCGCTTTCCCCTTCTTGAATGTGACCTGCAGGAATGCACCCAGACCGTACTGGACATTTACAGCCGCTACCTCTTTGAGCGGGAGGTCTTTGCCCTCCGGGCCCAGCGGGAGCTTCTGCCCGAGGACTTCTGCCGCCTGATGACCGACGCTCAGAAGGCCGTGTTCGGCGACGCTCTGGATCCCCAGGCCCTCCATCCCTATATGTGGATGTGCAAGGTCCACTACTACATCCCGGAGTATCATTACTACAACTACCCCTATATTTTCGGCCTCCTGCTGGCCAAGGGGCTCTATGCCCGCTATCTGGCCCAGCCTGACGGCTTTCCTCAGGCCTACCGGCAGCTTCTGGCGGCCACCTGCTCCGGCAGTATGGAGGATATTGCCGCCAAGGCCGGCGTGGATATCCGCTCCCAGGCCTTTTGGGACAGCGCTCTGGACCTGATTGTCAAGGACATTGACGCCTGGATCAGCTGGTCCCGGGAGGGTGGCGGTTCCTTTTCCTGATGGCCGGAGGCCCGTCTGAGAGCGGCTCCCGTCCCCTCTCTTTCCGCAAAAAAAGCAGCACACCCACGCCATGGTCCGGATCCCGTTTTCCGGATCATGGCGTGGGTGTGTTTATGGGGTTTTTTGCCTGCCGGGGGCGGCGGCAGGCAGCTGGGCCAGCGTCACCGCCGCCAGCATCAGCAGGCAGCCTGTGATTTCCCGGCGGGACATGGTTTCACCCAGCAATACGGCGCCGCCCAGAGCCGCGAACACCGACTCAAGGCTCAGCAGCAGCGATACCACCGTAGGGTTGGCGCCCTTCTGAGCCAGTATTTGCAGTGTGTATCCCACGGCGCTGGAAAGAAGGCCCGCATACAGAACCGGGCCTGCGCAGGCGGCCACCGCCGTCAGAGAGGGCCGCTCAAACAGCACCATCCCCACTCCCGACAGCAAAGCCACCACCAGAAACTGGATGCAGGACATCTGTATCCCATCCAGATTCCGTGAAAAGTGGTCAATGGTAAGAATATGCCCGGAAAACAGCACCGCGCACAGCAGCACGGCCCCGTCGCCGGGAGATATGGCAAAGCCCTCCGTCATGCACAGGAAATACAGCCCTGCCACCGCAATGGATACACTGCCCCACAGCAGCGCTGACGGCCTTCTGCCGCAGAAAAGGCCGAAAAGGGGCACGATAACAATATACATGGCGGTAATGAAACCCGCCTTTCCGGCAGATGTCCCGGCTATGCCCAACTGCTGCATATTGGAGGCCAGGGTCAGCATTACGCCGCAGGCTCCGGCTCCCCGCAGCAAGGCGCGCTTTTCTCCGGCGGTCAGGTGGAAAATCGACTTCCGGCCCGGGACCATCCGGGCCGCGGCCCCATCCACCGCCAGCAGCGCCACAAAGGCCACCAGCCCCCGCAGGGCGGTGAAGGTAAAGGGGCCCACATGGTCCGCCCCGGCGCTTTGGGCAGAAAAGCCGGTGCCCCAAATCACCGCCGCCAGCAGCGGGAGGACTGTTTGGCGAAGATTTCGCTTTATACGGCTGTCCATCTCGTCTCCTTTCCGAAAACCACAGCTGTCAGGGGACAGCTGGCAAAGGCTCAGCGGCGGTAGGCCCGCTGGACGTATGGGCTGGTAAAGCCCCGCAGCAGCCCCCCGTAATCCAGGGAAAAGGGCACCACATCCCCCACGGCCAGAGCCTGGGAGGACTGGGTAATATCCAGGATCAGATGATCGGAGCTGGCTCCCACTACCGTCACGCCGGGGATCATAGGCCTCAGGCCGCCGCACTCCATATCCTGCCGCCCTATGGCGGCAATGGCCCGGCGGCGGGGCCCCAGATCCACATAGCTTCCCCGCTCGCCAAAGGCGTTTACGCCGATTTCCCCCACGGGATAGGAGGGCTTGGTCTGCACCTCCACCAGCTCCGCCTCCAGGCAGACAGCGTCCTGGAACAGGCCCTCCAGAGCCTGGCCGTAGGCCGTCTCCCGGCCCAGAGCCACCGCCTCCCCCAGCCGCAGGTTGGTTACGCCCCCCGGCATTTCTCCGGACAGCAGCAGCGGCAGGGAGCTGGAGTTCCCGCCGGAGACAAAGGACAGCCTCCGGCCAATGCGCTCCTCCATTTCCCGTACCAGCCCCAGAAATACCGACAGGTTTTCCACAGAGGGCAGCACGGAGCCATAGCAGGTCAGGTTAAAGGCCGCCCCCAGCAGTTCCAGCCAGGGGTCTGCCTCCACCTGCTCCGCCGCGGCGAAAACGGCCTCCCGGTTCTCAAAAAAGATCCCCTCCCGCAGGTCCCCCAGGTCGATCATCAGGACCACACGGTGAATTTTTCCCGCTTTTTCCGCCGCGGCGCTCAGCGCCCCCAGGGTGGCAGGCTCAGAGTTGAAGCTGATTTCCGCGCTGCGCACCACCGCCTCCGCCTGGGAGGGCATGGGCAGCCGCAGCAGAATGCGGTCCTTCCCCAGGCCCGCCAGCTTTTCCAGGTTCTCAATCCGGGAATCCGCCAGATACCGGCAGGGGGTCTCCGCCAGGGTCCGGGCGATCTCCCCGTCGGCACAGAACACCTTGGTGACAAAGGCCAGATCGGCCACGCCCCGCTCCGCCGCCAGGCGGCACAGGGCCTCTCCGTTATGCCGCAGCTTCCCCAGGTCAATCAAAAGCCGGGGATACATCATCGCTCACCTCACCATCAGATCCTGCCGCAGCAGCGCTGCCGCCGCCTCCGGGAAGGTCCGGCTGAGGACCCCCAGGGACGCCATACAGTACCAGCGGTCCTCCAGGGCCGTCAGCTGTTCCGCCTTGGGATAAAGGAGCTTGCCGGAGCCGTTGATGGCCCGGAGAGCGTCCATAATCTCCCGGCGGCCCGGCAGGCGGGTCAGGGCCCCGCCGGTGGCCACCAGATACTTTACTTTGCTCAGGTCCTTGCCCTCGGCATAGGTGACCCGGCCCCGGGCGCCATAGGTATAGCGGTAGCGCCCGCAGTGGCGCTCCAGCGCCATGGAGGCGGCGTACCAGGTGAGCCGCTCCGTCAGCCGGGTCTGCTCCGGGGTGGCGGGAATAGGCCTGTAATCCTCAAACATCTTCTCCACATTCATTCCCAATTCCCGCTCCAGCACCCCGAAGCCCACCTGCTCCGCAAGACTCCGGGCGTTGACATAGACCCCCAGATCCCCTTCCACTGTCCGTTTGGCCATAGGCTCGGGGTTGATCTGGATCATAGCGATCTCCTCGCTGCCCTCGCTCACTGAGTGGATGTCCGTGGTGGCGCCGCCTACATCCAGCACCAGCAGGTCCCCAATCTCCTCATACAGCAGCTTGGCACACTCCATCACCGCTCCTGGGGTGGGCATGATGGTCCCGGTGACCATATCCCGGACATGTTCCATGCCCGGCGCCCGGGTGATATGCTCTTCAAATACCTGGTGGATCACCCGGCGGGTAGGCTCGATATTCAGGTCGTCCAGCCGGGGATAGACGTTTTCCGTCACATAGAGAGGGCCGGGGGCGTCCTGAAAGATCCGCCGGACCTGGGCCTGGTTCTGGACATTCCCGGCGTAGATCACCGGGCTCTCCAGCTCCAGGGACCGCAGCAGCCGGGCGTTTTCCAGGGCGGTTTTCCGCTCGCCGTAGTCCGTGCCTCCCGCCAGCAAAATCAGGTTGGGGCGGATGGCACGGATGTCCTCCAGATCCTCCTCCTGCAAAATGCCGGCGGTGGCCAGATGGAGATTGGCTCCCGCTCCCAGGGCCGCCTCCCGGGCGGCTTTGACGGTCATGTCGTACACCAGGCCATGGACTGTCATCCGAAGGCCTCCGGCGGCGCTGGAGGTGGCCAGCATGGCCTCCCAGGACAGCTCCGGCGTACCCAGCTTGTCCGCCAGATCCCGGACTGCCCCCTCCAGCCCCACCCGTACATCCCCGGCCAGGACGGAGGTAGGGGCCTGTCCCTGTCCGCAAAAGACGGGATGGGGACTGTTAATGTGGTCAAAGGCGTTGACCACCGTGGTGGTGGAGCCGATCTCCGCCACCAGAACGTCGATTTTCATAGTTTGCCTCCCTCCTGCCCGCCGGGGCCTTTCCTGTTATTACCGGGGCCACTTGCCGGCAGCCTCCAGCTCCCGGCGGCGCTTGACCATAAACGTGGCATCATGGATGCCCTTGGTGCCCCGGCCAAAGCCTGCGTCGGCCCCGTTTTCCACTGCCAGCTCCGGGGTGATCTGGGTGCCTCCGGCAATGAAGATCACCCGGTCCCGGATTCCCATTTCCCGGGCCAGCCGGTCGATGCTGGCAATATTTTTATAATGTATATCGTCGTGGCTGATGATGGTGGAGGCCATGATCACGTCGGCGTCCAGCTCCACAGCCGCGTTGACCAGCTTCTCCACCGGCACGGAGGTGCCCAGATAGTGAACCTTGATGCCGTATTTCTCAATGCCGCCGTGCTTGATGTCGATGATCTCCCGCAGGCCCACGGAGTGCTCGTCGTCGCCTACGGTGCCGCAGACCACGGTCATGGGCTTGCGCTCGATGTCCGCGCGGATCTCCTCGTCGGTCATTACGTCCGGCTCCTCGGGGATCACCAGGCTGTCCAGGTCAATATCCTCCAGGAACTTTCCCTTGACCTCCACCCGGGTGCCCTCGGACTGCTGCATGATCTCCCGGCTGATGACCTCGGGATCCCCCAGGCCCATCCGCCGGGCCGCCTCCAGGGCGGCGGCCTCCGCCACCTTTTTGGAGGCGGGGAAAAACAGGGTGAGCATTACGGTTCCGTCAGCCAGCCACTCCATCTCCGGCCGGATCAGGTGGTGGCCCGCGCCCCGGTACTGCTCCGTCTCCGCCATGCGGACGTTTACATTATCCTCCTGGTCCAGTTCGTCGATGTAGACGATCTTCTCCGGCCGCTCCAGGGTGCATCCGCCGATAAGGCTGGCGGGATCCTCCACAGCGGCGGGATCGTACTGGGCCACGTTGTTATAGCCGTAGTGGGCGGTAACGGGGGCCATGTAATCCGCCTCCCGTTTGAACACGGTGCCGGCCCCCACGCCGCCGGCGATTTCCCGGCAGATGCCGTCGCCGCTGCGCTCGGGGTACAGGCCGGAGTCCACAAAGAAGCCCTGCTCCACGGCGTTGAAATAGCCGCCGGCAGCCAGGATCTCCTCAAAGAACAGCACCGCCCGCTCCTTCAGCTCCCGGGCCTTTTCCGGCAGAGGGCCGTCCTTTTTCAGCTCCACCATCTCCATCAGGCCGTCCAGCCCCAGCAGGGTCTGCTTGGCGGTGTCGCAGGCCTCGATGTTATAGATGTGCCAGGGCACGTTCCGCCCCTCGTCGGGGGTAATGGTGGACTGGATATCCGCGCTGGTAAGCTTGGAGATGAGCATATTCAGCACATGGGTGACGGTGGCGTCCCGGGTGGAGGACTCCACGTACTTGGTATTCATCTGGGCCCGCATCCGGTACTCGCTGAACAGGTCCCGCAGGGCCACGGCATAGGGCAGATCCATATAGACGCAGGGAGCCGGCGTGGCCGTGGGCGGCACGGTGGACAGGCAGATATTCTTCTTGTCGATGCCCACGCTGGCGGAGAAGGCGGCGTTGATGGCGTGCTGGACCATCAGCTCCGGCATCACCTTCCAGGCCTCCCGGGCGGTGGCGTTGGCGTTGTGGGCGCCGTCGATCTGGGCCATACCGCCCCAGGCGATAATCTTCTTGGACTCACAGGCGTCCACAAAGGAGCGGATCATGTTGATATTGCGGTAGATCACGTTGTACTGGGGATCCTGGTGGACGCCGTTGACCCCCTCCTCGGCGAACATGACCGCCACCTCCGGCCCCGCTACGCCGGAGACATAGGAGTGGTAGTTGATGGGACGGCCCACCTCATCCTCGATCAGGTCCAGGGCCTTGCGCTGGGCCCGCACCTGCTTGCGGGTGATGGGCACGCCGCCGATGCCCTGGGGCGTACCTTCGATGAGGCCGTCAAAGTGGGACTGGCCGGCGGTGCGGATGACCATGATATGGTCCGCTCCGTGGTGGGCCGCCATGCGCATACGGCGGATATCGTCCTCAAAACGGCCGGAGGCGATCTCCGTGGTGATGGTGGGCATGGGCTGGGGGTCGATGTTGTCGAAATAATGGGCGGTCATCAGCCCCACGCTGCTGCCGGCCATGGGCTTGGAAATCTCATGGTAATGGAAGGGCCCCGCCTCCTGGACCTCCGCCTTTTCCCGCCAGGTCCAGCCCCGGCGCCGGGGATGGTAGTTCTCCAGATCCTGCAGGATCTCCTCCACGTCAATGGGCTGATCCATTTCCAGCTTGTACTCAGACATTTCCTTCACCTCCCTGGAAAAGTGCCGCGGCTTTATCCCAGTCCTCTCCCTGGCTCAGCCGCAGGCCGGCCTCCCGGATGGACAGGTTTTCCGCCTTGGCCAGACGGTAGACGATATTTCCCACCCCGTGGCCGATCAGGCTGTTGGCCACGGCGTACTCCACCATGGGCTTGGCCTCCAGGGAGGAAAAGCCCATCCGCAGCAGTACCGAACGCTCCACGGAGGGGGTGGTATGGGTGCGGCCGTACTCCAGCAGGGGGTCCACCACCTGCTGGGCCAGCTGCCAGAAGTATGCTTTCAGTTCCTCGTCGCTCATAGCCCGCAGATGGGCCCGGCGGCTTTCAAAATCATCAGCGCGTTTCATGTTATGTTTTCCTTTCCGCTGCGCCGCCCCAAGGAGCCCGGAAGGCCCCGGCGGCAGCTGTACTGGCTTCTCCCACCCTGCTCTAGGGCCACCTTACAGGCCCAGGGAGGCAAGGACCTTCCGGACAAAGGCGGGAGAGCTTTTGGTTTCCTCCACCAGATAGGCGATGTCGGCGTCGGTGACCGGCCCGGTAGCCCGGGTGGCCTGACGGCGGATCAGAGAGGCCCGCATATGATCCAGATCCGCGTCCCGGGCCTGCAGCAGTCCGGGATCCGCGGGAAAGACAATGTTGACGCCGGGCACCTCGGTCTGGGGATCCCCAAAGAGCAGCTGGATGCCGTTGCGGCGGGCAAAGGCCAGCTGGGGCTGGATATGCTTGCCGGCGCCGGTATACTCCGTCTCCTGGGCCACAATGATCTGATCCTCATCCATTTCCCGGGCCAGGGAGAAGGCGGCGGCCAGGCTGGTGTTGCCGGCGGGGCCCTTCTCCATGCCCTCCAGGGCGGCAAGGGCCTCGGTGATATAAAAAACCTCGCCCTGCTTGACGGTGACGTAACGGTCCATGTACCGCAGGGGCCGGGCGGCGCTGCGGGGCACGTCGCTGTGGTCGGGATCGGTGGCGTAGGGCACGCCGAAGCCGGTGTGGGCGGTGGTAAAGCTCTTGCGGTTGAACTGGCGGTCGCTGGCCATGCTCAGGCCCTTGAGATCCACCGACGCGGCCACCACCTGGGCGCTGCAGCCGGCCTTTTGCAGGCCCCGGGCAGTGCCGGTCAGGTTGCCGCCGCCGGCATTGGCGCAGACCACCACATCGGGATGGCGGCCGCAGCGCTCCATAAACTGATGGGCCAGCTCCCAGCCCAGGGTCTCCACGCCGCCTACACCGAAGGCGGAGTAGAGGGAGGCGTTAAAGTAGCCGGTCTCCTCCAGCATCATCAGCACCTCATAGAACAGCTCCGGCCCTACGCTCAGCTGCAGCACCTCAGCCCCCAGAGCTTCGCACTTGCGGGCCTTCTCGATGATTTCCGGCTGGCCGCTGAAATGGGAGTCATAGCACTCCTGGACGATGATGCACTTAAGGCCCTGCATAGCGGCCTGGGAGGCCACCGCCGCGCCGTAATTGCCGCTGGTGGCGGCGATGACGCCCTTATACCCCAGCTTCTTGGCGTGGTACACCGAGGCTACCGCCCGCCGCTCCTTAAAGCTGCCGGCAGGGTTGGAGGCCTCGTCCTTGACGAAGATCCGGGCGCCCTTGCCGGGAGCGGCGTATTTCCGGGCCAGAGCAGTCAGGTTGTGCAGCTCGAAAATAGGGGTATTGCCCACATTGAACCGGCGCTGGAGGCGGATGTGGTCCTCCAGGGTATAGCCGGTGTCGTTCATCATTCCCTCGTAGTCAAAGGCAATGGACCCGGACTCATAGCGGCTGTAATCCACGCCCATGGCCTGCTGGATAATATCTCCCTTGCGGCCGGTGACCGCCTGATAGCTCTTATCCACGATCATACCGCTCATCATGCCTCGTCACCTCCAAAAAGCGCCCGGCGCAGGGATTCCTCCATGGTGAGGATCTCCGGGACAAAGGCGCCGTAATTGAGATCGTAGCAGGGATCCACCTCGATGAGCTGCCCATGCTCCCGACGGCCCACGCAGGTCACCACCGTGACCTCATCCCCGATGGAAGCGCATTCGTTTTCCAGGCGGCCCTTTACCCACATCTCCAGAGGCACCCGCTTGGTGTCATCCGGCAGCTTTCCTGTCCGCTCCTCCGGCTCCAGAACGTGGCGGTGGATGCGGACCCAATCATTCTTCTTTGCCATAACAGCCTCCCAATCTCACAGGATGGCGGATTGGCAGAGCGCTCCCGGCGCCCCGCCAATCCCGAAACATTCCCTCTTACTTGACGATCTTCTTCTCCGGGCAGATGCGCCGGCGCATGTCGCCCATAATGGCCCGGGGCACCGGCAGTGTCAGCATGGTCTGCAGGCCCGGCTCCGCGTTGATGATCTGGGGGATCATGTTCACGCACATGGCAATGGTGCCCACGCCGCCGTCGATCTCCGGAGTGTTGACCATGTTCACCGCCGGCTTGCCGTCGATGATCACATAGTCGCCGGTCTGTACGCCCACCTGCTCCGGCTCAATCTGCTGGGGATGATCCATTTCAATGAGGCACTTGCCGTCCTTATAGGCCCAGCCCTTCATGGCCACGCCGGCCACACTGCCTGCGGCGGCAAAGCCGTAGGGGCTCTTGCGGTCCACATCGGTGAGAATGGGCTCCATATCCTGCTTGAATTCGTCGATCTCCCAGCCGATGCCGTCGGCAATCATGCCGATGCTCTCAGCAAAGCCCACATGGCCGCAGAGACGGCCGGAGCCCTTGCCCTCCTTGCGGAGATAGAACTCCTCCCTGCTGATGCCGATGCCCTGCTCCTCCATCACCGCGGGGCCAAAGGGAGAGAGGCTGTTGATCCGGCGGGAGACGATATGCTCCACATCCTCCATGCATCCCGTCCACAGCAGCACCAGCAGATCCATGATGAGACCGGGATTGATGCCGGTACCCAGCACAGACACGCCGTTGGCCTTGGCAATCCGGTCCAGCTCCTCTGCCAGCTCAGGCTCCTGGGCCTTGGGGTAGGCCATCTCCTCCGCGGAGGTAATGACATTGATGCCCTGCTCCAGGATAAACTTGATCCGGGGGAATACATCCCGGACAAAGGAATTGGTGCACAAAAGCACCACATCGGCCCCGTGGGGCTTGATGACCTCCTCCGGCGTGCCGATAATCACATCAGGCCGATCACCTCGAGGGGTCTTGATATAGTCGTACATGCTCTTGCCCAGCTTGGCCCCCTGGTCGGCCACTCCTACAATGTCCACACCCTGCTTTTTCAGCAGCATATCCGCCATTCCGCCGCCCATGGCGCCCAGGCCCCAGATCATTACCTTTACGTTTTCCATAGTTGACCTCCATGCCATTTTGCGTAATTGGTTACAAAAAACGGTTGCAACTTTCCTGATTGGATTGTATAATAGATAAAAATATTACACAAGTGAATGTTTTTAATATTATACATTACATTTTGGAATGTAATGGAGGTGCGCAATGAGCCTGCAAAAGTACGCGGCGCTGTTGAAAACCATTGAACTGGGAAGCATCAGCCGGGCGGCGGAGCAGATGGGCTATACCCAGTCCGCCGTCAGCCGGATGATCATGGATCTGGAGGAGGAATGGGATCTGGAGCTGCTGCGCCGCAGCAGGGCGGGCATCCAGCTCAGCTCCGTGGGCCAGCGGCTTTTGCCGGTGCTGCGCTCCATTGTGGCGGACTGCGCGGAGCTGGACTACCTGGTGGGAGAGCTCCACGGGGTCCACACCGGAATGATCCGGGTGGGCACCTTTACCAGTGTGGCGGACCTGTGGATGCCCGGCCTGCTGACCTCCTTTCAGAAAATGTACCCCAACATTGAATTTGAGCTTCTCAACAGCGAAAACTACGGGGAGATCGAATCCTGGATCCGCCGCGGCACGGTGGACTGCGGCTTTGTAAGCCTGCCCACCGCGGAGGACCTCCAGACCTATTTTCTCAGGCGGGATATGCTGGTGGCCGTTCTGCCGGAGGACCATCCCCTGGCCGCCGCCCCCTTCTTCCCCATCGACCAGCTGGCAGACCAGCCCTTTATCAAGCTGAAGGAGGATACGGACTATGAAATCAGCCGTTTCCTGGACCAGCTGAGCCGCCCGCCCCGGCTCCGTTACGAGGTCAGCAGCGACCACACCATTCTCGCTATGGTGGAGCAGGGCCTGGGCATCAGCATTATGCACTCCCTGATTGCCGACACCAGTCGTTACCGCATCGTAACCAAAAACTTTGACCGGCGGCAGTACCGGGATATCGGTATCGCCACCGCCAAAAATACCCGCCTGTCCAGCGCGGCCAAGCTGTTTGTGGACCATGTCCGGGAAACCCTGGAGGCCCTTTCCCGCCAGGAGGCATAGGCCGCTCCCTCTCACCACCCTTGTTGCCTAAGGAGGAATCACCTTGCTGACACATCTCGATTACCGCAGCGCCCGGGCAATGGTCCTTGCAGAGGTCATCCCTGTTGCGGTGCAGCAGCTTCCCCTGTCCGCCTGCGGCGGCCGTATTCTGGCCCGGGATCTTACGGCGGAGGAGGACGTCCCTCCCTTTGATCGCTCCGCCTATGACGGCTACGCCTTCCGCAGCATGGATACCGCAGCAGCCCACGCCGGCGCGCCGGTAACGCTGCGGGTGCTGGAGGAGGTAGCTGCCGGCGCCACAGCCTCAGGGCCGGTGACAGCCGGTACGGCGGTGAAGATTCTTACCGGCGCCCCTATTCCGCCCGGCGCCGACGCGGTAGTAAAATATGAGCACACCGTCTTTACCGACGCTTCCGTGACGCTGTTTTCCTCCTTCCAGCCCTGGGAAAATATTGTGCGGGCCGGAGAGGACGTGAGCCAGGGAGATTTGCTGGCTCCCCGGGGAACAGTGATCGATCCGGGCGTGGCGGGAATGCTGGCTGCCCAGGGGGCGGCGGAGCCGGAGGTCTACCGTTTGCCCAAAATAGGCATTCTCTCCACCGGCAGCGAGCTGGTGGACGCAGACGTCCGGCCCGGCCCCGGGATGATCCGCAACACCAGCCGCTATATGCTGGAAGCTCTGCTGGCGCAAAGCGGCTTTACCAGTGTATATCTGGGCACCGCCGGGGACTGTGCCCAGGGGATTTGCGACCTGCTCCGGAAGGGCCTGGCAGAGTGTGACGCGGTGATATGCACCGGCGGAGTGTCGGTGGGCGACTACGACCTGACCCCGGAGGCCATGGCCCTGGCGGGAGCCAGGATCCTGTTCCGGGGCGTGGATATGAAACCGGGCATGGCCTGTGCCTATGGCTCCCGGGAAGGAAAGCTTATCTGCGGACTGTCCGGAAACCCTGCCGCCGCCCTGACCAATTTCCTGGTGATCGGATTGCCGGCGCTCCGGAAGCTGGCGGGCCGCCGGAACGTACTGCCCCAGGAGATCCACCTGCGGCTGTCACGGGGCTTTGAAAAAGGGAGCGGCAGCACCCGCTTTCTGCGGGGAAAGCTGTCCATCCAGGAGGGCCTTGCCTGGATCTCCTTCCAGGAAAACCAGGGCAACGCCGTCATCAGCAGCGCCGCAGGCTGCGACGTGCTGGCGGTGATTCCCGCCGGAAGCGGCCCTGTCCCCGCCGGGACGCTGCTGACCGGTCTTCTCATCTGAATCCCGCGGCGCTTCCCGGCGCCGCCACCCATACAGGAGGCATATCATGGACGGTATCCCAGTGCTGGCCTTTGTTGGATATTCCGGCGTAGGGAAAACAACATTACTGGAGAAATTAGTCACAAGCCTGAAGGCCCGTGGGCTGCGCCTCGCCGTCGTCAAGCACGACGGCCATGAATTTGCCGCCGACTGCGCCTTTAAGGACTCCTGGCGGTTTACCCAGGCGGGGGCGGACGTCTCCGTTATCTGCTCCGCCGGCAAAATGGCTCTTGTGGAGCGGGGGCCCATTTCCTTTGCCCGGGCCGCCGCCGCCGTGGGCGACGTGGATCTGATCCTGGCAGAGGGCTTTAAAGGGGAACCCCTTACACAGATCGGCCTGTGCCGCCCAGCCGCAGGGAAGGCGCTGCCTGCTCCTCCCTCCCGATACGCCGCCATTGTCACCGACGCTCCCATAGCCGACAGCCAGGTTCCCCAATTTTCCTATGACGATATTCCAGGCCTTACCGCCTTCCTTCTGGAGGGCCGGGAGACTTTCACCCGCTTTGTCCGCCAAGGATCGTCGGAAGGGATCCTTCTTCCGGCTCCGTCACCGGAAAAATCCTGAAAAGCTGGATTTCCCTTTTACAACAAGTCCTGCAACAAACCCTACACCTGGGCAAAGAGGAGGCTTTTGCCATGGCTATTCCTATTTCCGCCTGTGCTGCCGCCATTCTGGCCGGGGGACAATCCCTCCGCATGGGCCGCTGCAAGGGGCTGCTGCCAATGGGAGCGGAAACCATGCTGCAGCGGACAGCCCGCATTCTCAGTCCCTTTGACGAGATCCTGCTCTCTGCCAATACACCGGAAACGGCGGCTCATCTGCCTTTGACCGCAGTACCGGACAGATATGCCGGGGCCGGGCCCCTGGCCGGGCTCCAGGCCTGCCTTTCTGCCACCCAAAAGCCCTTCCTCTTTTCCGTGCCCTGTGACCTGCCCTATTTCACACAGGAGGTTTTTACTCTTTTGCTGGAGCGCTTCCCTCCCGGCATGGACGCCATGGTCTACTATGACAGCACCGGCCGGCCTCAACCCCTGTGCGGCATTTACCGGCGGTCCACCCTTCCTGCCATGACCGCCCGGCTGGAAAGGGGCCAGTATCGAATAATGGATTTTTTAAGCACTATTACCTGCTGCTATCTGGACGCTGGGTCTCTGCTTCCCTGCCAGGTATTTTTCAATATGAACACCCCCACAGACTACGATGCCGTTATCGGCAAAAGAAAATGACCACACCCGAAGGTGTGGTCATTATTTCTTCAGCAGCACTGCTCCCCGGCGGTCCTCCTTCCCATGGGGCAGCATATGTAAAAACAGCAATTTCCGCCGCGAAAAGGCAAACAAAAAAGCGACCTGCTTTCGCAAGTCGCTTTTATGGTGGACGCTAACGGACTTGAACCGCTGACCCCCTGCACGTCAAGCAGGTGCTCTAGCCAGCTGAGCTAAGCGTCCACATGCGGAACGGTCATATGATAGCAAAATCCCCGCAGTTTGTCAACTGCTTTTTTTAATTTCTTTGGTTTTTT
>JAGHHM010000081.1 GCA_017887695.1 Oscillospiraceae bacterium | reverse complement strand
GGCGGCGGCGCCGCTCTCCGCAGCGGCAGCCAGAATCTGATACAGGAAAGCACTCTCCGCCCGGGTGGCATCCACAGCGGAAACCTCCACCTGCTCGGTAAAGTACCGGGCCTTGGTCACCAGGGCCTTTACCAGCTCCAGCATGGCAGGGGCCTTCTTGTGGCACTGGTACTCCATCTGTACCGGAGATACCGGCACCATGATGTGCAGCCGGGGCCGGCGGGCTCCCTTTACGCTTTCCCAGGCGGCCTCTACACTCTCTTCGGTAAGGCCGGTGGCGGCGGACAAAATGGAGCCGGTCACCACGGAAGCAATGGTCTTGTTGCTTAAAACGTCCGCCCTCTCATCCCGGATGGCGGGCAGCTCGATGACGTCGGGCCGCAGGCGGTCCAGGGTCCGGGCCGCCTCTACCCGCTCCTTGAAGCTCAGGCTGCGGTTCCGGGCACACTCCCGGAGGGTAATATCAGAAATCTTGACGTTTTTCATGGTGAAACTCTCCTTTTCTCATATGGCCCGCCCACGGCTCCGAAGGCCGGCGGGAATAAAAAGCGCCCCGGGAGCAGATTCTCTGCTCCCGGGACGATAAAAACAACCTTTACCGCGGTACCACCCGGCTTTGCGCTCTGTGCGCGCACTCTCTAAGGCTCCAGCAAGCCCCTGCCCTGGTAACGGCGGCATACCCGTGACACCCTACTCGATTTTTCTCTTTGGGGCGTCCTGCTCCGGCGCCAGCCGCCCTGCCGCCCCTTGCCGGCTCGCACCACCCGCCGGTTCTCTGAAAGCTGGCTTTGCAGGACATAACGCCTTCCACGCATTTCTGTCTTTACTTGCTTGTTATGATAGCACAGAAAAAAAGATTCTGTCAATATAGGTATTTTATCCTATATTCCGCTATCTGTTCCCCTTATTTTTGTATATACCGCCGCTATTCTTTGCGCCATCTTGACAAATCCAGAAAATATGCTATTATTTTTAAGAAAGATTCCTAAAAATGAGGAGACAAAGAAATGACCAGACAGCGGGCTCTGATTGCCCGGATCCTGCGGACCGCGGGACGCCATCTCACCGCCGAGGAGATCTATCATCTGGCCCGGCAGTCCATGCCGTCCATCGCCGTGGGCACCATCTACCGGAACCTGCGGCTGATGACGGAGTGCGGTGAGCTCCGGCGGATCGAAACCGCCGGCGGCCCTGTCCACTATGACGCCAACCGCTCCCCTCACGGCCATCTGGTGTGCCGGATCTGCGGACGTCTGGAGGATGTGGCGGTGCCTTTTCTCGCCCCCTATCTCAGCCGGGCTACCGGCGAAGCGGAACCGGATTACGACCTGAGCGTAAGCTGGATCTGCCCCGCCTGCCGTCAGAGAGAGCCTGGAAAGGAAATTCCCGCAGCTCCCTGATCCTTTTTATGACACAACAGCCAAAACACAAAATATAAACGGAGGAATTTACTATGAATCTCAAGGGAACCAAGACCGAAGCCAACCTGCAGGCTGCCTTTGCCGGCGAGAGCCAGGCCCGCAACAAGTACACCTACTACGCATCCAAGGCCAAGAAGGACGGCTACAACCAGATCGCCGCCATCTTCGAGGAGACCGCCGCCAACGAGAAGGAGCACGCCAAGCTGTGGTTCAAGCTCCTCCACGGGGGCATCGGCGACACCATGGACAACCTGGCCGACGCCGCTGCCGGCGAGAACTATGAGTGGACCGACATGTACGCCACCTTCGCCAAGGAGGCCCGGGAGGAGGGCTTTGACCAGATCGCCGCTCTCTTCGAGGGCGTGGCTGCCATCGAGAAGGAGCACGAGGAGCGCTATCGCAAGCTCCTGGGCAACATCGAGAAGGGCATCGTTTTCTCCCGTGACGGCGACATGGTCTGGCAGTGCAGCAACTGCGGCCATATCCACATCGGCAAGGAAGCTCCCGAGGTGTGCCCCGTGTGCGCCCATCCCAAGGCCTACTTCCAGCTGAAGGCGGAGAACTATTGATGCGTTTGATTCCTCAGGCGGCCGGGGCTGACCCCGGCCGTCCTTTCAGGAGGGCATAATGCTGGAAAAAGAGCTTCTCTACGCTGCCCTGGGCACCGGTTTTACCTGCCTTGCCACGGTCCTGGGAGCGGCCACTGTATTTTTCTTCCGCCGGGACCTGTCTTCCGCCGTGCAGCGGGTATTCCTGGGCTTTGCCGCCGGGGTGATGATCGCTGCCAGTGTGTGGTCCCTGCTGATCCCCGCCATGGAAATGGCGGAGGAGCAGGGCGGCAATGTGCTGCTGCCGGTGGGCGGTGGCTTCATCCTGGGTGGGCTGTTTCTCATGGCCCTGGATGGCCTCCTGCCCCATCTCCATCCCGGCAGCGACCATCCCGAGGGCCTGCCCGCCAAGCTCCGGCGCACCACCATGGTGGTACTGGCGGTGACCCTCCACAACATCCCCGAGGGCATGGCCGTTGGCCTCTCCTTTGCCATTGCCGCCCAGGAGGGAGGCGCCCTGGCCGGCGCCGTTGCCCTGGCCCTGGGCATGGCATTGCAGAACTTCCCGGAAGGAGCCGCTGTATCCCTGCCCATGCGCTCCCAGGGCGTGTCCCGGGGCCGTTCCTTCCTCTGCGGCGCCGCCTCCGGCGTGGTGGAACCCATATTCGGCCTGCTCACTGTATTGGTGGCAGGCAGCGTAACCCCCATTATGCCCTGGATCCTTTCCTTTGCCGCCGGCGCTATGATTTACGTAGTGGTGGAGGAGCTGATCCCGGAAGCCCATCTGGGGGAACATTCCCATACTGGCACCGTCAGCGTTATGACCGGCTTTCTGGTGATGATGCTGCTGGATGTAATGCTGGGTTAAGCCGGAAACGGCGTATCTGATCCCGAAGAGAAAATTTCTTACAACAAAAGGAAGTAGAAACATGAGCTTTTTTGAACCCATTTCCGGTGCGGATTTTGACAAGAAGCTGGAGGCCGCCCGGGCCACAGCCGGCGCCCGGATCATTGATGTGCGCAGCGCGGTAGAGTTTGCCGAGGGCCATGTCCCCGGTGTGGAAAATATCCCTCTCAACCAGATTCCCACCCTGGACGCCCCCAAGGATACCCCCATTTTCCTCTATTGCCGCAGCGGCGCCCGCAGCGCCCGGGGCTGCAAGGCCCTGGAAAAGCTGGGCTTTACCTGCGTGACCAATCTGGGCGGCATTCTGGACTACAAGGGACCGGTGGAAGCCTGAGCCTGCGCTGTCTGGGGAAAATTGACAAAAGGCCCTGTTTTCGGGTATACTAAAGCCCGGCGCTGTCGGAAGCGGCGCCGGGCCTTTTTATTCCTATTCTTTGTGTGCATGTAGGAGGTCTTATGTGGTTTGACAACTCCGTGATCTACCAGATCTATCCCCTGGGCCTATGCGGCGCCCCCCGGGACAACGACGGCGTCAACGCCCACCGCATCCTGAAACTACTGGATTGGGTGGAGCATATCCGGAAAACCGGCGCGGACACCCTGCTCCTCAACCCCGTCTTTGAGAGCGACCGCCATGGCTATGACACCCGGG
The DNA here is from genome assembly GCA_017887695.1 of Oscillospiraceae bacterium. Classification (GTDB taxonomy): domain Bacteria; phylum Bacillota; class Clostridia; order Oscillospirales; family Oscillospiraceae; genus Pelethomonas. The sequence goes on along the minus strand of JAGHHM010000081.1, from coordinate 10,555 downwards.
ATTACCGTACTGTGGACTGCCGCCTGGGCACCAACGAGGATCTGAAAACCGTGTGCGACGCCTTTCACCAGGCCGGCATCCGGGTGATGCTGGACGGGGTGTTCAACCATGTGGGCCGTGGCTTCTGGGCCTTCCGGGATGTGCAGGAGAAGAAGTGGGAGAGTCCCTATAAGGACTGGTTCCGCCTGAGCTTTGACGGCAACTCCCATTACAACGACGGCTTCTGGTATGAGGGCTGGGAGGGCCACTATGAGCTGGTGAAGCTGAATCTCCAGAATCCGGAGGTGGTGCGCCACCAGTTTGACGCCATCCACTTCTGGGTGGAGCAGTTCGGTATCGACGGGCTGCGGCTGGACGTGGCCTACTGCATCAGCGAGGACTACCTGCGGCAGCTGCGCTCCTTTACCAACAGCCTCAAACCGGACTTCGTCCTCATGGGGGAGACCCTCCATGGGGACTATAACCGCTGGATGAACGACGGCATGTGCCACAGCGTCACCAACTACGAGTGCTACAAGGGCCTCTGGTCCAGCTTCAACTCCATGAACCTCTTTGAGATCGGCCACAGCCTCCAGCGGCAGTTCGGCCCGGAGCAGTGGACCCTCTACAAGGGCAAACACCTTTTGAGCTTCCTGGACAACCACGACGTTACCCGCATCGCCAGTATGCTCAATGATCCCCACCATCTGATCCCCGCCTACGGCCTCCTTTTCGGCATGCCCGGCGTCCCCGCCCTCTACTACGGCAGCGAATGGGGCATTCAGGGCCGGAAGGACCAGGGGGACGACGCCCTGCGTCCCGCTTTGGAAGCCCCCCAGTGGAACGATCTCACCGACGCCATTGCCGCCATGGCCAAGGCACGGAAGGAAAGCCCCGCCCTGTGCAGCGGCAGCTTCCGCAACGTGGTCCTCACCAACCGTCAGATCATTTTCGAGCGCTGCTGGGAAAACGAGCGGGTGCTGGTGGCGGTAAACGCCGACAGCGTCCCCTATACCGCCCACTTCGACGCCCGAGCAGGCAGGGCCACGGACCTCATCACCGGCAAGCCTCACGATTTTGGCGGCGGCAGCCAGCTGCCTCCTTACAGCGTGGCCTTCTGGCGGACGGAGTGAGGGAACGCCCTCCCCGCCGGCGGGGAAGGGGCCCTCGTTACCGGTATTTTTCAAGGAAAAAACGCCTCCGGATCAAGTGATCCGGAGGCGTTTTGTTCTTATTCGTCCTCCTCAGGCTCCTCCAGGGCAGCCCGGCAGGCCGCCAGCCGCTCCTCCAGGAAGGGCCGCACCCCCGCCGGGTCCCCCTGGGTACAGTGCCCCTTGGGGATCACCACTCGCTGACCGGGTCGGGTCAGATACCAGCCGTGGCTGTCCTCCTCCACCTGGTCAAAATCAGAATAGGCATGAAATACGCTCTTGCCGTATTTCACCAGTTCCGTCTCCACACCGTCATCCATCAGTGAGATCCGCCGGGGACCGTCGGCCTGATAGCGGCGGTAGTTGGACAAGGTCTGCCGCATGGCCAGCCGGGGCAGGTACAGGTCAAAGGCCAGGAACAGCAGCGCCACCATCAGGAACCCCATGGGGGCCTCCCCGGTGGACGCCCAGGTGAACCCCACCGCCAGAAGACCTACCACCGGCAGCAGCGCCAACAGCCGGGTAATTCGCCTGACCTTGGGATATACGTCCCACGTCTCCCGAAGATAAGCCTCATTGACATCCATTTCCATCTGAAACGCCGCAGTTTTTTCCTCCATCATCCATTCCTCCCCGCCTTACACTGTTATTCCGCAGCTGCCATCATTTCCATAGTCAGCTCCAGGTACTCGCCGTTGCGCCAGACCCGCACAGGAACCAGATCCCCCACATGCAGATCCCGCCGCAGGGCCAAGATCTCCGAGGTGCTGGACACCTCCTGGCCCGCAAAGGAGACGATATAGTCTCCCACCAGGATCCCTGCCTTATCGCCGCTGAGACCTGGGGTAACTTCTTCAATCCGCAGGCCCCGGCTGCCGTCAGGCAACGTCTCGGGAATCCGGTTGATCATCAGGCCCAGCACCGGCTGGGGCTGGATTTCCCCGAACTCGATCATTTCGTTGACCCACCGCACCGCAAGGCTGGTGGGAATGGCAAAGCCCAGGCCCTCGATGGTATCCTCGCCGCTCATCATCTTGATGGTGTTGATGCCCACCACCTGGCCGTACTGGTTGATGAGGGGGCCGCCGGAATTGCCGCTGTTGAGGGCGGTGTTGGTCTGGATCAGGGTCATGGTCACCCCTTCCACGTCCACATCCCGATCAATGGCGGACACCAGGCCGTCGGTAAGGGTATTGCGCAGTTCCAGGCCCAGAGGGTTGCCGATGGCATACACCCGGTCGCCTACCTTCAGATCATCCGACACACCGAATTCCGCCACCGGCAGATCCAGGGCCTCGATCTTCAGCACCGCCAGATCGTTGTCCTCATCATAGCCCACCAGCTTGGCGGGGTATTCCGTATCCACGCCATAGCTGTCCGTGACCCACACAGCGCAGTCGGAGCAGCCGGACACCACATGGTAGTTGGTGATAATATAGCCGTCCTCGCTGAATATAACACCGGTACCCACGCTGTAACTGCCTGTCTGCCCCCCCAGCACCGTTACCACCGCGGGATTGACCTTTTCATAGATCTCCCCGGCAGTCAGGGGCTCGTCAGGGTGCTCCGCTGTCAGCGTCAGGCGCACGTCGCCGCCGGTAGGATAGCGGGCGATGGTGGTCTCGTTTTCTGAAACTTCTCCCGTATCCCAGTAATAATCGTCGTCAAAATAGGGATAGCCGTCCCAGTAAGCATCTCCATTCCCAGGCTGGCTGCGCGGACTGGAAAACGCCATATACCACAGGCCTACTCCCAGGCAGATCAGCGCCGCCAATATGCCCAGGCCTGCCCACAGCCGCCGCTTCCTGCGGCGGGGAGCCTTGGGCTGCCCCAGCTCCTTCTGAAGGCCCAGAGCCGCCTCAGCTGCCTGCTCCTCCCGCATCCGCTCCGGCAGGGGGCGTTCATACCGCAGTTCCACCTCGTCCCCACAGGTCCAGGGCCGGTAGACAAAGGTTACCTCCTGCTCCTCCTGCCGCCGTTCAAATTCCATTGCCATGCTTTTTCTCCACTTTCGCTTAAGTCTTGGTCATGCGCTTTTCCTCCGCCAGCTGCACGGTAAAGGCAAAGGTGGGCACCCCGTTCTCACTGGTGGCGGTAATGGTCTCCCGATGCTGCTCCAGAATGGTGCGGACAATATACAGGCCCAGGCCCACGCCATCCTTGTCCTCGCTGCGGGATTTATCCGTCTTGTGGAACCGTTCAAACAGCAGCGGCAGCTCTTCCGGCGGTATGGTGTCGCCGGTATTGCGCACCGTGACCACCGCCTTGCTGTCCTGGCGCTCCAGCCCCAGAAACAGAGTGCTGCCCGGGGCGGCAAATTTGGCGGCGTTTTCCAGAAGGTTATACACCACCTGGGTGAGCAGGTCGTTGTCCCCCAGGACGATTACCGGCTCGTCAGGGATCTCCACATCCACATCCAGCCCCCGGTCTGTGATCTTCTTCTCCATGGAAACCAATACCCGGCGCATGGATTCAGACAGGTCAAAGGGCTTTTTCTGCTTGATAAGGTCCAGACTCTGGAGCTGGGACACGTCCAGCATCCGCCGCACCAGACGGCTCAGCCGCCGGCTCTCGTCAGAGATGATCCGGAGATACTGCTTCTCCTCCTCCGGGGAGATAACCCCATCCAGAATACCGTCGGCATAGCCGGCGATGGTGGTCATGGGGGTTTTGAGCTCGTGGGAGATATTGGCAATAAACTCCCGGCGCTGCTGCTCTGTTTTTTGCAGGGAATCGGCCATGGCATTGAAGGATTTGGTCAGCTCTCCGATCTCGTCCTCCCGGCCGGTGTCATGGACCCGGGCGTCAAAATTGCCCTGGGCAAACTTCCGGGCCGCGATGGCCATGTCGTTAATGGGCTTGGTCTGCTGCATGGTGGTGGTGGCGGTGGCCACAAAGCCGATCAGCAGCACCGTAATGGCCGTCATGCCGAAAATACCCAGAAAAGCCCGCCACATCTCCGTCATGGCAGTAGGCTCCATAATGGCCAGTACCGGTCCGGCCAGGGTCGTCCCATCCGGCGCCGTCTGGGCGGGAATCGCCACCACAAACCGGGGCTTATCATAGAGCCCCAGGTCACTGCTGCCGGCATAAGTCTCCCCCGCCGCCAGCTTTTCCCCCATGGCCGCCGGCAGCGTCAGCTCCTTGCCCGCCAGCCGATCGTCAATGCTGATAAAACCGTTGCGGCTGGGAATCCAGATGAGAAAGTCAATATCCGACATCTCCTGGGCCGTCCGTACCAGCTCCACCAGCTTTTCATTCAGGGATTTCAGGGCTTCCTGATAGTCGTAGGGGGTGGCCGCCTGGGCGCTGGTGATCTCCTCCCGGACATACTCCTCCGCCTTTTCGGCAATAACCTTTGCCTTGTCCTCCAGCTTGCTGCGGTTTTCCGACATGATGTAGCTGTACGTCAGGGCAAAAAAGGACGTACCTAACAACACCAGCGTCAGTACCACCATGCCGGCGGTCACGGTAAACTGCCGCCAATATATGCCTTTGAACCGTTTCATGGCAGTTCCCCTTTCCAGCGTCATCCCCTCCGGCATTCCGGAGGGGACGGACATACGATACCTTCATTCCCGCGGCCCTTCCGGGCCCCGGAGGCCGGGCTTTTTACTTTGACGACTCCCCGGCCTTAGGCGTCAGCTCAAACTTGTAGCCCACGCCCCACACCGTCTTCAGTGCCCACTGGTCGGACACGTTTTCAATCTTCTCCCGCAGACGCTTGATGTGCACGTCCACTGTCCGGCTGTCGCCGAAGTAGTCAAAGCCCCACACCTCGTCCAGCAGCTGGTTGCGGGTGTAGACCCGGTTGGGGGTGGACGCCAGGTGGTAGAGAAGCTCCAGCTCTTTGGGCGGCGTGTCCACCTTCTTGCCGTCCACCGTCAGCTCATAGGAGTCCAGATTGATCTCCAGCTTGTCAAACACCAGCTTCTTCTTGGTGTCCTCGGGAATCTCCGTCCGGCGGAGCACCGCGTTGATCCGGGCAATGAGCTCCTTCATCTCAAAGGGCTTGACGATATAGTCATCCGCTCCCATCTCCAGGCCCTGGATGCGGTCAAACACTTCGCTCTTGGCGGTAATCATGATGATGGGCGTACGGCTGGTCTCACGGATCTTACCGCATACCGCCCAGCCGTCCATCACCGGCAGCATAATATCCAGCAGCACCATATCCGGCTGCATGGTACGGAAGGTCTCCACTGCGGTGCCGCCGTCAAAAGCAGCCTGCACCTCAAAGCCCTCTTTCTCCAGATACATGCGGATCAGATCGGAAATATTCCGATCATCCTCCACTACCAAAATCTTTCTGGCCATCTGCACACGCCTCCTCATTCTCCCCCGTTTCCGCCATCCGCTCTGCCCGCAGACTCACGGATGGGAAACATCAGTCAAAGAAAATACATTTCCTGCTTTGTGTGATATATTATACCGCATAAAGCGGGAATTGCTTGAATTTTTTGTAAATTAGGCGGCAGAACGCCAGGCGCACACCATGCATTCCCGGTCCTGCAATCCCGCCAGCAGAGTATCCATACCGCCCAGGCAGCCGCTGTCCGGTCCCAGCAGGATGGTCAGATCCCGGCGATAGCGCTCCACTGTCCCCAAAAGGGTCCTGGCCCGGCTGGCGGAGGACACTCCCGTCTCCCGCCGGTCCAGATCCGCCGTGACAGACAGACAGCCCAATTCCTCCAGCAAGGAACCGACCTGCGCCGTCCCCTCATACCACACCAGATCCAGCCAGGCACAGGCCGCCTGCCACAGCAGCTCACGGCCCCGGACGATCTGCTCCTCGATCTCCTCTTCCGTCTCTCCTCTTGCCAGCAGCACCACAGCATGGCCCTGGGCCACCAGGCCCCGCAGCAGGTCGCCGTCCTCCATCTGCTCTGTGGTCAGCAGAAAGGCCGCCTGAGCCTCCTGGCCCAGCTCCTCCATCACCGCAAGGGTGTCCTCCCGAGACTGGCTCTCCACCAGCAGATGGATCTTCTGCCCGCTATACCCCGGATACGAGGGCTGATCTTCCTCCTCATCAGAGGTATTTTCGCTTTGCTGCTTCTCATAGGCCTCATACCGCCGGCGCATCTCGCCGGAAGCAGCGTCAATAAAATCCCGGTCAGACAGGATGGCGCTGCTGCTGCGGACCCGAATCAGCGGGGCAATGCCGGTCTGACTCTCGTCACTGATACTCCAGCTCAGACCGAAAAAGCCGCAGACGGTTCCCATTGGCAAAAATATATTTCCGCCCTTATCAATGGCATGGGCCTGGTAATAATTCCCGTTTTTGTCGTAGGTGGTCTGATTGGCCACGTCAAAGCGAAGATCCGTGCGGGGCGTATACAGCATGGCAAGGCCTGTGCTGCTGTTATACACATAGGTTACGCCCAGATCCGTTTTGTCAAACAGCTTGCTGGATACATACAGCACCCCGCCGGAATAGAAGGGCATGGTCTCACTGTTAAGATCCATCAGCTTCTCATTGGCGGCAGTAAAATATACGCCTTCCAGCACCGCCCGGCCTTTTTCCGGCACCAGCACCGCTATCAAGGCCAAAGCCAGCAGCCATGCCCCGATTCGGCAGGCCAGTCTTTTCCCCACAGTCAGCCTCCCCCTTTCTTCTCTCCTTCCGGCATGATAGTCCATTTTAGCACAAAGGACTCCGCCGCACAACGAAAACTTCACAGCCAGCCCCAAAGGCTATCGCTTTTTCTTTTCCAATATGGTATGATCTGATACACCAATCGCCGGCATCCGGCGGGAACATCGCATGCCGGCTCATTCCGCCGGCGGGAAGGGAGACACCATGGCAAAGAAAACAACCACGGAAAGCGGCGCCCCTCAGTTCGCCGCGGATACCTCCCGGCGCACGCCGGCACAGTGGGCCAAGGCTCTGGCGGCGCTGCTGGCAGGCCTGACCATCGCCCACCTGGGCGTAACGCTGTTCCTTCTCTCGGAGCTGGGCAGCGACCCCTTTACCGTCATGATCCAGGGCCTTGCCAGAACGGCGGGGCTTACCGTGGGCACCGTCCATGTGATGGTCCTGTGCCTTCTCATGGCGGTGATGGCCCTGGGCACCCGGGGCTATGTAAAGCCCGGAACCGTGGTGTGCGCCTTTCTGGGCGGGCCCATTATTGACCTCTTTACCTGGCTGCTGGGCCGGTGGATCTCTGCGGCCTCCCCTTTGCCGGTGCGGTGCGTGAGCATGGTGGCGGGATGCGTGATCCTGGCGGCAGGCATGTCCCTGGTCATCAACAGCAATGCCGGCACCGGCCCCAACGACCTGGTGGCCATCATCCTCTCCGATAAGCTGGGCCGCTTCCAGTTCCGTTGGGTCCGCATGGCCTGCGACCTCTTTTTCCTGGCCGCCGGCTTCCTTCTGGGCGGCACCGTAGGTGCAGGCACCCTGGTAGCCGCCCTGCTGACCGGCCCGGTTGTCCAGTTCTGGCTGCCCCGTACCGCCCCCGTTACCCGCTGGATTGACGGTCCCGGGGACTAATGTTTTCCTCTTGCCTTTCCGCCTGCCCTCTTTCCCGGAGCAGGCTGCCTGCAATAACAATACTCTGCCGAAAGGAAGGAATGATCCATGTCTCTTTATCAGGAGCGGCTGGACAGAGTCTGCCGCGAAATGGAGGACGCCGGCCTCAGCCAGCTCCTCGTCACCGATCATCTGAGCATTTACTACCTCACTGGGCTCTATGTGGCGCCCTTTGAGCGCTTCTGGTGTCTGATGGTAAAAACCGACGGCCGCCACACCCTCTTTGCCAACCAGCTCTTTGCCCTGGGAGAAACCGGCTTTGCCACCGTTACCCTCACGGACAATGACGATGTGGCCGCCGCCGTGGCCCCCTACATCGCCTCCGGCCCCCTGGGGGTGGACAAGAACATGGCCGCCCGGTTCCTGCTGCCCATTCTGGCGGCCTGCCCCCAGGCCCGGGCGGTGCTGGGCTCCGGCTGTGTGGACAGTGTCCGGGCCCGGAAGGACGAGGCGGAAAAGGCTCTGATGCGCCAGGCCTCGGATATCAACGATCAGTGCATGGAAAAGCTGGCGGCCTATATTCACGAGGGCGCCACCGAGCAGGAATGCGCCGACTACCTGGTCAAATGCTACGGAGCCTACGGCTGCGAGGGCCTGTCCTTTGACCCCATCGTCTCCTTTGGCGCCAACGCCGCCGACCCCCACCACGCCCCCGACGGTACCGTGGTGAAGGAGGGCGACTGCATCGTCATCGACATCGGCTGCAAAAAGGACGGCTACTGCTCCGATATGACCCGCACCTACTTCTGGAAAAAGGCGGATCCCCGGTACACCGCCATCCATGATCTGGTCCGTGAGGCCAACGAACGGGCCCGGGCCCTGGTGCGTCCGGGCGTAAGGCTGTGCGACGTGGACGCCGCCGCCCGGGATCACATTGCGGCGGCAGGCTACGGGGAATACTTCACCCACCGGCTGGGCCACTTCATCGGCATGGAGGACCACGAGCAGGGGGACGTAAGCGCCGTAAACGCCGCTCCCGCCCAGGAGGGCATGGTGTTCTCCATTGAACCGGGGGTATACCTGCCCGGGGAATTCGGCGTGCGGGTGGAGGACCTGGTGATCGTCACAAAAGACGGCTGCGAGTGTCTTAACCACGTGGACAGGAAATGGCAGATTCTGGGACTTTAAAAAATGCGTGCTTAAAGAGGAGGAGAGGGCATACGCCCCCTCCTCCCCTTTGCTGACCTTTCTGTTGGAATACATCCCCGATAACATAAGTAATTGACTATGCCCATTTCATTCAGTACAATACTTGTGTTTCTTTTTTGTATACATGCTGATATCGGCACAAACCGTGTGCTGCTGAATACTGTTTCATGAGAATTCTTCAAAAGGGGGATAAAAATTGAAGCAGTCTGCTGATGAAGATAAAAAGATACAAGCTGTTAAGGAATTAACCAGCTTTTGTTTCACAAGCACTATTGCGAAAATGATGTAGAAGCTATTATTGCCCTTTTTGATGACAAGCTGAGTTGGATTGGTGCGGGTGAAAATGAATATGATGTGGGGACCAAAAAAGTTTCCGGCATTTTCCGGCAGTTTGCAGCCACTGCAACATAAAGGAGCAGTTTGACGAAGCGGATCGGCTAATGTACCGGGCGAAAGCCGCATTTTACAGTTCATCTGCCAATGACCGGCGCCGAAGGTAACCAGAATCGGCAGAAGGCGGGGAAACGCTTTGGCGCTTCCCGCCTTTCTGATACGATGCGTTACACAACTGCGTAAGAAATCCGTCACCAGATAGAGAAAGACACGCCCTAGGGCGTGTCTTTCTTTTTGCGCCATCAAACCAGTATCGCTGTCAGCCGGTGGTGCAGCACTGCCATACAAAGGCGGAGCAGTCCCCGCCTGGCCTCACATCGTCTGGAAGCATCACGGAAATAAGCACTATGGCTTCAGCTCCATATAGACCGCCTCATACCCCTCTTCCTGCTGGGCAACATAAGAAGGCGGTTCTTTCACAACAAAACCCAAGCGCTGATACAGCGCAATGGCTTTTACATTCTGTGGGTCAGGATCTACCCAAACTGTTTTGGCTCCATTTGCAAACGCTTCCTTGATGGCATGCTTCAGGCCGGCTGTGCCAATTCCCTTGCCTCGGGCAAAGGAAAACAGCTTAATATCAAGAGCTGCGCTGTAATCATGGTCAGCATCAATGGAATAAAAGGACTCTCCGCAGTAAACACCATCGTCAAACAGCGAATAGTGGTTTCGGAGCGGTTTACCCTCCTCCATCCAGGAAAGCCATTTTTTCATATTTTCATCTGTTTCGTGTAAACCTTCCGGAAACCCCACAAATTTCATGACGTCTCCATCAGCCCAAAGCTTTTGCACATCCTTAAGGTCTCTGGACGTTGTTTCCCTGATCGAAATCATGGCGGCAATACCTCCTTTATGCCCTTCCAGGGGCACACCATACTTCTTCCCTCCCCAAATTTCAAAAACAGCAGAAAGAGGGAATCGTGAAAAATGAATGGGTAAAGTTTTGAACGCTGTGGTGTTGGAACCGGGACCCATACGGCGGGTCGTCGCTGCTGGGGCGTACGTGTGTTTTCGCGGAGGCGAAAACCCTGGCGCAGGGCAAATCCCTTTGCCCAAGCATTGCAAGTAAGCGGACAGAGGGGGCCCGGAGGGCCGCTGCCTTACTCAATCCAGACGTTCAAACCAAAAAAAGACATCCCCGTGTAGGGATGTCTTTTTTTGGAACATCGCAACACTATAGATGCCACGGCCTTCGCCCGTTCGCAAGTGTCCAGTATATTATTTTACTCTCTGGGAGACAGTTCTCCGCTATGAGCCTCCAGAGCTTCGATGCGGTGATCCTGCGTCAAGATTTCCATCTGACTGATGGCGATGGCGTTGAGTTTTGTCAGCCGCTCGGCCTGGGACATCC
>JAGHHM010000080.1 GCA_017887695.1 Oscillospiraceae bacterium | reverse complement strand
ATCTCCGTTTCCTCTCCTGTGATGAGGCCATCCAGACCGTCCTGGCGGATACGGAGGTAGCTGCCCTCCTGGCGGAAAACGCCGTCATGGATATCGCCGTCACCGGGGCCGACGAAGCCCAGTGCGGGCGGCTTTTGTCCCAGGCGGAGGCCTGCACGGCGGGGTGGGACAGCGCCCACTGCTACCACGCCGGCAGCGAGGAAGCGGCGGCGGCCCGGGAAGCGGGGCTGTCTCTGGGCAAGTACCGGATGTACCAGGCCCTCCAGGCCCTGGACCCTGCCATTACGGCGGAGAAGGTCCGGGACATGACCATGTCCCAGCTCCAGGCCCTGCTGGAGGCCCTTTCCGGCGGCGGGGATACAAGCGGTACCCAGGACGCCGGTCAAGGTGCTGGTCAGACCGGTACCGGCCAGGGTGCGGGGCAAAGCGGCCACCACGGGTACGGCCACAGCAGCGGACATGACGAGTAGCCGGCAAAGCAGCCGGTAAGGGCCGGGAGGCCTCCGCTCACAGCAGCGGAGGCCTCCCCTTTTTCAGCCTTTTCCGGGTATAGTACAGACGGGGACGGCCGGTCAGTTCTCCATGGCGATGGTGACCCGCTCCACACTCTGGAGGGCCCGCTCCATCAGGCCCTCCACATCCAGGGCCTTCTCATATTCCCGGACTTCCGCCAGATCCGGATGGGTCCGGGGATGGCGGGGGGTAAACACGGTGCAGCAGTCCTCATAGGGAAGGATGGAGGTGTCAAAGGTGCCGATGCGCCGGGAGACGCGGACGATCTCCTCCTTGTCCATGCCGATGACGGGCCGCAGTACCGGCAGCTCGCAGGCGTCGTCGGACACGGTGAGGGCGTCCATGGTCTGGCTGGCCACCTGGCCCAGGCACTCGCCGGTGACCAGGGCCTTGCAGCCGGTGCGCTTTGCCACCGCCACCGCCAGGCGCATCATAAAGCGGCGCATGATGAGGGTGAAGTGATCCTCGGGGCAGGCGCGGCGGATCTCCTCCTGGATCTCTGTAAAGGGGATGATGTGGAGGGTCATGCGGCCGCACCAGGGGGTCAGCTCCCGGGCCAGCTCGATGACCTTCTCCTTGGCCTGCTGGGAGGTATAGGGGGGGCTGAAGTAGTGGACCAGCTCCAGCTGTACCCCCCGCTTGGCGATCATGAAGGAGGATACGGGGCTGTCGATGCCGCCGGAGAGGAGGCTCACCGCCTTGCCGCCCATGCCGATGGGCAGGCCGCCGGCCCCCGGCTCCGCGGGGCCGTGGACATAGGCCGCCTTTTCCCGGACCTCCACATGGACGCACAGCTCCGGGTTGTGGACGTCCACAATAAGGTGGGGGTAGGCGTCGTGGAGAAGGCCTCCCACATACTGGGAGATCTCCATGCTGTTCATGAGGAACTTCTTGTCGGAGCGCTTGGTCTCCACCTTGAAGCTTTTGGCGGCGCGGAGCTTGTCATCCAGGCAGTCCTTGGCGCAGGCGAGAATGGCGTCCTTGTCCTTCTCGCAGGGCCGGGCCCGGACCACGGCGATAACGCCGAAGACCTGCTTGCAGGCGGCGTAGGCCCCGTCCAGGTCGCAGTCCTCCCCCTGGGGCTCCACGTAAATGGTACTCTGCTTGGAGTAGACCTGGAACTTGCCGCAGTGCTGGAGACGGCGGCGGATATTGCTGATGAGCTTGTCCTCAAAGGAGCGGCGGTTGAGGCCCTTGAGGACCACCTCCCCCAGCTTGAGTAAAATGACGTCGTTCATATGAGATTCGGTTCCTTTCCCGTTGTTTTCCGAGAAATAGTATAGCCTATGGCTGGTCAATTGTCCAGCGGCACGGCCCTCTCCTTTGACAGATCCGGGAGAGAGGTGGTATGATGAAAAACAGATATTATTTTAAAAAGCGAGGTCTTTTCCATGACGCCTTACCGTCACCGTGTAAACTACTACGAAACCGACAAGATGGGCGTGACCCACCACGCCAACTATATCCACTGGATGGAGGAGGCCCGCATCGACTTCCTGGACCAGCTGGGCTGGAGCTACGACAAACTGGAAGAGCTGGGCATCGTCTCCCCGGTCATCGGGGTGGAGTGCCAGTATAAAGCCCCCACCACCTTCAACGACCGGGTGGACGTGACGGTGGCTATCCGGGAGTACCGCTGCCCCAAACTGGTGGTGGGCTATGAGATGCGCAAGGAGGACGGCACACTGGTTCTCACCGGCTCCTCCTCCCACTGCTTTCTGGACCGGGAGGGGAAGTTCCTGCGGCTCAAGAGGGATTTCCCCGGCTTTGACCAGGCCCTCCGGGACCTGGCGGCCCAGGAATAAAACGGGAAACGCCCCGGGACGGCTTTGCCGTCCCGGGGCGTTTTGTACGATATGGGGAGCCATCTCCGAAGAACGGAGCGGCGCCGGGGAGGCCCTCAGCTTCCGGGGCTGGGAATCATGAGCCGGAGAAGCCCTCAGCTCTTGCCCTCGATCTTGTGGCCGCATTTGGGGCAGGTAATGACGATCTTCCCCTTCCCTGCCGGTACCCGGCAGATGGTTTTGCAGTTTTTGCAGGTAAAATATTTATGGGCCTTGTCAGCCTTCCGGGCCTTGGCGGCGGCAAAGCGGTTCTTGATGGGCCACCACCAGTTGATAAACCGCTGGTTTTCCGCCCGGCGCTTGGCAAGGTTCTTGGAAAAGGTCCGCCACAGCAGAACCACCGCCAGCAGGAACATGATCACGTCGATGATCATGGCGGCCACCGTCACATCCAGGGCGGATACCAGGATACGGATGACCCACAGGACCAGATACATAACCAGAATGGCCCAGTTGAGCTGATCGGTGCCGTTGCGGCCGTACATAAAGCGGGCCATGGCGCTGGAGAGTTTATAGAAGAAGCTGTGCATGGAACAGACCTCGATTCCCCCGTGATTTTCCTTTCTAGTCTACCGTATAATTGTGAACAAATAAAGGCCGTGGGAAAATTTTTTGTCTCCGGGCCTCGGGGAACCTCTGCGTCAAATCCCGTCGGCGGCAGGCCGGGGCAGCGGAAGGCGGTTTTTTCCGGCAACCGGCGGCAGCAGCCGGAGGAGGTTCCTTTCCCGGTGACCGGTGTAAGCAGCCAGGGTGGTCCATCCCAGACACAGCCGAAAAAACCCCGCCGCCCGGGAGGGGCGGCGGGGGAAAAGACAGGGATTACACCTGGGTGTCCTCAGGCTGGGGGCCTGCGGCCTGGGCCTGGGGAGCTTCGGGCTCTTCCGGCATCTCAGGCGCCTTGGGGGTCTCGGGTGCGGGGGGCGGCGTCACCACCACAGAGGGACGGGAGGCCATGCTGCCGCCTACCACGCCGGCCAGCAGAGCCCCCAGATCCAGTCCGGTGGACTCCTTCATGCCGTCCATGATCTGGCTGGCGCTGCTCATAACGTCCTTGACCAGCTTGGTGGAGTTGCCGTCGCCGTACATGACGATCTTGTCGGTCTGAGCCAGAGGCGCGGCGGCATTCTTCACCACCTCGGGCAGGGCGTTGAGGTACATTTCCAGTACGGAGGCCTCGCCCATCTTCTTCTGGGCCTCCGCCTTCTTCTCGATGGCTTCGGCTTCCGCAAGACCCTTGGCACGGATACCTTCGGCCTCCTGCTCCATGGAGAAGCGCAGGGCCTCGGCTTCCGCCTTCCGGGCCTCCGCCTCCTTGATGGCCTCGTAGGCCTTGGCCTCGGCTTCCTTCTGGCGGCGGATCAGATCGGCTTCCGCTTCCTTCTCCGCCTTGTACTTCATGGCGTCGGCCTGCTTGCGGACCTCGGCGTCCAGCTGACGCTCCTTCAGGGCGATCTCCTTCTCCGCCAGCTCCGCCTCCTTCTCCTTCCGGGCGATGTCGGCGTTGACGCGGGTAACTTCGATGGTCTTGCGCTGGTTTTCCTGCTGGATGGAGTAGGCGGCGTCGGCTTCGGCCTTCTTGGTGTCGGCCTTTACCTTCATCTCAGCCTGCTGTACCGCCAGCTCCGCATCCTGCTCAGCGATCATCTTCTCCGCCTGGACCTTCACGGCGTTGGCCTCCTGCTGGGCGTTGGAGGTGGCGATGGCGATGTCACGCTGGGCGTTGGCCTTGGCGATCTGGGCGTTCTTGCGGATCTGCTCCACGTTGTCGATACCCATGTTCTCAATGGTGCCGGCGGCGTCCTTGAAGTTCTGGATGTTGAAGTTCACCACCTCAAGACCCAGCTTGCGCATATCGGGTACCACGTTCTCGGTGATCTTCCGGGCCACGCCCTGGCGGTCCTGGACCATCTCCTTGAGGCCTACGGAGCCCACGATCTCACGCATATTACCTTCCAGCACCTGGGTGACAAGGCCGATGAGCTCCTCCGGGCGCTTGCCCAGAAGGGCCTCGGCGGCCAGCTTCAGAAGCTCCGGATCGGAGCTGATCTTCACGTTGGCCACGCCGTCCACGGTCACGTTGATGAACTCGTTGGTGGGGACTGCCTCGCTGGTCTTTACGTCCACCTGCATGACCCGCAGGCTCAGCTTATCCACCCGCTCAAAGAAGGGCACACGCCACCCTGCCCGGCCGATGAGGATCCGCTTGCGGCCCAAACCGGAGATAATGTAGGCGGTATCCGGGGGTGCCTTCAGGTACCCCGAGAAAAACAGCAGCAGCACCAACAGCACGATTGCTGCGGGGACAATGTACTTCATCAGTTCTGTCATAAAATTTCTCCTCCTTGTTATTCTATATGTATGGATAGGAACACGGTATGCCCGCCTCCGGAGCGAAGCCGGAGGTGATCCGCCCGAAGGATACGTCCCGAGCCTGGCGGAGAGGCGGCGGGACGGCGGCCGGGGGAGGCCGCCTGTCGAGGGGAGCTGTTTTTCCACACCCGGGTATGAAAAAACGAGACTCCTACCCCTGGTAAAAGTCTCGTTAAAATCTTGATCAGAGATCTCTGCGCTGCCCGGGCCTTGCGGCCGTCCTGACGGTGCGCACCCTCGGCTTGCGCCGGGGAACTACTCCCTTTCGACAACTTTATCCTACCATATCCGGCCTCGCCGCGCAATTGGCATACTGACAAATCTTTAACATGACTTTTTGTGCAGTCTTTCAGGGAAAAGTCTGGAAAACCGCTGGATATTCCCTAAAAAAACAGCAAAAACTCCTTTACAAAACGTATAGTCTTTGCTATACTATACTTCCTGTATTGCCGGCGGCAGGCCGGCGAGGGAGAAAGAGAAACGAGGTACAAAGTGGGATGAACGCCAATTTTTCACGGGTCCTGTCCCTGCTGCGCCAGGAGAAGGGCGTCAGCCAGCGGAAGGCGGCCACAGAGCTGGGGATCAGCCAGGCCCTGCTGAGCCATTATGAGAACGGGATCCGGGAGCCGGGCCTGGAGTTTGTGGCCAAGGCCTGCGACTACTACCATGTGTCGGCGGACTATCTGCTGGGCCGAACCCTGAGCCGGGACGGGGCCATTATCGAGGCGGAGGAGCTGGTGGACGCCAGCGAGGGCCGGGAGACCCTTCGGGGCAGCATCATGGCCACCCTGCAGAAAAAGCTGATTGTCAATACCACCAGCGTATTGTTTGACCTGTTGGGCCGTATGGGCAGCCGGGAGGCGGTGGCCCAGGCGGGGGCTTATCTCAGCAGCGCCCTGTATCAGCTTTTTCGGCAGCTCTACCGCAGCGCCGGCGGCAACGACAGCTATTTTTCCATCGACAGCCGCTCCTTTGATATGGACGTGCTGGCGGCGGACATGACCATGGCCCGGATCCGGTATGACAAGGCCATCCGGGAGCATGAGGGGGAGTTTCCGGCGGTGGACGCCCAGTCCCTGGCGGAGCGGTACCCCGGCCTGAGCCAGAGCGTGGCCCAGGTGTTCCACGCCACCGACGAGCGGGCCAAGGAACTGGAAAAGTAAGCGGGAGTTTCCCATCCTATATAGAGGTGACTGTATGGTAAAACAGGAAAGCATAAGAAATTTCAGCATTATCGCCCACATTGACCACGGCAAGTCCCTTTCCCGGTAAAGCTGCCCGCTTTCCCGGGAGCCTTTTGAGATTTGAACTTCCTCGGCGGAAATGAATTCCGCCTGCGGCAAGGTTTTGCCGCTGGCAAAACGCTTGTACCGCCTGACGGCGGGGACGGGTGGACTTGCCGATTTTATATAGAGGTGACTGTATGATAAAGCAGGAGAATATTCGTAATTTTTCAATTATTGCCCATATCGACCACGGCAAGTCCACCCTGGCGGACCGTCTGCTGGAGCAGTGCGGCGCTGTGGCGGAGCGGGATATGGAGAACCAGATCCTGGACAACATGGACCTGGAGAAGGAGCGGGGCATTACCATCAAGGCCCGGGCGGTGACCTTTGACTACAAGGCTGCCGACGGGGAGACCTACACCCTGAACCTCATCGACACCCCGGGCCACGTGGACTTCAACTACGAGGTCAGCCGGTCCCTGGCGGCCTGTGAGGGGGCGCTGCTGGTGGTGGACGCCTCCCAGGGCATTGAGGCCCAGACCCTGGCCAATACCTATCTTGCCATGGACAACGACCTGGAGATCCGGCCGGTGGTCAACAAGATCGACCTGCCTGCCGCCGACCCGGCCCGGGTGAAGCACGAGATCGAGGATATCCTGGCCCTCCCTGCCATGGACGCCCCTGAGATCTCCGCCAAAATGGGCATCAACATCCCGGCGGTGCTGGAGGACGTGGTGCAGAACATCCCCGCTCCCACCGGCGACGTGAACGCCCCTCTCCGGGCCCTGATCTTCGACAGCTACTACGACGCTTACAAGGGCGTCATCGTCTACTTCCGGGTGATGGAGGGTACCCTCCGCAAAGGGATGAACGTAAAGATGATGGCCTCCGGCGCTCAGCACCAGGTGCTGGAGTGCGGCCTGCTGCGGCCTCTGGGCTATGAGCCCTGCGACAAGCTGGAGGCAGGCCAGGTAGGCTACTTCACCGCCTCCATCAAGGATGTAAAGACCACCGAGGTGGGCGATACCGTCACCGGGGTGGACGATCCTGCTGCCGAGCCTCTGCCCGGCTACCGGAAGGCACAGCCCATGGTCTACTGCGGCGTGTACACCGAGGACGGCAGTAAGTACCCCGACCTCCGGGACGCTCTGGAGAAGCTCCAGCTCAACGACGCTTCCCTTACCTTCGAGCCGGAGAGCTCCGTGGCCCTGGGTTTTGGGTTCCGGTGCGGCTTTCTGGGTATGCTCCACAGCGAGGTGATCCAGGAGCGGCTGGAGCGGGAGTTCGACCTGGACCTCATCACCACCCTGCCCTCCGTTATCTACAAGGTCACCAAGACCGACGGCACCGAGGTGGCGGTGGACAACCCCCACAACTACCCCGACCCCGCCTCCATCGCCGAGGCCCGGGAGCCCTATGTGAAGGTGACCATCCTCTCCCCCAACGACTATGTGGGCAACATCATGCCCTTGTGCCAGGAGCGCCGGGGTGAGTTCAAGGATATGCAGTATCTGGACACCAACCTGGTGGAGCTCCACTACCAGATGCCCCTGAATGAAATCATCTATGATTTCTTCGATACCCTGAAGGCCCACACCAAGGGCTACGCCTCTTTGGACTATGAGCTTTCCGACTACCGGCCCAGCGACCTGGTGAAGGTGGACCTGCTGCTCAACGGCGACCAGGTGGACGCCCTCAGCTTCATTGCCCACCGGGACAAGGCCTACCCCAGAGCCCGGCGGCTGTGCGAGAAGCTGAAGGACAATATCCCCCGCCAGCTCTTTGAGGTGCCTATCCAGGCGGCCATCGGCGGCCGGATCATCGCCCGGGAGACAGTAAAGGCCATGCGCAAGGACGTGCTGGCCAAGTGCTACGGCGGCGATATCACCCGAAAGAAGAAGCTGCTGGAGAAGCAGAAAGAGGGCAAGAAGAAGATGCGGAATCTCGGTACCGTCCAATTGCCGACAGAAGCATTCATGGCGGTCCTCAAGCTGGACGAGTAAGGCGCATCCGCTAAGTGCCTCTCCTCGCGGCGTAGCCGCTGCGGCCTACGCTGCAAACAGGCCACCGGCCTGTTTGCTTTACGCTGCGGTGGCGGTCCTCAAGCTGGACGAGTAAATATCTGCAAAACATGAACAGGGAGCCGGGGCGTTGCGCCCCGGCTCCCTTTCCATCTTGTAGGGGATATATCGGTTTTACTATGAAATGCCTCTCCTCACTCCAGAATATCCATGGGCTGGATAGCGGACTCCAGGGCCAGGGGGCAGCGGGGGTAGCGCTCCAGGAACCGGTCCAGGATCCGCCCCAGGGCCAGGTTGCCGTTTTCCGCGGAGGAGGTGGGCAGCAGCAGGATGTACTGGGAAATGCTGTACTTGGCCACCACGTCACCTCGCCGGAGGGTGCTCTGGATGCAGTCTGCCAGCTTGTCCATGTAGCTGTTGAGGAGCTTCAGGGGCGGCACGGAGCCATCCCGCATGGTGGCGGTAATAAGGCAGAGGTACATGGAGCGACCGGAGCGGGCGGCGGAGCGGGCTTCCAGGTTATAGATATCCTTGAACACCTCCAGCTCGCAGAAGAAGGCGCCGGTAAGCCGGTCCTCCTGGCGGAGGAACTGGCTGATGGCAGGCAGGTCACTGGTGGCGTGCTTGGTGGTTTTGATGATCTCCCGGTACAGGGAGGTAAGGTCGGCGGAAGGCGTTACGCCCAGCTCGGTGTAAAAGAGGCTGTGCATCTTTTTGTACTGCTCCAGAGCCAGCTGGGTTTGGCCGGTGCGGACCAGGGCGCGGATCAGATGGTAGTGGAAAAACTCCTCATAGCCGTCAATGAGGATGGCCTGGTCGCACAGCTGGCCCACCTCAGCCCAGCGGTCCCGGGCCATCAGCAGGTCCACGGTGGTCTGGACCAGGTGGATGTACATGGAGTGGTAATAGGTAGAAAGAGGGGTCACCCAGGCCTCTCCGGCGGTGCGGGAGAGGAAATCCCCTTTATACAGATCGGCGGCAGCCAGGCAGGTTTCCAGCTTCTCATCCGGGGCGATCCAGGGGGAGCTGGCCTTTTGGCAGGCCAGTTCAAACTGATCCACGTCCAGCTCCATAGGCAGGCTGGTGTTCCAGGCGTAGCTGCCCCGGGTCACCAGAATCATGTTCCTGCTGTCAGGATAGTCCAGGTCCTCCAGCATACTGCGTACCCGGTACACCAGGGTTTTCAGCGCACCGGTAGGGTTGGCACCCTTTTCATTGGGGTAGAGCAGGTCTACCAGTTCCTCCTGGGAGATATCCCGGTTGCGGAAGGTAATAAGATATTCCAGCAGCAGCCAGGGCTTCCGGGAGCGGTAGGACACATCGTCAATGGTACGGCCGCCCCAGGCAATGGAGCACCCGCCCAGCATGGACACGCGCAGTATCTGATTGTCAGAGGCCATGGGAGGGTCACATCCTTTTTCCGCTGTGCTCCGAAGGAGGGAGACAGTATGGGAGTAGTTGGATACCTATTATGGCACATCCCCGGAGAAAAATCCAGAGGCAAAACAAATATTTTTAACACAGAAAGGAAAAATCACCATCAGTTTTCTAAAAACCAGCAATATTTATGTGATTTTTGTTCTGGGTTTTTCTATTTACACCGGCAAAGCCCCATGCTATAATGAAAATGGTATAAAACAGGCGGCGGCAGGGATCCGCGGCCTGGGACAGACGATAAACCTGGAAAAGAAAGGTAGATGCCCACTATGAAACAACGCGTAAAATGGCTTTGTGCGCTGATGGCGGTGGTTATGCTGCTGACGGCCTGTGCTACCTCCGGAAACGGCGCGGCCAACAATGCCGGGGCGGAAAATGATGCCGCGGTGGAAGGCCAGGAGGTGGAGCTGGGGCCCCTGCTGGATGAGTCCGTGCCTCTGGCCGGCGCTCCCGCAGTCAGCACTGTGCTGACCCCTGTGGCTTCCGGCAAGAATGTAAGGAATAACAGCTCCGCCACGGTGGATTACTCCAACTGCGCTGACGGCTATGTGATGGTAAAATGGACCGGCGGCGGCAATCCCAAGCTGAAGGTCCAGGTAAAGGGCCCCAGCGGCACCACCTATACCTACAATCTGCGCACCGACGGGGAGTACGATGTGTTCCCCCTGTCTGACGGCAGCGGCAGCTACTCCGTGACGGTGTATAAGAACATCTCCGGCACCAAGTATTCCACGGTGCTGGGGGCCAATTTCTCCGCCCAGCTTACCGACGAGTTTGCCCCCTTCCTGCGGCCCAACCAGTATGTGAACTATACCGAGGACAGCACAGCGGTGGCCAAGGGCGCCGAGCTGACGGCGGGCATAGAGGACAACCTGGAAAAGGTGGCGGCCATCTACGACTATGTGGTCAAGAACCTGACCTATGACCGGAAGAAGGCCCAGACCGTTAAGAGCGGCTATCTCCCCGACATTGACAAGGTGCTGGAGGAGAAGAAAGGGATTTGCTTTGACTACGCGGCGCTGATGGCGGCCATGCTCCGCAGCCAGGAAGTGCCGGTGAAGCTGGTGGTGGGATATACCGGGAAGGTATACCACGCCTGGCTGAATGTGTGGAGTGAAGAGAGCGGCTGGGTGGACGGCATGATCTTCTTTGACGGCGCCGACTGGAAGCTGATGGATCCCACCTTTGCCTCCAGCGGAAAGCAGAGTGAGAGCATCATGAAGTACATCAACAATCCCAAGAACTATTCCGCCAAGTATCTCTACTGATTCGGAGGAACATCAATATGAAACGACTGCGCGCTTCCGCCCGGTATCTGTCGGTATTCTGCCGGGAGCTGTATCAGCTGGTGCGCTCAGGCATCCCCATGGGGGAAGGCCTGGACATGCTGCGCCGGGACGAGACGGACAAGGATGTCCGCATTTGGCTGGATGCGCTGTGTCAGTCTGTGGAGGAAGGGATGCCTCTGTCTGCCGCTCTGCGGGAGACGGGGGCGTTCCCTGCTTATATGACCGACATGGTGTCTTTGGCGGAGGAGACGGGCCGGCTTCAGGACGTGCTGCTGGCCCTGGCCCGTCATTATGACCGGCAGCTGCGGCTGGCGGCGGACCTGCGGGGGGCCCTGACGGCCCCTCTGGCTATGTTTGTGGTCATGGTGGCAGTGATCGTGCTGCTGGTGACCCAGGTGCTGCCGGTATTTGACCGGGTGTTTGCCCAGCTGGGGATGCAGATGGGGGCGCTGGCCTCCTCCCTTATGACCGCCGGGGCCGCTCTGGCACGGGCTTCCACCGGTATCGGCATTGTCCTGCTGGTACTGGCGGCGGTGGGGCTTACCGTGGGGGCGGTGCCCTCCCTGCGCCGCCGGTTTGCCGCCTGGTGCAAGGGCCGTTTTGGGGGCCGGGGCGTACTGGGCCAGCTGGCCACGGCCCGGTTTGCCTCCGCCATGGCCATGGCGGTGTCCAGCGGTATGACCATGGAGGACTCCGTGGATCTGGCAGGAAAGCTGTGTGCCGGAGCCCGGGAGCTGGACAGCAAGGTGGATACCTGCCGCCAGCGGATCCAGGAGGGCGGCAGCCCGGCGGACGCCCTGGCGGAGTGCGGCCTCTTCGGCGGCCGGGACTGCCGGATGCTGAAGCTGGCAGAGCAGACCGGTTCCCTGCCGGACACCCTGGAGGACTTGGCCCGCCGCCAGGAGGAGGACGGCCTGCGGCGTATGGACCGGCTGGTGGGAGCCATTGAGCCCACGGTGGTGGTGATCACCAGCGTGCTGGCGGGGATCATCCTCATCAGCGTGATGCTGCCCCTCATGGGCCTTCTCTCCACCATCGGGTGAGGCGCAGGCTATGAAAAGAAAGAGAAAATTCGGCTGGCTGCCCGTTGCCCTGGGGCTGCTGGTGTTTGCGGCCACGGCGGTGTGGATGGTCAGGGCAGTGGGACAGACGGCGGAGGCCTCCGACCGGGAGGGCCTTCGCATGGCGGAGCAGGCGGTACGCCGGGCGGCGGTGAGTTGCTACGCCCTGGAGGGGGCCTACCCCGCCAGCTATGAGGATTTGAAGGAGCGCACCGGCGTAGCGGTGGATGAAAAGCGCTACGCGGTGTTTTATGAGATCTTCGCCTCCAACATCATGCCGGAGATCACGGTGGTGGAAAGGTGGGGTGAAGGATGAGGCGGCAAGGCGGCGCGGGAACCATAGCGGCCCTGCTGCTGTGCTGCGTATTCGGCGTGACGGCCCTGATGGCCCTGACAGCAGGGGCCGGGATCTACCGGCAGGTGGCGCAGCGTGTGGAGCAGTCCGGTGAGCGGCGGGTGGGCCTTACCTATCTTGCCGCCAAGGTCCGGAGCTTTGACCAGGAAGGGGCGGTCCTCACCGGCACCTTTGGGGATGGGGACGCCCTGTATCTGCTCCAGGACATCGACGGCCTTACCTATGAGACGATCCTCTATGTCCACGACGGCTGGCTCAGGGAGCTGCTGTGTGAGCGGGGCTGGGAGCTGGAACCGGAGGACGGCCAGACCATTACCCAGGCCCAGGGCCTGGAGGCGGAGCTGACGGAGGACGGGATGCTTCGTCTGGCCTATACTGACGGCGACGGACGGACAGAGACAGCGGCGCTGTATGTAAGAAGCGGAGGCTGAGCAAAGGGATGGAAGAGCGTGTAAAACCCGGCGGGACCGGCCTTTTTATGGTAGAGCTGCTGGCGTCGTCAGGGGTTTTTGTGCTGTGCGCGGCGGTGTGTATCGCCCTGTTTGTAAAAGCGGAGACCATTTCCCGGCGCAGCGAGACCCTCAGCCGGGCGGTGTCCGCCGCCCAGACGGCGGCAGAATATTTCCGCGCCTGCGGCGGGGATGTGATGGAGACGGCGGCTCTCTCCGGCGGCAGGGTGGAAAACGGAAGCCTGGTTATTGGCTATGACGCTGAGTGGGCTGTGGCGGAAGGGACAGAAGTCTTTACCCTGACACTTACCCCAGCGCCGGAGGACGGCTGGGTGGACGGTGAGCTTACGGTCACCGGCAGCGAGGGCGAGCTGCTGCGGTGGCAGGTCGGGGCCCTGGAGGCGGCGTCATGAGGCGGGGCCGGGTATCCGGGGCAGTGTCCCTGATCATGATTTTTTGCGTACTGTGCCTGTCGGTGTTTGCAGTGCTGACCCTCTCCACCGCCGTGGGAGAGAAGAAGCTCACGGACCTGACAGCGGAGCGGGCCCAGGACTGGTACGCCGCCGACCGGCAGGCGGTGGCAGCGGTAGCGGCCCTGGAGCGGGGAGAAACGCCCCAGGACGTGGACGTGGCCTTCACCCAGGAGGCCGAAGGCACCCTGGCGGAGTTCACCCTGCCGGCAGGGGGCGAGCAGATCCTGACGGTAAAGGTGTTGCTTTCCGACGGCGGATATGAGATACTTTGCTGGAGAACGGACTATGGCGGCGATTGGGCCGCAGACGATACCATGGAGATCTGGGACGGGGAGTAACTGCCCCGGCGGATAAAGAGAGGAACGGGCAATGGAGAGTATTCTGACGTATTTGCGCCAGGCGGTGGCCCAGCAGGCTTCGGACCTGTTTGTGGTGGCCGGCAAGGCCATATCCATGAAAAAAGAGGGGGTTATCCAGCCTCTGGAGGAGCAGCGGGCCATGCCCGACGACACGGAATTCCTGGTACGGGAGCTGTACAGCCTGGGAGGCCGGCCCATTGACCGGTATCTGGCCACCGGGGACGACGATTTCTCCCTGTCGGTGCCGGAGCTGGCCCGGTTCCGGGTGAATACCTTCCGCCAGCGGGGCTCCATGGCCTCCGTGATCCGGGTAGTGAGCTTTGGCATCCCCGACTGGCAGGAAAAGGGTATCCCTGAGGAGGTCATGAAGATCGCCTCCATGACCCGGGGGCTGGTGCTGGTGACAGGCCCTGCCGGCGGCGGCAAGTCCACCACCCTGGCCTGCATCGTGGACGCCATCAACCGCCAGCGCAACGCCCATATCATCACCATCGAGGACCCCATTGAGTTCCTCCACCGCAACCAGAAGAGCATTGTCAGCCAGCGGGAACTGGCGATGGATACCAGCAGCTATGTCACCGCCCTGCGCTCCAGCCTGCGGCAGGCCCCGGACGTGATTTTGCTGGGAGAGATGCGAGATCTGGACACCATCCAGACCGCCATGACCGCTGCGGAAACCGGCCATCTGGTGATCTCCACCCTCCACACCGTGGGGGCGGTGAACACCATCGACCGAATCATCGATGTGTTCCCGGCGGGGCAGCAGCAGCAGATCCGGGTGCAGCTGGCCCAGGTGCTGAAGACTGTGGTGACCCAGCAGCTGCTGCCTACGGTGAACGGAGGGCTGGCCCCGGCCTTTGAGATCATGCACCTCAATAACGCCGTGCGCAGCATGGTCCGTGAGAGCCGGATCCACCAGATCGACTCGGTGATCCAGACCTCGGCGGCGGAGGGGATGATCGCCATGGATGAGAGCATCCTGCGGCTGTACCGGGCGGGGCGGATCTCCCAGGAGACGGCCCTGCGCTGCGCCATGAACCCCGACCAGCTCCAGCGGAAGCTGGGCCGGTAAGCCCTCTGCTTCAATTTATAGGGAAAAGAACCCCCTGGGGCCTATTATAATGGGCTCCAGGGGGCGTTTTTTAGAAGAGGCCGCGCATAAAGCTTAGCCGAAGGTTTTTTGCTGCTGGGGAGATAGGATCCAGTCACATTCCTGGTAAATTTTTTCCAGTTGGCTGTCGGCATCATGCTTCCACAGGGCGGTTTTTTCTTTGTGCTTTTTCCAGGCAAATATGTGAAGGCCGATTCCTAATATTGCAATGATCAGAAAGAAATGATTGAAGAAATATCCAACGATGCCCAGGATGCTGATCGCCAGCGTAATAGGATACGTCCATGGCTTCTCCTTAGGGGTAGAGGCGATAATGGCATTGTGCTGCGCTTCCAACTCGACCAGCCGTCTGTAGTAAGGCATATCCTTATCCCGCTGGAAAGTAAGGGAAATATAGTGGTAGCTTTGAAATTCAGTATAGTCGTCCCCCAAAAAATCGGTACCGCTTCCGCTAATTTTCTGCCCATTGATTTCCTGGCGTGTATGCAGCTTCCAGCCAAAATACAGGTATTGCTCGGTGGCTTGCTCTTCCTTTGCGGGAGATACTTTAATCGTGCGTGTTTCCAGCATATGACCCTCCTGTATACTAAATTATTAGTATAAAAGAATAGTAACAGTAAATTAGTAGTATGTCAACGGAAAATATGAAAAATAATAGTATACTCCACCTATGGAGGAAATTATTTCTATGAATAGAATACGAGCATTGCGGGAAGACGCAGATTTGCGGCAAATTGATGTTGCAGCAGCAACAGGGATTGATCAGAAGACTCTTTCAAATTATGAAACAGGAAAGACATCGCCAGATAGTGAAGCGATTATACGGTTGGCAGAATTTTTTCATGTGACAACAGATTATCTGCTGGGTGTCAATGATCTTAATTTGAAGGCAGCCCAGAGTATTGCAGGAGAACTGTCAGATATGCAGCGTCGGTTGGGAGAGATCTGCCGGCGGCTTAATGTAAAGAAATAGGATCGGACGGTGTACTGGCGTTTGGAATAGCAAAAAGTATGCCCAAACATGGAAATAAGGAAACCCCCGCAGGCCAGCGGCCTGCGGGGGTTTTGCATCGTGAGGAGAGATTACTTGCTGTAGAGCTCGATGAGCTTGGTCAGATGCTCGTAGCGCTCCTTGGCGGCTTCCTCGTTGCGGGCGAAGAGGACTTCGGCGCGCTCGGGGAACTCGCGGGTCAGACGGGCATAACGGGCCTCGTTCATCAGGAACTCCTGGTAACCGCCGGCGGGAGCCTTGCTGTCCAGGGTGAAGGGGTTCTTGCCCTCGGCAGCCAGGGCGGGATTGAAGCGGAACATGTTCCAGTAGCCGCAATCCACAGCCTTCTTCATTTCCTTCTGGCAGTTGGTCATGCCGCCCTTGATGGAGTGCATCTCGCAGGGAGCATAGCCGATGATGAGGGAGGGACCATGATAGGCCTCAGCCTCGGTGATGGCCTTGATGGTCTGAGCGGTGTTGGCGCCCATAGCCACCTGAGCCACGTACACATAGCCGTACTGCATGGCGATCTCGGAGAGGCTCTTCTTCTTCATCTCCTTACCGGCAGCGGCAAACTGAGCCACCTGGCCGATGTTGGAAGCCTTGGAAGCCTGTCCGCCGGTGTTGGAGTACACCTCGGTGTCGAAGACGAAGACGTTGACATCCTCACCGGAGGCCAGGACGTGGTCCAGTCCGCCGTAGCCGATGTCGTAAGCCCAGCCGTCGCCGCCGAAGATCCACACGGACTTCTTGTTGAGGTACTCCTTCTTGGCAAGGACCTCCTGGCAGTAGTGGCACTCAGGATCCTTCTCCAGCTCGGCAATCAGGGCGGTGGTAGCAGCCTGGTTGGCCTCACCGTCGTTATAGGTGGCAAGATAAGCCTCGATGGCGGCTCTCTTGGTATCCTTGGTGGTGACCTTGGCCAGCTCCTCCAGCTTGGCCTTCAGGCTCTCGCGGATGGTCTTCTGGCCGATGTACAGGCCCAGACCGTGCTCAGCGTTATCCTCGAACAGGGAGTTGCACCATGCGGGACCCTTGCCCTCGGCGTTGGTGCAGTAGGGGCTGGTGGCAGCGGGGCCGCCCCAGATGGAGGAACAGCCGGTGGCGTTGGAGATGTACATCCGGTCGCCGAAGAGCTGGGTGACGAGACGGGCATAGCTGGTCTCGGCGCAGCCGGCGCAGGAACCGGAGAACTGCAGGTAGGGCTGCTTGAACTGGCTGCCCTTGACGGTGTTGTCCTGCATGTCGGCCTTGGGAGCGGTCTTGACCAGGTAGTCCCACACGGGCTGCTGGGCAGCCTCCTGCTCCTGAGGCACCATGGTGATGGCCTTGTCCTTGGCCAGGCAGGCCTCCACGCACACGCCGCAGCCCATGCAGTCCAGGGGGCTCACGCCGATGGCGTAGGTGTACACGCCCTTGCCCTTGCCGGCCTTGATGGCGGCGGTCTTCAGACCCTCGGGGGCGTTCTTCACTTCCTCATCGCTCAGAGCGAAGGTGCGGATGCAGGCGTGGGGGCAGACATAGGAGCAGGTGTTGCACTGGATGCACTTGGTGGGATCCCAAGTGGGGACAGACACGGCAACGCCGCGCTTCTCATAAGCGGAAGCGCCCAGCTCGAACTGGCCGTCCACATGGGGCACGAACACGGAAACAGGCAGGCTGTCGCCGTCCATCTTGCCCACGGGGTTGAGGATGTCCTTAACCATGGTGACAAGCTCAGCCTTGCCCTCGAGAGCGTGCTCAGGCTTGTTGTCCACGGCGTTGGCCCACTCGGCGGGAACGTCGATCTTCTTGAAGGCGGTGGCGCCGGCGTCGATGGCCTTGTGGTTCATCTCCACCACGTCCATACCCTTCTTGGAGTAGGACTTGGTAGCGGCGTCCTTCATGTACTGGATGGCCTCCTCCTGGGGCATGACCTTGGCCAGGGTGAAGAAGGCGCTCTGGAGGATGGTGTTGGTACGCTTGCCCATGCCGAT
>JAGHHM010000079.1 GCA_017887695.1 Oscillospiraceae bacterium | reverse complement strand
TCGGATCATTGCCAGAGAGACGAAACCCATTGGCGCAGGCTTTTTGGCGGATATTCTGCAGGGAGAGCAGGATACGGCCGTAAGTGAGGCGACCATCGGCAGATATCTGCGGAAATTTGAGAAGCAGGGTTATTTAAGAAGTGAAAAATACGAGGGACGTTCCCGGGGACGTGTGATTACGGAGCAGGGCCTTGCCCGGGTAAAGGAGCTGGCGGCCGAGCGCCGCCAGGCGAAAGCGGTGTTGGATACTATGGAGGTATTCAGCGCCGGTCTGGACGAGCACTTCCATCATGTCCTGGCGACCCGGGAGATTATTGAGCCGGAGGTAGCGGCTCTTGCCGCCCGAAATGCCTCGGAGGAGGATATTGCCGCTATTGGTGCCATTGTAGAGGAAGCGGCAGCTCTGACGCAGAAAGGGCAGAGTATGGCGGCTACGGATGCACCTTTTCACATTGCCATTGCCAAGGCGTCAGGTAACCCAGTGCTGGAAGCTGTGATGAAGATGATTCGTACAGACCGGGACTATTCACCGGAAGTTGAAAGCATTATCAATGCGTCCTCGCTGAACAATCCCAGCGACCACCTGAGTATTTATCAGGCGATTGCCAGCCATAATGAAGAGAAGGCCCGGTCCATCATGCGCAACCACATTCGTAATCTGATGAAAAAGGTGGGCCGTTACCAGAAGTAAATGGTGGGGACTGCCAGACAACAATAGGATAAAGCAGGCGGTGCAGATCAACTGCGCCGCCTGCTTTTTTTAAAATATAGCGTAAAGATATTGACAAATACCCCTTGGGGGTATATTGTATATATACCCCCAAGGGGTATTTGAAGCATATAAGGAGGGAGCACCATGAAAGATCAGTTGGAGTGCTGCCATAAAACGAAAGAACGTTCCCAGGAGGAATATACCCGCCTCATACATCGGCTTAACCGAATTGAGGGACAGATCCGGGGAATCCGGGGCATGGTGGAGCGCAGCGCCTACTGCCCGGATATTTTGGTCCAGTCTGCGGCGGTAACAGCGGCCATTAACGCTTTTAACAAGGAGCTGCTGGCCAGCCATATCCGTACCTGCGTGGCCCGGGATATCCGTGAGGGAAAAGATGAGACCATTGATGAGCTGGTGGCTACGCTGCAGAAGCTGATGAAATAAGGCAAGGTGCAGACATGAAGCAATATGATGTTACAGGTATGAGCTGTGCGGCCTGCAGCGCCAATGTGGAAAAGGCCGTATCTAAGGTACCGGGGGTCACGTCCTGCTCGGTAAGCCTGCTTACCAATTCCATGGGCGTGGAGGGTACCGCATCTCCGCAGGATGTCATCGCGGCAGTAGTCCAGGCGGGCTACGGCGCTTCGGAAAAGGGAAGCGCTTCTTCCCCGGCGGCAGCCAATCGGGCGGCTGCAGAGGATGCTCTTCAGGACCGGGAGACGCCGGTGCTGAAGCGGCGCCTGCTCTGGTCTCTGGGATTTCTGGCGGTGCTGATGTATTTTTCCATGGGGCATATGATGTGGGGCTGGCCGGTACCTGAATTTTTTGCGGAGAACCATGTGGCTATGGGGCTGCTCCAGCTGCTGCTGACGGCGGCGGTGATGGTCATCAACCAGAAGTTTTTTGTTTCCGGCTTTAAGAGCTTGTGGCACCGTGCGCCCAATATGGACACACTGGTGGCGTTGGGATCTTCGGCGGCCTTTATTTACAGTACCTACGCCCTTTTTGCCATGACAGATGCCCAGGTTCGGGGAGACCATGAGGCGGTCATGGCCCATATGATGGATCTCTATTTTGAGTCGGCGGCTATGATCCTGGCCCTGATCACGGTGGGGAAGATGCTGGAAGCTCGTTCCAAGGGCAAGACCACCGATGCCTTGAAGGGGCTGATGAAACTGGCGCCCCAGACGGCAACGGTGGTGCGGGACAGCGCAGAGATTCAGATACCGGTTGAACAGGTACGGGAAGGAGATATATTTGTCGTCCGGCCCGGTGAGAATATCCCGGTGGACGGCGTTGTGATGGAAGGGGGCGGTGCAGTAAATGAATCTGCCCTGACCGGTGAAAGTATTCCTGTGGATAAAGAGGCGGGAGATCCGGTTTCCGCCGCCACCCAAAACCAGTCCGGCTTTCTGAAATGCCGGGCTACCCGGGTGGGAGAGGATACTACCTTGTCCCAGATTATCCGGATGGTCAGCGACGCAGCGGCCACCAAAGCGCCCATTGCCAAGGTGGCGGATAAGGTGTCCGGTGTGTTTGTGCCGGCGGTCATTGCCATTGCCGTGGTGACTACGGTGGTGTGGCTGCTGCTGGGGCAGCCTCTGGGCTACGCGCTGGCCCGGGGTATTTCCGTGCTGGTCATCAGCTGTCCCTGTGCCCTGGGCCTGGCCACGCCGGTGGCCATCATGGTGGGCAGCGGTATGGGTGCTAAAAACGGTATTCTCTTCAAGACCGCGGTGTCACTGGAGGAGACCGGCAAAGTGGAGATCGTAGCCCTGGACAAAACCGGTACCATCACCAGCGGAGAGCCCAGAGTAACGGATATTTTGCCAGCCCCTGGAGTCAGCGAGGAGGAGCTGCTGACTCTGGCCTGCTCTCTGGAGCAGAAGAGTGAGCATCCCCTGGCTCGAGCCGTGCTGGAAAAGGCCGGGGAGCAGGGCATACAGGCCGGGGAAGTTACAGAGTTCCGGGCACTTCCGGGCAACGGCCTTACTGCACAGCTGGGGGATGTGTCCCTCAGCGGCGGCAGCCTGACCTTTATCCGAAGCCAGGTGGAGATCCCTGCCTCTTTGGAGGAGCAGGCGCTGCAATTGGCGGAGCAGGGGAAAACGCCGCTGTTTTTTGCCCGTGGCCAGCAGCTGGCAGGCGTTATCGCCGTGGCGGATGTGATCAAGGAAGACAGCCCTCAGGCAGTGCGAGAAATGCGGAATATGGGCATCCGGGTAGTAATGCTTACCGGTGATAACCAGCGTACGGCAAAAGCCATCGGAGCCCAGGCCGGTGTGGATGAGGTCATTGCGGGGGTGCTGCCTGACGGCAAGGAGAGTGTGATCCGGAAGCTGAAGCAGCAGGGCCGGGTGGCCATGGTCGGCGACGGGATCAACGACGCACCGGCCTTGACCCGGGCGGATATCGGCATTGCTATCGGAGCGGGGGCGGATGTGGCCATTGACGCAGCGGATGTGGTGCTGATGCGCAGCCGCCTCTCCGATGTACCAGCCGCTATCCGGCTGAGCCGGGCCACACTGCGCAATATTCATGAAAATCTGTTCTGGGCTTTTTTCTATAATACCATCGGGATCCCGCTGGCTGCCGGCGTGTTTATTCCCCTGGGGCTGACGCTGAACCCTATGTTCGGTGCGGCGGCCATGAGCCTGAGCAGCTTCTGTGTGGTATCCAATGCCCTGCGGCTGAACTGGTTCCGTATGCATGACGCCAGTAAGGATAAACTGTTACCAACTAAGAAACATCATAAGGAGGAATCTGTTGCTATGGAAAAGACACTGAAAATTGAGGGAATGATGTGCCCCCATTGTGAGGCACGGGTGAAGGGCGTTTTGGAAGCTCTGCCGGAGGTGGAAGCGGCCACTGTCAGCCATACGGCGGGTACAGCGGTGGTGACATTGAAGGCAGAGGTGGCAGATGCCGCACTGAAAAAGGCAGTGGAGGACGCAGGTTATCCGGTCACTGAGATCGGCTGATGGGGACACAGGAAACCCACACGGGGGAGAGCTTTGCCTCTCCCCCGTGTGGGTTTTTGCTGTATGAAGGGCTACATGTATCTTTGCCGGAAGTATGCTGAGGAGGACATAGAGGGATGTTCATGAGCGCTATGAAATGGTCATATTCATCGGGAGCTTTTCCTTTGGGCCAGTGCGTTGGTATCAATAGACTTGCGGAAAACCACCAGCCGGTCATAGAGGTACTCCAGAATGAAATTGGCAGCCATGTTCAGTGCGGTCACCAGATACTCATTCCAGGCCAGGGTATCGGCCAGATAGCTTCCCAGAAGGGTGGACAGGGGCGTAAAGACGCAGTAGAAACCAAACACCAACGCCATGGCCCGGGGCACATTATTAGCGGATTGGAAGGTATACCGGCGGTTGAGGGTAAAATTCCACAGGACAGACAGTACCAGGGCAATAAGATAGCATGGCCAGTAGCTCCAGTAGGTCAGTTCATTGAGCAGGGAAAACGCGACCAGCTCGATGACTCCGGCGGAAATAGAGAAGAGCAGGAATTTCAGAGAACGGATAAGTTCTTTTTTCGACATAACCGATCCTCCTTATGATGGTCCGGCGCTGTTGAGTGCCCGGAAATGGGGCTTGTTGGAGCGGTAGAGGTGCTTGAATACAGTATAATAGGGAATATAGGCGGCAGTCCTTTCAGCATTTGGCTGGTATCTGGCTGCTACGGGGATAAAGGAACGGAGCACGTCCAGATCGGGGATCAGCCCCAGGCCCACAGCCATTACCGCCGCGGCGCCTACGGAGCCTACATTCTGAGGGCTGGCCACCACCTCCACTGTGCGGGCGGTAATGTCCGCCAGACGCTGGCAGGTGACGGGGGACAGGGCTCCGCCACCTACAAAGCGGATGGGATCGGAGGTGCGTACCTTCCTGTCCTGACACTCCAGCATCCATTTCAGGTGGAAGCAGGTACCTTCCAATACGGCGTTGATCATTTCCGTCTTGCCGGTGTCCAGCCGGATGTTGAAAAACATCCCCGCCGCGCAGGGGTCCTCAAAGGGACAGCGATTCCCGTGGAGCCAGGGCGTGAAGATCACGCCGCCGGAGCCAGGCGGCACATCCTTTACAGTTTCTGTGAGATAGTCATAGAGGCTGGTGTATACCGCTTCCTGACTTTGGGCCACATCCTGCTTTTGAAGGTAAATGCCAATCTCGTCCAGGGCCAGGTGGTCTTTCACCCACTCCAGGCATTTGCCTGCCGTCTCCATCTCCGCAAAATAGTTGTAGCGCCCGGGCTGGGCGCCCACAATGGCGGCGATCATAGCCGACACATCCACCAGCTGCCGGGCTGTCACGGTGGATACCCAGCCGGAGGTGCCGCAGTAGATGTGGGTGCTGCCCACGGCAGTGGCTCCGGCACCTACGCCGATGAGGGTAGCGTCGCCGCCGCCGCCAAACACCGGCGTGCCGGCCGCAAGGCCCAGTTCACCGGCAGCCTGCTCCGTCAGGCCGCCGATGCGCTCGGTGGCCTCTGCCAACCGGGGCAGGTGGTCGGGGTTCACGCCAAACATCCGGCAGAGAGTATCGCTCCAGCACTCCTTGCCTTTCCGGGTATCATAGAGGAAGGTGGCATAGGCGCTGTCCCGGGTCATCACTGCCTCACCGGTACACCGGAGGATCAGGTACTCCTTTACATCCAGCCACTTCCACACCCGGCGAAAGTTGTCCGGTTCATTTTCCTCCACCCACTTATACTTCCACAGGGGATCCTTGACGCTGCTGGACACTGCTCCGGTAAGCCGCAGACTGGTCAGCAGTTTTCCTACATTGGCCCCGGCGATCTGAATGCCGTGAGCCAGGCCTTTGCGCAGTTGGGAACGGGCCCGCTGGTCCATATAGCTCATGGGGCGGCGGACAGGCTGGCCGCTTTTGTCCACCAAGACCAGGCCCTGCATCTGGGAGCAGAAGGAAACGGCGGCAACCTGCTGGGGCCTTACGGAGCCGGAGGCGAAAAGGGTTTTGGTGGTGGCGCACATGGCCTCCCACCATTGGTCCGCGTCCTGCTCCGCGCCGCCGTCTGGCAGAATGTACAGCTCATACCCCTGCTGGGCGCTTGCCACCAGTTGGATGGAGGTGTCTACGGAAAAGAGACAGGTCTTTACCCCTGTGGTGCCGATGTCGTAAGCTAATACATAGGTCATGGCGGTATCCCTCCTACGATTGATCGCGGTGAAGAATATCCTTTTGCTCCAGTGTGAAGGCAGACTCCAGAAATTTCAGCAGTTCCTCCTCCACCGCAGCAGGTTTGCTGTCAGGCGATTCGCCGCAGTAGAGAGCTAAACGAGCCTGGTAGTAGTCACAGCAGTAAGAAAACTGGAGCATCATCAGGAGATTGTCAAAGAAAAAGGCGAACAGCCGGGGATCCATGTCCTGCCGCAGGTCTCCTTGGGCCTGGGCCTGGGTAATGTATTGTGTATAAAGTCGGGCGGTTACGCCCTCGATTTCTTCTGCCAGCTGCCGGGCTTGCTGGCCGGTGGCAGTGGTGATCTGATGGTACATGCGGATGTGATCGGGATGCTCCCGACCAAAGGCCTGCATAGCGGAAAGAATCTTTCCGGCATATTGAAGGAGCTTTCCTTCCTGGGCGGTGACATCCCGCAGTACCTGTTCCAGTGACGACAGGCTGTGGCGCAGGCAGGCAGCAAAGAAGTCCTCCTTGTTGGCGTAATACTTGTAGAGCACTCCTACGCTGATCTGTGCCCTGCGGGCAATGGCAGCCATGCTGACGCCGTGGAGCCCGCAAGCGGCAAAGGCTTCAATGCCCGCCTCCAGGATCT
>JAGHHM010000078.1 GCA_017887695.1 Oscillospiraceae bacterium | reverse complement strand
CGGTGGAGGAGGTAGGCGGTGCGCAGCTCCTCCAGAAGGCTGTTGCCATCGTTGCTGGCGCTGCCGTCCAGGGCCAGGCCTACCGGTACACCCAGTTGTAACAGCTCCGGCAGCCGGCACACCCCGGAAGACAGCTTCATATTGGAGGCAGGGCAGTGGGCCACGCCGGTGCCGGTGTCCGCCAGACGCTGAAGCTCCTGGTCGTTGAAGTGGATGCCATGGGCGTACCACACGTCCGGCCCCACCCAGCCCAGGGATTCCATATAGGCCAAAGGCCGCATCCCGTAGCGTTCCAGGGTATAGTGCTCCTCATCCTTGGTCTCGCACAGGTGGGTGTGGAGCCGTACGCCGTACTGGCGGGCCAGCAGGGCACTCTGCCGCAGCAGTTCCCCGGTGACGGAGAAGGGGGAGCAGGGGGCCAGGACTACCTGGCGCATAGAGCCCGGCCGAGGATCGTGGTGGGTTTCGATGGCCCGGATGCTGTCGGCCATAATCTCGTCAATGGTCTGCACCACACTGTCCGGCGGCAGGCCGCCGTCCTTTCGGCTCAGATCCATACTGCCCCGGGAGCAGACCATCCGCATCCCCAGTTCTTCCGCTGCGGCAAACTGTGCGGAGAGGAGATCCCCGCTGCCGGCGGGAAAGACGTAGTGATGGTCAAAACAGGTGGTGCACCCATGCTTCATCATCTCCCCCATGGCGGTAAGGGAGGAATAGCGAACCACGGTCTCATCCAGGTTCTTCCAGATCTCATAGAGGGCCCGGAGCCAGTCAAACAGCTCCAGGTTCTGTACCTGGGGCAGGTTCCGGGAGAAACACTGGTAGAGGTGGTGGTGGGTGTTGACAAGGCCGGGGTAGCAGAGCATGTCCGAGCAGTCGATGACCTGGTCGGCCTTCTGGGAGAGATGGGGGCCTATGTCTTGAATGAACCCGTTTTCGCAGAAGATATCAGTCATCTCCAGGACATGGTCATTGTCGTCGCAGGTAACGGCGGCGCGGATGTTTTTCAGCAGCAGGGAGGGCATGGCAGTCGCTCCTTTCATCGCTCTTGGGCGGATCGTTGTGCTTCTTTCACATACAATTATAAAGAAAATGGCGATGGAATGCAACCAAATTGGAAAAACTACCACAGATAGACCGGTAGCCGTTGACTAATTGGAAATTTATGATATGATACCGGTGCAACAGCAAAAGTGGAAAGGAAATGCCGGCTATGATCGACATATTTGACATTATGGGGCCCATCATGGTAGGCCCCTCCAGCTCTCATACCGCCGGGGCGGTGCGCATCGGGCGGATGGCCCGGGCACTGCTGGGAGAAGCCCCGGTGCGGGCGAAGCTGCATCTTCACGGATCTTTCGCGGAAACCGGCGTGGGCCACGGTACGGACAAGGCCCTGGTGGCGGGACTGCTGGGTATGGCTCCCGATGACCTCAGCATTCCGCAAAGCTTTAGTATTGCCGAGGATCAGGGCCTTACCTTTACCTTCAATGAGATTGACCTGCGGGACGCTCACCCCAACAGCGTGCAGCTGGAAGTGGTAGGCGAGGAGGGCAATTGCCTGACCATGCAGGCCTGCTCCGTAGGCGGCGGCCGGATCCGGGTGGATAAGATCGACGGGGTAGAGGTTAATTTCACCGGAGATTATAATACTCTCATTATCCATAACCGGGATGACCGGGGCCATGTGGCCGATGTGACCTATGCCCTGTATCAGGCAAAGGTGAATGTGGCCAATATGAGCCTCCACCGGGACGCCAAGGGCGGCAGCGCCATTATGATCATTGAAACGGATGAGCGGGTGCCTGCGCTGATCCTGGATTTGCTGCGCCGCCTGCCGGGGATCCTGCATATCACCTACTACGAGAAGGAGGACTAAGGGATGAATCTGGATTCCATGAAGGATATTCTGGCCGCTGCACGGCGGGAGGACAAGCCCCTGTGGGAGATCATCCTGGAAACGGACATGGAGAACCGGGGTGTAACCCGGGAGGAATCCATGGAAAAGATGGCCCAGGCATGGCATGCTATGCTGGATGCCTCTGCGTCCTATGATGGCCGCCGCCACAGCGCCAGCGGCCTG
Organism: Oscillospiraceae bacterium; assembly: GCA_017887695.1. Lineage (GTDB taxonomy): Bacteria > Bacillota > Clostridia > Oscillospirales > Oscillospiraceae > Pelethomonas. The sequence continues at coordinate 13,478 of JAGHHM010000078.1, read as the reverse complement.
GTAGGAGGACAGGGTGAGCAGATGCGCGCCTATGCCGCCGGAGACCCTATCTGCGGCAACTTTGCCGCTGAGGTTATTACCGAGGCCCTGTGCATGGGGGAGAGCAACGCCTGCATGCGCCGGATCGTGGCGGCTCCCACGGCAGGGGCCTGCGGTGTGATGCCTGCGGTGCTGATCCCTCTGTATCGTCGGGACAATATTTCGGAGGAGCGGATGCTCCAGGCTATGTATGTGGCCAGCGGCATCGGCGCGGTGATCGCCTATAAGGCCTGCATTGCCGGTGCTGCCGGCGGCTGCCAGGCGGAAATCGGCAGTGCCTCCGCCATGGCGGCGGGGGCCCTGGTGACCCTGCGGGGAGGCACGGCGGAGCAGGTGTGTCACGCGGTGGCCATGGCTCTGAAGAACCTGTTGGGACTGGTGTGCGACCCGGTGGCAGGTCTGGTGGAGGTGCCCTGCGTCAAGCGTAACGTCATTGGTGCCATGAACGCTATGGCCGCTGCCGATATGGCCCTGGCAGGCATTGAAAGCCGTATCCCTGTGGACGAGGTCATCGATGCTATGGGCGACGTGGGACGCCGTCTGCCGGTGGAATTCCGGGAGACTGCCCTGGGTGGCCTGGCGGTAACGCCTACCGGCAAAGCGGTAAAGGAGCGGATGATGGGCAGCCGGAACAAGAACCGGACCCTTACCATCAAGGACGCCCGCTGGAAGCTGCAGCGGACAGGTCCTGCCAACTGATACGAAAAAAAGCGCGGAGGAGGCTGAGCCTCTCCGCGCTTTTTGCTTATCGGATCTCCTGCTCCAGGCTGTCAAAGACAGAGGCGTCAAAAAAATCCCGTAAGGTAATATCCAGGCCGTCGCAGAGTTTTTTGACGGTGGCCACGGTGGCGCTGTGGTTGCGGCCGCTGACGATGTTGTTGACAGTAGACTGGGTGACACCGCTGAGGGTAGCCAGGCGGTTGACGGTAATTCCCCGCTGGGCGCACAGGTCGAGGATCCGCTGGCGGACCGCAGTGCTGGTATCCATGGCATCCACATCCTAACTCAAATGAGATAAGTAAAGGGTACCCGTTTTTTAACGGAAAACTTACCTCTTTTGAGTTGACTTTTTTTGACAGAGCCGTTATACTCGAAGTTGCCTGGGGCGACTGTTTACGCTGTGGGCAAGATGGCGGCCTCAAGCCGCGTAAGGAGAACAAAGATGAAAGAATTATTACAGGTGCAGGGCCTTACCAAGACCTTCCGGCTGTCGGCCAAGCAGCAGAAGCTGGAAAAAACCAAGGAAAAGGTACGCACAGCGGTGAACAATTTGTCTTTCACCGCCAATGAAGGGGAAATTTTTGGGCTGTTGGGTCCCAACGGCGCTGGCAAGACCACCACCCTTCGGATGCTGGCCACCCTGATCCGCCCCGACAGCGGCGATGCCATTCTGGACGGGGCCAGCGTGGTGAAGGAGCCTGACAAGGTCCGGGGGAAAATCGGCTTTCTCACCAGCGAACTGAAGCTGGAGGAATTTTTCACCCCCAACTATCTCTTCGACTTCTTTTCCACCCTCCACGGGGTGCCGCCCCAGGTACGGCAGCAGCGGCGGGAGGTCCTCTTTGCCCGCTTTGGCATCGACCGTTTTGCGGAGGTAAAGGTGGCGGATCTGTCCACAGGTATGAAGCAGAAGGTATCTCTGGTGGTGTCCATCGTTCACGACCCGGACATCATCATCTTTGACGAGCCTACCAACGGCCTGGATGTCCTCACCGCCCGGGTGGTGACAGACTTCCTCCAGGAGCTGAGGGACCAGGGCAAGACCATTATCGTTTCCACCCACATCTTCAGCCTGGTGGAAAAGCTTTGCGACCGGGTGGGTATCATCATCGACGGCCGCATGGTCTGCTGCGACACCCTGGAGGGAGTGCGGCAGGGAAAGAGCCTGGAGGACCGGTTCTTTGACATTTATCGGGAAACGGTAGGTGATGTGGAATGAAAAGTAACGGTATCGTCGCGATTATGCGTAAGGAGCTGGCCCGGTTCTTCGGAGACAAGCGGATGGTGGTCAGCATCCTGCTGCCGGGTGTGCTGATTTATGTAATGTACAGCTTTATGGGTCAGGCTATGGGCAGCCTCTACGGTGTGGAGGAGGACTATGTGCCCACAGTCCAGGTGGTGAACCTGCCGGAGTCCGTGTCCGCACTGGTGGAAGCCTCCGGAGGGGTAAACCTTCTGGAGACAGAGGTCTCCGCTGTGGAGGATGCCAAAGCGGCCGTGGCGGAGCAGGGATTGGACCTGTTGGCAGTATTCCCGACAGATTTCGACCAGGCAGTGGCCGCCTATGATCCGACCAGCGGCGGGGCGGCGCCCAATGTGGAGATCTACTATAACGCTGCCTCCACCGCGTCCCAGAGCACCTACATGATGTTCACCAGCCTCCTGGATGCCTACGAGGCCCAGCTGGCCAACAAGTTTGATATCAATGCCGGGGGAGATACCTATAACCTGGCCTCGGAGAAGGATACGGCAGGGACCTATTTTGCCTCCCTGATGCCTCTGCTGCTGATGATCTTCCTCTATTCCGGCTGCGTGGCGGTAGCGCCCGAGTCCATCGCCGGGGAGAAGGAGCGGGGCACCATCGCCACTATGCTCATTACCCCCATCCGCCGGGGAGATATTGCTGTGGGCAAGATCCTGGCCCTGGCGGTGGTGGCCCTGCTGTCCGGCGCGTCCAGCGCTGTGGGTACGGTGCTGTCCCTGCCCAAGCTTATGGGAGCGGCCTCTGATGAGCTCTCCGCCAATATTTACGGTGCCCAGGATTACCTCCTGCTGGCGGCGGTGATCCTCTCCACGGTGCTGCTGCTGGTGACCCTCATCTCCATCCTCTCCACCTTTGCCAAGACGGTGAAGGAGGCCCAGACCTATGTGATGCCTCTGATGATTCTGGTGATGGTGCTGGGCGTTACCGCGATGTTCGGCGGCGGAGCCAAGACGGAGCTGTGGTATTACCTGATTCCTCTGTACAACAGCGTACAGTGTATGGTAGGCGTGTTTTCCTTCAGCACAGTTACCACAGGAGTGGCGGCGGCCCTGGCGGCCAATGCGGTGTATACGGTGCTGGGCGTATTTGTCCTGACCCGGATGTTCAATAACGAAAAGATTATCTTCTCCCGGTAACGAGGGTAGATAAGATAAAGAAGCCTCCTGTACCTTGCGGTACAGGAGGCTTTTGTACTGCGCTGGGATGCGTCATAGAAGCGGAGCTTTACCGCTCCTCGCGGAAATAAGGCAGTCCCAGATGGGCAGGCGGCTGATTTTCCGGCTTGCGTCGCAGGGACACAAAGATCAGCACCGCGATGGTCACCACATAGGGCAGCATCCGGAACAGCTCCAGGGACTGACGGTCCAGGCCGGGAATGTACAGGTACAGCCAGGTCAGAACGCCGAACACATAGGAGCCCAGGATAGCCAGCAGGGGCCGCCAGATGGAGAAGATCACCAGGGCTACCGCCAGCCAGCCCAGGGCCTCGATGGTGCCCTCGCTGGCCCAGGTGCCCTTGATGTAGTCCATGGTGTAGTAGAGGCCGCCCAGGCCGGAGATGCCGGCGCCCAGGCAGGTGGCCAGGTACTTGTAGCGGGTGACGTTAATGCCAGCGGCGTCAGCGGTGGCGGGGCTTTCGCCGATGGAGCGGAGGTTCAGGCCGGCCCGGGTCCGGGTCAGGAACCAGTGGAGGATGATAGCCAGGATAATGGCCAGATACACCATGAACCCGTGGCTGAGGAAGACACGGCCAAACCATCCCAGGTTGGCCAGTGCGGGGATATTGGTGCGGTAAGCACCGGAGGTGACGGCCACGGAGATCTGGCCTACGCCGCCGGCCATCTTGTTGAGGCTGCCGCCGAAGAAGTTGGCAAGGCCGCCGCCGAAGATGGTCAGGGTCAGGCCGGTGACGTTCTGGTTGGCCCGAAGGGTGATGGTGAGGAAGCTGAACAGCAGACCTCCCAGCATAGAGGCCAGGAAGGCACAGACCAGGGACAGCAGAAGGCACACCACAGGGCTGGGGGTCGCTGTGGAAGACTCATAGGCGAAGGCACTGGCAAGGCCTGCAATGCCGCCCAGGTACATAATACCCGGCACGCCCAGGTTCAGGCTGCCGGATTTCTCCGTCAGGATCTCACCCAAGGCGCCAAAGAGGATCACCGTTCCAAAAATAATAGCAGACTGCAGCAGCTGGGTCATGCCTTGGCCCCCCCTTTCTTTTTGCGGAAAATGAGCTTGTAGTTGATGAAGAATTCACTGCCAATGATGCAGAAGAGGATAATGCCGGTAATGACATCAGAGGCAAAGTCGTTGAGGTTGAACTGGGAGGCGATCTCCGAGGCGCCCTTCTGGAGAAATACCAGAAGGAAGGAGATGAGCACCATGATGAAGGTGTTGAACTGGGCCAGCCAGGCAACGATGATGGCGGTAAAGCCCCGGCCGCCGGCGGTATTGGTGGAGATGGTGTGGTCCACACCGGACACTGCCAGGAAGCCTGCCAGGCCGCAGATGGCGCCGGAGATGGCCATGGTGCGGATAATGACCCGGGAGAGCTTGATACCGGCGTAGCGGGCGGTGTTGTGGCTTTCACCCACCACAGCAATCTCATACCCCTGCTTGGAGTATTTGAGGTAAGCGAACATGCCCACTGTCAGGGCCAGCACGATCACCACGTTAAGGCCGTAGGCCTGGCCGAAGAGATCGGGGAACCAGCCGGCGCCGGTCTGCTGGTTGATGATGCCTACGGTGTTGGATCCCGCAGGATTTTCCCACAGGGCAACGCAGTAGGAAGTAATCTGGATGGCCACATAGTTCATCATCAGGGTGAACAGGGTTTCATTGGTGCCCCAGCGGGCCTTGAAGATAGCGGGGAGGATGCCCCACACTGCACCGGCCACGATACTGATAACAGCCATCAGCAGGATCAGGACCGGAGTGGGCAGGGAGGTGCCCAGATTCAGCATGCACCAGGCGGTAACGCAGCCGCCCACCAGGATCTGTCCCTCAGCGCCAATGTTCCAGAAGCGCATCTTGAAAGCGGGGGCCAGGCCCACGCCAATGCACAGCAGCACCATCACATCCCGGATGGTGATCCACCGGCGGCGGGTGGTGCCCATGGCGCCTTCATACATGGCTTTGTACACATCGGCGGGGTTGAGGCTGGTAACGGAATAAATGAAAAGGCCGCTGATCAGGAGGGCCAGCAATACTGCGGCAATACGAATGCCCCAGGACTTGGGGCGGGAGATGGTGTCCCGCTTGACGATGCGGATCAATGGCTCGTTGTGCCGTACCGTGCTCATACGCGCTGGGCCTCCTTTCTGAGATTGGTCATCATGAGGCCGACTTCTTCCTTAGTGGTGTTCCGGCCATCCACAATGCCGTTGACCTTGCCGGCGCAGAGGACCAGGATCCGGTCACACAGCTCCAGCAGCACATCCAAATCCTCGCCGACAAAAATGACGGCTACGCCCTTTTCCTTCTGCTCATTGAGCAGGTGATAAATGGTATAGGAGGTGTTGATGTCCAGGCCGCGGACAGCGTAAGCGGTCATCAGCACCGTGGGGGCGGAGGCGATTTCCCGGCCTACCAGCACCTTTTGGACATTGCCGCCGGAAAGGCGGCGCACCGGGGTGGTGAGGCTGGGGGTGGAGACCTCCAGCTCCTTGCGGACCTGCTCTGCCAGAGCCTTGGGAGCCTTCCGGTCAGCAATGGGCCCGCGGCCTTCCCGGTAGCTCTTGAGCATCATGTTGTCGATCATGCCCATGGAGCCAACAAGGCCCATGCCCAGACGATCCTCCGGCACAAAGGCCATGGATACGCCGATCTTGTGGATCTGAAGAGGATCCTTGCCCAGCAGTTCCTCCCCCTGCTTATCCACCGGCACATGCTGCCCGGCAATGGGTTCGTCGGCAGTGGGGGGGTAGTAAATGATGTGGGAACCCTCCAGAGGATGCTGCAGGCCTGCTATGGCCTCCAGCAGTTCCTTCTGACCGCTGCCGGAAATACCGGCAATGCCCAGAATTTCACCGCCGCAGGCGGTAAAGGATACATTGTCCAGGGTTTTGACTCCGTCAGGATTGCGGACCGTCAGGTTCTTTACCTCCAGACGGATGGGACGATGTTCCACCAGGGGCCGGTCAATGTTCAGACTTACGGAACGGCCTACCATCATGTCGGTGAGCTTCTGGGGATCTGTGTCCTTGGTGGCCACATCGCCGATAAACTCACCTTTGCGCAGGACCGCTACCCGGTCGGAAATAGCCATCACCTCATGGAGCTTGTGGGTAATGATAATGATGGATTTTCCGTCGGCCTTCATGTTCCGCAGAACATCAAAGAGACGGTTGGTCTCCTGGGGGGTAAGGACGGCGGTGGGCTCATCCAGAATCAGCACATCAGCCCCCCGGTAGAGGACCTTTACGATCTCCACCGTCTGCTTCTGGGATACGGACATGTCATATATCTTCTGGTTGGGATCCACCACAAAGCCGTATCGATCACAAATTTCCTGAATCTTTTTGGCTGCTGCCTTCAGATCCAGCTTGCCTTTCTCCTGAAGGCCCAGGACGATATTCTCTGTGGCGGTGAGCACATCTACCAGCTTGAAATGCTGATGGATCATGCCGATTCCCAGAGCAAAGGCATCCTTGGGAGAGCGGATGGTTACCTCCTGATCTCCTACGAAAATCTGTCCCTCATCGGGGAAATAGATGCCGGAAAGCATGTTCATAAGGGTTGTCTTGCCGCTGCCGTTTTCGCCCAGCAGGGACAGGATTTCTCCCCGGCGAATGTCCAGATTTACTTTGTTGTTTGCCACTACGGGCCCAAAAATCTTAGTGATGCCACGCATCCGGACTGCATTGTTACCTTCCAATCATGTCACCCTTTCCCGGCGTTCCGGACCCGCAGGGAAAGCGGATCCATACCGATTTTGATTGCAGATAAGGCCCCTCGGCTGTGGGGCCCGGTCCGTGTTAGGGAAAGAGAGGAAGCCGCAGAGGCGGCTTCCTCTCTCGTAGCTGCGGGACGATGTTTAGTTGATCTCAGTGATGCCGTCAATCCGCAGGGCAAAGTAAGGAGCAGAACGAAGGACAGACTCAGCGAAAGCGCCATCCACAATGGCCTCGCCGGTATCCGCCACGAAGTCGCCGTCGCTGTCAAGACCGAAAGCGGAGGTGACATGACCGTCGGCATCTACCTGGTAGGAGCCGTCGGTAGCAGGCTGGCAGGTAAACTTGGAGGTGTCAAACACCTTCAGGCTGCCGTCCTTGATGCCGGCCCAAGCGGCGTCAACAGCCTCCTGGGTACCCTCGGCGCAGGCAGGCCCCAGAGCAGAGATGGTCTGAGCACCCTCGGCATAGCCGCAGGCATAGTCGGTGGGGATTTCCTCACCGGCCAGGAACTTCTCCAGAGTGGCCTTGTAGAGGACGGACCACACGTTCTGGGAGGAGGTCAGGGCGGCGTCGGGAGCCACGGACAGCATATCGATGTTGTAGCCGATGGAGTAGACTTCCTTGCCCTTGTCGTGCTCAGCCTGGACAGCGGAGGGAGCACCGGTAGAGTCAGCGTGCTGGCCAATGATGACGCAGCCGTTTTCCATCAGGGCCAGGGCAGTTTCATTCTCCTTGGTCAGGTCGAACCAGGAGTTGGTGTACTGGACTTCCATATAAGCCTCGGGGACGATGGACTGGATACCCAGCAGGAAGGCGGTATAGCCAGAAACCACCTCGGCGTAGGGATAAGCACCCACATAGCCCACCTTGGGGTCGGTAACAGCGCCGGAGTCCATGAGCTCCTTGAGCTTCATGCCGGCCACCACGCCGGAGACGTAGCGGGACTCATATGTATAGGGGAAGATATTCTTCAGATTGCTCTGTCCAGAGGAAGCTGCCTGGTCGCCGGTGCAGGCCACAAAGGTAACATCGGGGAACTCCTGGGCGGCCTGGAGCATAAAGGACTGGTGGCCGTAGGAATCAGAGAAGACGATGTCGCAGCCGGAGTCTGCCAGGTCGGCGGCGGCATCAAAAGCTTTCTGATCCTCAGGTACATTGTACTTGAAAGTGACATTGTCCATGCTGATGCCCAGCTCACCGCAGGCGTTGGTAATGCCTTCGATGTGGGCCATGTCGTAGCCGGAGTTTTCATCGTGGACACAGATCACGCCGATCTTGATGTCCACAGCGCCGCTGTCGCCGCTGTCGCCAGTGTCGCCGGTGTTCTCGCCGGAGGTATTGCCGGTATTGTTGCCTGTGTTATTGCCGGTGTTGTTGTTGCCGCCGCAAGCCACCAGGGCCAGCAGCATAACCACTGTCAGCAACAGGGCCAATAGCTTCTTCATAAATAATTCCTCCTTTTCTTTTCCAAAAACATATAGGGACTTCTATGCTTCTTTATTGTACAGTAAAGCGTCGTGAATTTCAACTAATAATTCTGCTGATTGCCTAATTATTTTTTAGGAATTTAGACAAATGATATTTCTGGGGTGTTTCTGGAGTAAGAACAGCCACGAAAAGCTGCATCAGCAGGAATAAAAATCGGGCCGCATCACAGGGGGCAGCAGAGAAAATGTCAGGGGACAGAATGTCTTTACGGCTTTTGAAAAGATGCTTCTATGGGAAAAACCGGCGCCGCATATGCGGCGCCGGTTTTTTCAATGGAAATAGAACAACTTACTGAGATTAGGCGGCTTCCTTATCGGTAGTCTCCTCAGCGGGGGTCTCCTCAGCAGGGGTCTCCTCGGCAGGAGTCTCCTCAGCAGGAGTCTCCTCAGCGGGAGCCTCAGGCAGCTCCGCGAAGCGCATCAGGATGGTGGAAACCTGGGCGCGGGTAGCGGTAGCCTTGGGAGCGATGGTGCCGTCAGCGTTGCCCTGGAACAGGCCGGTGGAGACCATCCAGCCCATAGCCTCGGTGGCATAGGCGCTGATGGTATCGGCATCGGTGAACACGCTCAGGTCAGCCTCAGCGGCGGAACCCTTGTAGCGGTACAGCATAGCGGCGATCTCCTGGCGCAGGAGAGTGCCATCGGGATCGAAGGTGGTCTCGTTGCGGCCGGTGATGATGTTGTTCTCATAGGCCCAGATCACAGCGTTCTTGTAGGCGGCGTCATCAGCCACATCGGTGAAGGGATTCTCACCGGTGACCTCGGGAGAGCCGGCCATACGATAGAGAGCGGTGGCCAGGGCAGCGCGGGTCATACCCTCGCTGGGACCGAAGGTGGTGTCGGTAAGACCGTCCACCAGATTGTTCTCGGTGACATACTCCACAGCGCCCACATACCAGTTGCTGGCGGTGACATCGGAGTAGCCAAGGATGGTGATGCGACCGGCAGCCTCGCCGTACTTCTCGGCGGTAACCTTGCCGCCCAGAACCTCGGTGATGTACTCCATCACGACCTCATCCATGGGCAGGCCCAGATCGTAATAGGCATCAGCAGCAGCAAAAGCGTAGTAGGTGTCGCCGCCAGCGGCCATGAAGTCGTTGGTGACGATGGTGTAGGTGGCGTTAGGATCAAAGTCCTTGCCGCCGATGCTGTTGATGGTCACGCGGTTAATGGACTTGGGGCCATAGTAGGTGGAGCCGGGATACTGCTCACCCTGGTCATAGGCCTTGAAGGTGTTGACAGTGAACTCAATGCCGGCCACCTGGGGGAAAGCGCCCACAGCGGTGGGAGTGCAGTAAGTGGAAGCTTCCAGAGCGTTGAGCAGCTCGCTGCCGGTGAGCTTGATGATGCCCAGGGTGTTGCCGAAGGGCAGGACAGTGTTGACGTCCTTCTTGGTGATGTCGCCGGCAGAGATGGAGGCGCGAATACCGCCGCCGTTGGTGATGGCCACATCGGCCTTCTCACCCTGCTCCTGAGCCTTCCACAGCAGGGCGTCAGCAATCAGGTCACCCAGGTTGGTCTCCTCGGTGCGGTTGCCGGGATCACGCTCGCCGTTGAGGTCTACTTCGGACTCAGCGAACTTGGCGCCGTACTCGGCGTCGATCTCCGCATTGATCTCAGCGGCCCGGGCGGCGATGGCGTCGTCCTCAGCCACAGTGATGTCAGCGGTGGAAACGGTCTCGGTGGTGATGGTGCCATCCTTGATGGTGACAACACCGATGTTGGCCAGAGCGGTACCGGTGGAGGTAACGACAGTCTCACCAACGGTGCGGTTCTCATTGGTGGCGGCGGCTACGGCAGCCAGGTCAGAGTGGGAGTGACCATCAATAAAGAGGTCAATGCCGGTGACCTTCTCCAGCAGATCGATGGAGCGGTTGCCGGTAGACTCCTCATCGATACCCAGGTGGCCCAGGCACACGACGTAATCGCAGTCAGCCAGTTCCTCTACCTGCTTGGAGGCGATGGCAAACATCTCCTCGCCGGCAGCGAAGGACAGACCCTTGATCTTGGCAGGATTGGCCTTGGTAGCGGTCTCAGGAGTATCCAGACCGAACACGCCGATGGTGGTGCCGTCAGGAGCAGTGAAAACCACGTTCTCATCCAGGGCAGCAGCACCGTTGGAGGTGATGTTGGCGGCCAGGATGGGGAACTCGGCCTTCTCAGCAAGAGCCTTCAGGTTGTCATAGCCATAGTCAAACTCGTGGTTGCCGGGGATGGCCACGTCATAGCCGACCATATTCATCAGCTCGACGGCGGTAGCGCCCTGGGAAATGCTGACGGCAGGCTGACCCTGGATGAAGTCACCAGCATCCATGACCAAAACGTAAGCGCCTTCGGCCTCGTACTGGGCCTTCAGGGCTGCCACCTTGGCATAGCCGTCAATAGCGCCGTGGACGTCGTTGGTATGCAGGATCACGATGGTGCCGTTGTACTCGACGGCGTCCTCAGTCGCGTCCTCTCCCTCGGCAAAGGCAGTGACGGTCATGCCCAGAGCCATGACCATCGCCAGCAGCAGGGCGAGGAGCTTGTTCCACTTTCTCATGCAGTTTCCTCCTAAACAGTAAATTGGTGGCAGTACTTCCTCCGGTGGAGCCGAAGAAAGGCGGGGTTGCCCCCTCTGCCTGTATACGGCCACAATTATACGCTATCTTTTTCCGTTTGGCTAGAGCGATTTGCATAGTTTTACAAAAAAATCAGTGCAAGATAAAAAAGGGCGTGTCCCCGGGCAGGATAACCGGGGACACGATGGTTTTTCAGGCGGCAGGAATATGCAGGACCTGGCCTACATAAATCATGCCGGGATCGCGGATGGTATCCTTGTTGGCTTCATAGATCTCTGTCCAACGGCTGCCGGTGCCATAGAAGTGGTAGGCGATGTTCCACAGACAGTCGCCGGCCGCCACGGTGTAGGAGGAACCCTCCTCAGGCTTTTCCTCAGGTGTTTCCTCGGGAACATCAGGAATTTCTTCCGGCGTCTCACCGGGGGTTTCTTCCGGAGATTCCTCCGATACGGTATAGTCCTTGGAGAGATTTGCCTTCAGGGCGTCGGCCTCCTCCTGGGTCAGGCCGATGTCTGCCAGGTAATCGGCAGCCGCGGCAGCCAGGTCCGTATCCGCCAGCTTGGCGCTGTCGGTAACGCCGGTGATAGCCTTGAGAATGGAGACAATGTTGCTCTCCTGGACCGCCTGGTACTGCTCGCTGTCCTTCTCCAGATGGTAGTAGTTGACATAGGTTGTCATGTAGTCCTCCACCACCTGGTCGTAGCTGGCGCCCATGAAGCATTCCAGCAGGGCGGAGACAAAGCCGGCCCGGTCCTTACCCTCGGTGCAGTGGACCAGATAGGGGCCCTCATTGGCGGCGAAGAACCGAAGACCCTCCGCAAGACCGCTCTTGAAGTCGGCGGCGGTGAAATCCACCCCCAGGTTCAGAGCCTTCACCTTGTGGGCATCAAACAGGGACTGGTAATAGGGAGAGGCAAAATCCTCAGCGGCAAAATAACCCTGGATCAGTTCGTCGGAGTCCGCCAGGTTCATTACGGTCTGGATACCGTTTTCTTCGGCCAGGGCGTCGGCATAGGAGGCCCGGCCCAGCTCATTGTTCACCGGGCTGCTGCTGCGGAAGAGGGCGTTCTCGCCCAGATCCCCGGCGGCAATGTTCCGGAAGTTGGCAAACACGGCGTCGGAGGAGTAGTCCTCCCGGACGTCGGTGCGGGTGAGCTGGTGAATGAGGTACTGATCCCGGTAACCCTCCTTCTCATGCATGGAGATGGTCACCTTTACGTCCTCCAGGGAGGTGCCCTCGGGGAACTGCCAGGTGTAGCTGCCGTCTTCCGCCGTCACCTTCTGGGCCACGCCGTAGGTGGTGGCGAAATCACCCATGTTGATAGCGGCGATGAGTACACCCTCGCTGTCCCGCAACACCAGGGAGCCGGTGTCTACATCGGAGTAGTTGGTGCAAAGGGGCATCTGGTAGGCGTCCTCGCCAATGGCCAGGCTCACCACGTCGCCGTAGGCGTAGCCCGCCTCCTTCAGATCAGCGGGGTCGATGTCCAGCACCAGGTTGCCGTATTTCTGGATCTCCGTGACGCCGCCTTCAAAGCTGGCGTACTCGGTCTCTGCGGCATAGGCGGGCAAGGCCAGGCTCAAAGCCAGTACCAGCGCCAGCAGCAGAGAAGCTGCTCTCTTCATACAAAGTCCTCCTAACTGTGCCGGCCGGTGACTGGCCGGAAAATTTGGGCGGCTGTGGCCGCCTTCTTACCCATATTGTAGCGCAGGCCGCCCTCTTTGAACAGACTGAATTTTACATATTTAACAAAAACTTATCGACCTCTGCGGGATAAGGTGGAATGAATGACGGAAGTGTGCTATACTGCTGCCAGAAAAAGGCCGCCCCATGGCGGCAGAGGAGGTTATTGCCATGAGGACACTGCTGAAAGGGGGCCTGGTGGTTTCCGGGACGGAGACCCGCCGGGCGGACATATTGATAGAAGGGGAGACCATCCTGGCGGTAGGGACAGATCTGCCGGAGGAGGGCGCCCGGGTGGTGGACTGCGGCGGAAAGCTGCTGTTTCCGGGCTTCATCGACGGCCATACCCACTTTGACCTGCCGGTAGCGGGTACCGTCACTGCCGACGACTTTGTCACCGGCAGCCGGGCGGCCCTCCGGGGGGGCACCACTATGGTGGTGGATTTCTCCGCCCCAGACAAGGGGGAGACCCTCCACCATGGTTTGGATCTCTGGCGGGAAAAGGCGGCGGGGAAGTGTGCCTGCGACTACGGCTTCCATATGACCATCGACGATTGGAACGAAGGGATCTCCCGGGAAATCGGTGAGATGATGGACGAGGGCGTGTCCACCTTCAAGATGTATATGACCTATCCCGCCATGATGATTCCGGAGGGAGATATGTACAGCGCCCTCCTGCGGCTGAAGGAGGTGGGAGGCATCGCCGGGGTCCACTGTGAGAACAGCGGTATCATCGACGCCCTGATTGCCCGGGCCAAGGCGGAGGGGAAGCTCTCACCGGCCTCCCATCCCCGGACCCGTCCCGCCCCCCTGGAGGCGGAGGCGGTG
>JAGHHM010000077.1 GCA_017887695.1 Oscillospiraceae bacterium | reverse complement strand
GGTCCACGTTTACCCCTGCTTTTTTCAGGTCCCTGGCCACGGAAAGGGCCACAAAGTGGACGCCGGCAATATGCTCCAGGGTGCGGAAGGGGGTGGCCTCCAGGCCCAGGCGCATCATTTCATACAGGAATTCCCGGCGGCAGCTGCGCTGGAACTGGCGGAAGCTGTCCCGGTGGGGGCTGTCTGCCACCTCCTCCTCTCCCGGCAGATCGATCTGCCACAGGGGATCGGCGGGCAGCAGGGCCCGCTCCGCGTCCAGCAGTACCTGGAGCAGGGACAGGAAAAACACCGCCCCGGCCCCGTGGCGGCTGTGGCGCTCCTCGTTGGCAGGATCGGGGAACATGGTCCCCCGGGCAAAGTCATAGGTAAAAAGGAGCCACCCTTCCTCCGGCTCCGGAGCCAGGCGGCACAGATCCTCCCGGCACAGGGCCAGTACGTCGGCGCAGCGCAGGCGGCTGCCGTTGAAAAGGGGGGCAAAGCGCTGGATGTAGTTTTGCTCCTCCAGCAGGGCGGAGAGTATGTCCCGATAGGGCTCCATCCAGTATACGGCGGGGCGGGTGGTAAGGCGGCGCAGGAGGCTGGTGTTCATCTGGCGGATGCGTTTCCTGGTCATGGCGGGCAATCTCCTTTCCGGGACGGCAGAATACCTTTTCTGCTATTATGCACCAACCCCGGGCGATGCGCAAGAAAGAGTTGCTCCGAAGAGGGGGTTTTGGCCGCCCGGCGGTGGTTTTAGCCGCCGTGCGGCGCTTTTTTCGGGGAAAAGGGCGCTTTACATTAACCGGGACAGGCGCTTTTTTCTCTGTCCCTGAATTTAACTTTTGGGCATATTCATGGGAAATAGTTCGTAAAATAGGAATGGTTCCGGTGAAAATGCTGCTATTTTACAAAAATCGCTTATTTTACATTCATTTAACATAATGTGGGTTTCTGATTTTACGAGGCTTTTGTATGCTGATACCGTTCCAAAGGACAAGACAACGAACAATGAAAGGATCATTCAGTATGAAAAAGTTTCTTGCACTTCTGATGGCCGCCACTTTGATGATGGCTGTCCTGGCCGGCTGCGGCGGCACCAATAACGGCGGCAACAACGCAGCGGGCAACACTACCAACAACAGCACTACCGATAACACCGGCGCCGAGGACAACACCGGCGATACCACCGCCCTCTCCGGCACCGTGAACACCGACGGCTCCACCTCCATGAAGGATGTCATGGGCGTCCTCATTGAGACCTACGGAGAGATCCAGAAGGATGTCACCGTCAACTACTCCGGCACTGGTTCCGGCGCCGGCATCGAGGCTGTTCTGGCCGGCAACGTGGACATCGGCCTTTCCAGCCGGGCTCTGAAGCCTGAGGAGGAAGAGAAGGGCGCCGTGGGTCACACTGTGGCTCTGGACGGCGTGGCCATCGTGGTCAACCCCGCGAGCGGCGTGGAGGACCTGAGCGTTGAGCAGATTGCCCAGATCTTCAAGGGCGAGATCACCAACTGGAGCGAGCTGGGCGGCGAGGATGCTGAGATCGCTGTCCTGGGCCGTGAGGATGGTTCCGGCACCCGCAGCGCCTTCGAGGAGATCGTGGGCGTGGACGGCGAGTGCAAGTACACCAACGAGTACAGCTCCACCGGCGACGTCATCGGCAATGTGGCTTCCAACCCCAACGCCATCGGCTATGCTTCCCTGTCCGCTGTGGACGAGACCGTCAAGGCCGTGAAGGTGGGCGGCGTGGAGTGCTCCGAGGCTACCATCAAGGATGGTTCCTACGAGATCCAGCGTCCCTTCCTGATGGTCACCCTGGAGGGCGCTGAGCTGTCCCCCGCCGCTGAGGACTTCCTCAATTACGCCACCAGCGCTGACGTGGCCGAGTACATCGCCGCTGCCGGTGCCGTGGCTCCCTGATTCTGATATCTGACCGAGAGCAACAGGCAAGACACGCCCGGCAACGGACGTGTCTTGCCCTGTCCACATCCGTTTGAAAGGCTGGTTTGATCCTATGAAAGACGCGCAGAATCTGACGCTGCCCCGGGAGGACGCCGGATCGTCTCCCCGGAAAAGCGAGAGCCCCCGGCGGAAGCTGAGAGGCGGCCTGCGGAAGGCTGAGGTGGTGATGCAGGGAGTATTCCTGGTCTGCGGCCTCATCGCGGTGGCATTTGTACTGCTTATCAGTATTTACCTGATTATTTCCGGTATTCCCGCCATCCGGGAAGTGGGGCTTTTCAACTTCCTGTTTGGCGACACCTGGTCTGCCCGGAATGACCAATACGGCATTCTGGCCATGATCCTTACCTACATCTACGGCACTGCCGGCGCCATCGTCATCGGCGTGCCCATCGGCTTTCTCACCGCTGTGTTCCTGGCCAAGGTGGCCCCGGCCTGGCTGGTGCGGCTGATCCGCCCCGCTGTGGAGCTGCTGGCAGGCATCCCCTCCGTGGTCTACGGCCTGGTAGGCATGATGGTGCTGGTGCCCTGGATCCGCACTACCTTCAACCTCCCTGCCGGCGACAGCCTCTTTGCCGCCATTATCGTCCTGGCGGTGATGATCCTGCCCTCCATTATTTCCGTGTCGGAAACTGCCCTCCAGGCGGTGCCCAAGGAGTACGAGGAGGCCAGCCTTGCCCTGGGGGCCACAGAGCTGGAGACCTATTTCCGGGTCAGCGTCCCCGCTGCCAAGAGCGGTATCGCCGCGGCGGTGGTGCTGGGCATCGGCCGGGCCATCGGCGAGGCCATGGCCATTATCATGGTGGCGGGCAACGTGGCCAATATGCCCTCCCTCTTTTCCAGTGTCCGCTTCCTCACCACCGGTATCGCCGTGGAGATGAACTACGCCAGCCCCGGAAGCCTCCAGCGCAATGCCCTTTACTCCATCGGCCTGGTGCTGTTCCTCTTTATCATGCTCATCAACGTGGTGCTCAATGTCGTCCTGAAACGGGATAAGGAGAATTGATATGGAACATAAAAACAGCCTCTCCCCCAGCCGCCGGGCCTATGAGATCACCATGCGCACCCTGCTCTACGGCAGCGCTTTTCTCACCTGTGCCCTGCTGCTGCTGATCATCGGTTACATCTGCGTCAAGGGTATCCCCGGCATTTCCTGGCAGTTTCTTACCACTGAGGAGAGCGTCCTCAATGATACCGTGGGTATCCTGCCCGCCATTTACAATACCCTTTTTGTTATCTTTGTGTCTTTGATCATCGTGCTGCCCCTGGGCGTAGGGGCCGCCATCTACCTGACGGAGTACGCCAAAAGCCGCCGCCTGGTGACAGCCATTGAGTATGCCACCGAGACCCTGGCGGGTATCCCCTCCATCATCTATGCCCTGGTAGGCGTCATCATCTTCTGCACCACCCTGGGCCTGGAAAAGACCCTGATCGCCGGCTCCCTGACCCTGGTGATCATGACCCTGCCCACCATTATCCGTACTACTCAGGAGAGCCTCAAGACCGTGCCCCAGTCCTACCGGGAGGGCTCCCTGGGCCTTGGCAGCGGCAAGTGGCACATGATCCGCACCGTGGTGCTGCCCTCCAGTGTGGACGGCATCGTCACCGGCTGCATCCTGGCGGTGGGCCGTATCGTGGGCGAGAGCGCGGTGCTGATGTACACCGCGGGCCTGAGCACTGCCATGCAGGACTTTTCCGGCATCAGTGAGATCATGAAGAGTTCCGGCGCTACCCTCACCGTGGCCCTGTACGTCTACGCCAAGGAGAACGCCAACTTTGCCGTGGCCTTTTCCATCGCCACCATCCTTCTGGGCATTACCATTCTTATCAACCTGGCCGCGTCCTTTGCCGGCAAGAAGCTCAAGCGCGGCTGATACCGGAGATATATAGAAAAAGGAGCAAGAAACAATGGGAGAAACCACCATTTTACAGTCCAAAAATCTGGATTTGTTCTATGGCGACCATCACGCCCTGAAGGGCATCACGATGGATATACCGGAAAAGCAGATCACGGCCCTCATCGGTCCCTCCGGCTGCGGCAAATCCACCTTTATGAAAACCATCAACCGCATGAACGACCTGGTGCCCGGCGTGACCATCAAGGGCCAGATGCTCTATCGGGATCAGGATATTTACGCCCCCGATGTGGACGTCACCTGGCTGCGCAAGCGCATCGGCATGGTGTTCCAGAAGCCCAACCCCTTCCCCATGTCCATCTATGACAACATTGCCTATGGTCCCCGGACCCATGGTATCCGCAACCGGGTGAAGCTGGATGAGCTGGTGGAGGAATCCCTCCGCTCCGCCGCTATCTGGGACGAGGTAAAGGACCGCCTGAAGAAGAGCGCTCTGGGCCTTTCCGGCGGCCAGCAGCAGCGTCTGTGCATCGCCCGGGCCCTGGCAGTGAAGCCGGAGATTCTCCTCATGGACGAGGCCACCTCCGCCCTGGACCCCATTTCCACCTCCAAGATCGAGGATCTGGCCGCGGAGCTCAAGGAGCATTACACCATTGTCATGGTTACCCACAATATGCAGCAGGCCGCCCGTATTTCCGACAAGACCGCCTTTTTCCTCCTGGGGGAGCTGGTGGAGTTCGGGGACACGGAGCAGCTGTTCTCCATGCCCCGGGACAAACGGACCGAGGACTACATTACCGGGAGGTTCGGATAAATGCGCAATAAATTCGACCTGCAGCTGGAGCAGCTGCACCTGGAGCTCATTAAAATGGGAGCTCTCTGCGAAGAGGCGATTTCCGCCGGCGTCAAGGCCCTGCTGGACAATGATCTGGCCATGGCGGAAAAGGCCATGCTGCGGGAAAGGGATATTGACCAGAAGGAGCGGGACGTGGAGGGCCTGTGCATGAAGCTGCTGCTGCAGCAGCAGCCGGTGGCCCGGGACCTGAGAACCATTTCCTCCGCCATGAAGATGATTTCCGACATGGAGCGTATCGGCGACCAGGCCTCAGACATCGCGGAGATCACCCGGCATATCGGCGGCCAGCAGCTCCCTGCCCGCAGCCATATCGGCGAGATGGCCCGCTCGGCGGTGAAGATGGTCACCGACAGCGTGGAGTCCTTTGTGAAAAAGGATTTGAATATGGCCCGGGGTGTGATACAATATGACGATGTGGTGGATCAGCTGTTCAACGATGTGAAAGGGGAGCTGACTGCCCTGATCCGGCAGGACAGCGGCAGTGCGGAGCTGGCCCTGGATCTGCTGATGGTGGCCAAGTATCTGGAGCGCATCGGCGACCACGCCGTCAATGTGGCGGAGTGGGTGGCCTACTCCATTACCGGTTTCCGGGAATCCGGGGACTGATTTTACAGGAGGAGGGATCCGGGGCGGCGCTGTGGGCGCTCCCCGGTAAAACAATATGATCTATTTCGTGGAAGACGACAACAGCATCCGCAAGCTGGTGCTCTACTCCCTGACCAGCGCGGGGCTGGAGGCGGAGGGCTTTGCCCACCCCAGTGAATTCTGGGCCGCCATGAACCGTCAGATCCCTCAGGTGGTGCTGCTGGATATCATGCTGCCGGAGGAGGACGGCATCTCCATTCTGAAAAAGCTCCGTGCCGACGGCCGTACCCGCCGCATCCAGGTGATCCTTCTCACTGCCAAGGGCAGCGAGTACGACAAGGTGGTGGGACTGGACGCCGGAGCCGACGATTATGTGTCCAAGCCCTTCGGCATGATGGAGCTGATGGCCCGTGTCCGCTCGGCCCTGCGCCGGGCGGGGGACGACGCCTCTGCCCCGCCGGCCTATACCCTGGGCAATCTCATGGTGGACCCCAGCCGCCATCTGGTCCAGGTGAACGGGGAGAACGTGTCATTGACCCTCAAGGAGTTCCAGGTGCTGTGCCTGCTGCTGGAGCACCGGGACACCGTCTTTACCCGGGACCAGCTGCTCAACGCCATCTGGGGCTACGACTTTGACGGCGCCAGCCGGACCGTGGACGTCCATATCCGCACCCTCCGCCAGAAGCTGGGGGAGGCGGGCAGCTGCATCCAGACCATCCGGGGCATCGGCTATAAAATCGGAGGCACCCCATGACAAAAAAGATTTTCCGCACGATCCTGTCTGTGGGGATCGTGATTATGCTGCTGAGTACCGTACTGTTCTGCACCGTGCTGCTGCGCCACTATACCACCCGGGTCTTTGACGAGCTGGAGATGGAGGCGGTGCTGGCGGGGCGGGGCGTGGAGCTGGAGGGCGAGAGCTATCTGGCGGACCTGCACCCGGAAAACCGCATCACCTGGGTGGCCGCCGACGGCACCGTCCTCTACGACTCCCAGGCGGATCCCGGCGCCATGGCCAACCACCTGGAGCGGGAGGAGATCCAGGAGGCGTTGAACGGCAAGGTGGGAGAAGCCTCCCGCTACTCCGACACGCTGGCCACCAAGACCCTGTATGTGGCCCTGCCCCTTTCCGACGGCAGCGTGCTGCGGGTGGCCAGCGACCAGAGCTCTGTGGTGTCCCTGGTGGTGGAGCTGATCCCCTCCCTGCTGGTGGTGGTGGTGCTGACCATTGCCCTGGCCGCCTTCCTGGCCTACCGGCTGTCCCGGGGTATCATCCGGCCTATCCTGGCCCTGGATCTCAGTCACCCCGAGGACTGCGATACCTATGAGGAACTGACGCCCCTGCTGCGGCGGATCCATACCCAGAGCGAGACCATCCGGGATCAGGTGGAGAAGCTGGAGCGCCAGCGCTCGGAGTTCACCGCCATTACGGAAAATATGAGCGAGGGCTTCCTCCTCATGGACAGCCGCACCAACCTTCTCTCCTGCAACTCCAGCGCCCTGCGGCTGCTGGACGCTCCGGAGGCCAAGGTGGGCGAGAGCGTGCTGCATCTCAACCGGACGGAGGGTTTCCGCCGGGTGGTGGACGAGGCCCTTCAGGGCCGCCACAGCGAGGCCCTGCTGGAGCGGGAGGACAAATGCTACCAGCTGCTGGCCAACTGTGTCAAGCGGGATGACCAGGTGGTGGGCGCTGTGATCGCCATTCTGGATGTTACCGAGCGGGAGAGCCGGGAGGCTCTGCGCCGGGAGTTTACCGCCAATGTGTCCCATGAGCTGAAAACGCCCCTTACCTCCATTTCCGGCTTTGCTGAGCTGATGAAGACCGGTACAGTGCCGCCGGAGACGGTGCCGGAGTTTGCCGGGGATATCTACCGGGAGGCCCAGCGGCTTATTACCCTGGTGGAGGATATTATCCATCTCAGCCAGCTGGATGAGAACCTGGTGCCCATGGAGCGGGGCCAGGTGGATCTGATGGATGTGGCCCGGGATGTGAAACAGCGGTTGGCCCCGGCGGCGGAGAAGGCCGGCGTCACCCTGGAGCTGAGGGGCGGCGAGACAAAGGTGGAGGGCGTGCGCCAGGTGCTGGACGAAATGGTGGCCAACCTGGTGGACAACGCCATCAAGTATAACCGCTCCGGCGGCAGCGTTACCGTCACCGTAGGCATGGCAGATGGCAAGCCCCGTCTTACCGTCCGGGACACCGGCATCGGCATCCCCGCCGCCCATCAGGAGCGGGTGTTCGAACGGTTCTACCGGGTGGACAAGAGCCACTCCAAGGAGGTAGGCGGCACAGGCCTGGGCCTGTCCATCGTCAAGCACGCGGCGGCCTATCACAACGCCGCCGTGTCCCTGGAGAGCGTGGAGGGGGCCGGTACCACCGTCACCGTCCAGTGGAAGTGACAGAAGGACATTTCCTCTGCTGTCAAATCAAATCCTGCCGCCCCAAGGGGCGGGTGAAGGACCGTCCGGCTGAGGCCGGGCGGCCTTTTTCTGCCAATTTTTTAAAAATACTTGACTGTAAACCTGCTTTACCCCTTATAATCGACCTAAGAACCAGGGCCGCCGGCCCTGAGAAATGGGGAAAAGGAGGGCCAGTCTATGACCATCCGGGAGATTGAGGAGCAGCTGGGACTTCCCCGGGCCACCGTGCGCTACTACGAGCGGGAGGGGCTGCTGTCCCCCGCCCGGGGCGGCAACAACTACCGGGACTATACGGCGGAGGATGTGGCCACCCTGGAGAAGATTTGCCTTCTCCGGCAGCTGGATATGCCTCTGGATACTATTAAGGCGGTGCAGCGGGGAGAGGTGCCGTTGCGGGAGGCTCTGGAGCGGCAGGAGAAGCTGCTGGGAGACGGAGAGGAGCGGCTGCGCCGGGCCTCGGAGCTGTGCCGTTCCCTCCTTCGCGACGGTGTGACCTATCCGGAGCTGGACGCCGGGCGCTACCGGCAGGAGCCTGCCCTGCCGGCGGCGTCCCCTGCCGGGGCCGGGGCGGAAGGTACGGGCCAGGGCGAGGCCCCGCCGCCGGCCCCCACCGCCAACCGGTGGCTGCCGGAGCTGCCGCCTTTGCCGGAGGGAGCGGTGTGGGCCTATAACCCCTGGCAGCGGTTCTGGGCCCGGAGCCTGGACATTATCCTGGCTGAGCTGGTGGTGGTAACGGCCCTGGCCCTGTTGTTCCGGATCGGCCCTGTTACCAACGAGACCACCCTGGTGAGCATCGGTACCACGGTGCTGACCTGGGTAGTGGTATTCCTGGCGGAGCCCACCTTCCTGGCCCTGTGGGGTACCACCCCGGGCAAGTGGCTGCTGGGGCTGCGGCTGGAGGACGACTATGGCCGGAAGCTCACCTGGGGGGCGGGCTTTCTCCGCTGCTGGGGAGTGCTGGTCACCGGCTTTGGCCTCCATATTCCCATTTTCGCTCTGTGGCGGGGCTGGAAGTGCTATAAGGCCTGCCGGGAGGAGGAGCCCCTCTCCTATGACCAGGAGAACCGCTATTACAGCCGGGTGGGAGACCGGTGGCGCTGGCGGGCTGCGGGGGCCGCGGCGCTGACCCTGGCCCTGGCGGTGGCAGGGGTGCTGGCCAGCTTCTGGGCCATTCTGCCTCCCAACCGGGGTGAGCTGACGCGGCAGGAGTTTTATGCCAATGTCTCCGCCCTCTCCGACCAGAGCTTCTGGACCGGCAGCAGTCTTAGCAGCGGCCCCATGTGGATCGACGAGGAGGGCTACCTCCTCAACAGGCAGAAGGGGGTCATCATTGAGGACGGCCAGGGCCGGCTGTTCCACTACGGCGACCGGCTGGAGGATGCGCCGCTGTACACCCTGGAGGTGGATGAGGGGGGCTTTGTCACCGCCGTGACTTTGACGTGGGAGGCGGACTGGGACGTAGGGCTGGCGGTACTGCCGGTGCAGCGGGCCACTCTGGCCACTGCCGCCTTCCAGGGCAGCCGAATGGGGGCCTTCGAGCTGATGGACAGCCCCATCCTGGAGGCCCTGGGACAGATGGATACGCTGCCCAACGGTACCCCGGTGCCGGTTTCCGGCGGCGGTTTCACCGCCACGCTGACCCTGGAGCGGGACAACTGCCGGATAGCGCCTATGAGCCTTATCTATCCGGTGGACGAAGGACGCGCCAGCAGCTGCCGCTTTACCTTCCGGCTGGAGCGGGACAACTGACTACCCGGGGAGGGGCCGCGGCCCCTCCCCCTTTTCTTCGGCGGGGCCGCCGCCCCGGCAGGCTGAGCGCAAATCCCTCTCGACATTCATTTGTCCTAAAATATTTAATGTTTATCATTAAAAATTAATTGACAAACATATATTCTCCCTGCTATACTGCAAGTAGATAACAGAGAGGAGGCGAAGGGCATGAACGAGGGAAACAAGGAATTGCTGCGGCTGCGGAAATGGGCCCGTGGGCTGTTTGTCCTTCTGGCGCTGCTGCTGTTGGCCAAGATTCTGTGGGAGGGTGTCAATTACCTCTATTATGTGAGAAGCGTCATGGAACATGACCCCTCCGCCATACAGCTGGGGCCAATGGATATCCCCATGGCAGTGGTGGTGCTGGCGTACCGGATCGGGATGGCTGTGGCGGCTTTGATGATCCTGCGCTCCCTGTGGACGGAGGAGACGCCCTTCCTCATGAAGAATGTCCGGCGGATGAAGGCCCTGGCCCTGGTGCTGGCCCTCTATGAGCCCTGTCTGCGGCTGCTGGTCTATTGGCAGGTGCGCTTCACCGGGGCCACCAACGTCAGCTGGGGGGCGGCCCCTGGGGTCCTCCTGCCTGCGGCGGCGGTGGTCTATTGCCTGGCCCTGGTGTTCCAGTACGGCGTGATCCTCCAGACCCAGGCCGACGAGACGCTGTAAGGGAGGGAGCACCATGCCGATCATACTGCGCCTGGACCGGGTCATGGCAGACCGGAAGATCTCCCTCAACCAGCTGGCGGAGCAGGTGGGGATCTCCAACGTGAACCTGTCCAAGATCAAAACGGGCAAGGTCAGCGCTATCCGTTTCTCCACCCTGGAGGCCATCTGCGACGCGCTGGACTGCCAGCCGGGAGACATCCTGGAGTTCCGGCGGGAGGAGGAACAGGGCTGAGTCTCCCCTCCTGCCGCCCGACAAACCGGCAAAAAAAGAAAAAACTCCCCCTTGCCAAAGGGGAAAAACTGTGTTATGGTGTATGCATCACGATAGAGGTTGCGGAGGCGAAGAGCCCGGAGGAGCCGGCAGGCTGAGAATCCGGGGGAGGCAAATCCGCCGAATCCCGCTGCCGGGCGCGGCTGTGGGATGGGGACGGGGAGAACATCTCCGCCACTGTCCGCGGGAAAGTTCCCGCGGTTGCGCTATCTGCTTACGATGCCAACGCTGTGCAAAGTCGGTAGGGAGCGCCTGCCGGCTTTTTTTGTTAGGAAATTCCGGCAGATGCCGCATATCGTCCAAACATCATTTTCAGGAGGAACGAACATGGACATCCGCAATCTGAAGGGCTCCATCGTGGCCCTGGTCACCCCCTTCCACGCCGACGGCAGCGTGAATTTTGACAAGCTCCGGGAGCTGGTGAACTGGCATATTGACAACGGCACCGACGCCATTTTGACTCTGGGCACCACCGGTGAGAGCTCCACCATGACCCACGAGGAAGACGACGACACCCTCCGCTGCGTCATCGAGACGGCGGCGGGTCGGGTACCGGTGATTGCCGGCACCGGCTCCAACAGCACCGAGACCATGCTGGAGAAGAGCCTGCGGGCGGAGAAGCTGGGAGCCGACGGTCTGCTCCTCATCACTCCCTACTACAACAAGGCCAACGCCGAGGGTATGTACCGCCACTTCGTCACCGTGGCTGACGCGGTGCATATCCCCTGCATTCTCTATAACGTCCCCGGCCGCACCGGCTGCTCCATCTCCGTGGAAAACGTGGAGCGGCTGTCCAAGCACCCCAACATCTGCGGCATCAAGGAGGCCAGCGGCGACATGTCCTACGCCATGAAGATCGCCCACTGCATCGGCCCCGACTTTGCCCTCTGGTCCGGCAACGACGACATCACCATCCCCCTCCTCTCCATCGGCGGCAGCGGCGTCATCTCCGTGTGGGCCAATGTCATGCCCCGGGAGGTCCACAACATGGTCATGGATTATCTGGAGGGCCGCCGGGAGCAGGCTGTGGCCACGGCGGTGAAGTATCTGGATGTGGCCAACGGCCTCTTCATGGAGGTCAATCCCATCCCCGTCAAGACCGCCCTGAACATGATGGGCAAGGAGGTAGGCCCCTTCCGCCTGCCCCTCTATGAGATGACCGAGGCTCACCAGGCGGCCCTGTGGCGGCTGCTCCACGACGCGGGGGTGATCGCATGAGGATCCTGCTGGCAGGCCACGGCCGTATGGGCCGTTTGATCGAGCAGACCGCCCTGGCCGCCGGGGATGAGATCGCCGCCGTGGTGGATATCGACAATATCGGCGACCTGGAGAAGCTGGGGAAGGTGGCCGATGTGGTCATCGACTTCTCCAACCCCGCCGCTCTGCCGGCGGTGGCGGCCTATGTCCGCCGCACCGGTACCGCCCTTCTCTCCGGCACCACTGGCTGCACCCCCTCCGACATGGCAGTGTTTACCCAGCTGGGGCAGTACGCCCCGGTGATGCACAGCGCCAACTACTCCGTGGGGGTGGCGGTGTTCCGCCGGGTGCTGGAGGAGATCAGCGGCGTACTGAAGCCGGACTTTGATATCGAGATTGTGGAAACCCACCACAACCAGAAGGTGGACGCTCCCAGCGGCACGGCGAAGCTGCTGCTGGAGGCTATCGATCCCGGCCACGAGTACACCCCGGTGTACGGCCGTGAGGGCAACTGCGGCAAGCGCTCGGCCAAGGAGATCGGCGTCCATGCCCTCCGGGGCGGCACCGAGGCCGGTACCCATACGGTGAGCTTCTTCGGCGCCGACGAGGTGTTTGAGATCACCCACCGGGCCACGTCCCGGCAGATCTTTGTCAACGGAGCCCTGCACATGGCCCGGAAGCTGTGGCGGATGCCCAAGGGGCGCTACGATTTACAGGATATTTTGTTTGGAGGAAAGTAATGAACGCACAGGAGATCATCGCTTACATTGCCGCCGCGGAGAAAAAGACCCCGGTGAAGGTATACGTCAATGAAACCGCCCCCATCGACTATGGCGAGGCCACCGTGTTTGGCGAGGGCCGCAGCAAGGTGGTGTTCGGGGACTGGCGGCAGCTGGGGCCCGTTCTGGCTGCCAACGCCGGCAGCATCGCCGACCTGGTGGTGGAGAATGACCGGCGCAACAGCGCCATTCCCCTGCTGGATATGAAGGGGATCAACGCCCGCATCGAGCCCGGCGCCATCATCCGGGAGCAGGTGGAGATCGGCGACAATGCGGTGATCATGATGGGCGCTGTCATCAATATCGGCGCCGTCATCGGCGCAGGCACCATGATCGACATGGGCGCCATCCTGGGCGGCCGGGCCACGGTGGGCAAGAATTGCCACATCGGCGCCGGGGCTGTCCTGGCCGGCGTCATCGAGCCTGCCAGCGCTACCCCGGTTATTGTGGAGGACGACGTGCTGGTGGGAGCCAACGCCGTGGTCATTGAGGGCGTCCACGTGGGCAAGGGCGCGGTGGTGGCCGCCGGCGCGGTGGTCATCGAGGATGTGCCGGAGAACGCGGTGGTGGCGGGCTGCCCTGCCCGGGTCATCAAGAGGAAGGATGCGGGCACCACCCAGAAAACCGCCCTGGAGGCGGCGCTGCGGACCCTGTGAGGCAGGAAAAGGAAATATATGGAAGCGGGAGAGGAATTTCCTCTCCCGCCCTTTTTTCCTCTGGGGAAAGCCCCTTGCCTAGGGGCGGAAAGTCCGGTATAATGGGGGCAGACCTTAGGGAAAACCGTCGAACAGTGAGGAAACCATGAAGATATTGATTACCACAGATTGGTATGCCCCCGTGGTCAATGGCGTGGTGGTGTCGGTGCTGCTGCTCCAGCGGGAGCTGGAGAAGCTGGGCCATGAGGTGCGGGTGGTGACCCTGGCGCCGGGGCTCAGGTCCTTCCGAAAGGGGCAGGTGTACTACATCGGCTCCGTGGATGCGGGAAAGATCTATCCCGGGGCCCGGCTGCGGCTGGGGCGCTCCGGAGCGCTGCTGCGGCAGCTGGAGGAGTGGGGGCCGGACATTGTCCACTCCCAGTGTGAATTCAGCACCCTGCGGGTGGCCATGGCCATTGCCCGCCGGATGGACGTGCCGGTGGTCCATACCTACCACACGGTCTATGAGGACTATACCCACTACCTGCCTATCGGGAAACGGACGGGGAAATATGTGGCCACCACGCTGTCCCGGCGGGTATGCCGGCGGGTAGCCTGTGTGGTGGTGCCCAGCGGGAAAGTGGAGCGGCTGCTGCGGTCCTACGGGGTGAAGCGGCGGATCGAGGTGATCCCCACGGGTATCGACCTGAGTGCCTACCGTCAGGCGCCGGATCCCAAGCGCCAGGAGGAGCTGCGGAAAAAGCTGGGGATTCCCAAGGGAAAGCGAGTGCTGCTGTATCTGGGCCGCATGGCCAAGGAAAAGGGCCTGGAGGAACTGATGGAGTATCTGGCCCAGGCGGGGCGGAAGGACGCGGTGCTGCTGCTGGTGGGGGACGGCCCCGACCGGGAAGAAGCTCTTGCCTGTGCCCGGGAGAAGAAGCTGCCGGTGATCTTTGCGGGCATGGTGCCTCACGGGGAGGTGCCGGATTATTACCGGCTGGGGGATATTTTTGTCACTGCCTCCACCAGTGAGACCCAGGGCCTGACCTATTTTGAAGCCCTGGCGGCGGGATTGCCGGTGCTGTGCCGGAAGGACCCCTGCCTGGAAGGCGTCATCGAGGATGGCGTCAACGGCTGGCAGTACGAGGGAAAGGAAGAGTTCTGCCGGCGGCTGGAGGAGTTCTGTGCCGACAAGGCCCTGCGCAAGCAGATGGCCCAGGCGGCGGAGGAAACGGCGGAGCGGTTTTCCGCCGAGGCCTTTGGCCGGGCGGCGGAAGCGCTGTACCGCTCTGTGCTGCAAAAGGAAGGCGACGCCGCGGCCTGTCGCTGAGAGAAACGAGCCTTCCCGTCCCTGAGTGGACGGGAAGGCTTTGTCTGCTCTTGGGGTGTTTTACAAAATGTTCATGCAATGTTTACAAAATTGCCACTTGTTTTTTGTGCGAAACGTGGTATACTAAAGCCGTACAAAAGAAGAAAGGAAGTGATAGCGAATATGGCATATCGGTTCACCGGCATCGACGTGGATGACATGATCTACGGCGACAATGACAGCACCATCAGCGAGCGGTAAAACGCCCCGGCGAAAGGAATCCTCCACGCTATACAGCGTGGTTTTTCTGTTTTTATGAGAGAATTTCGCCGGGGACAGACCCGGCTTTGCATATGCCCCGGTTTTCCGGGGAAACCGCGAAAACGCCGCCTCCGGCCCAAGGGGCCGGAGAAGTCCCCGCTCCCGGGGCTGGGAGAAGCTTCTGACAGCGCCCGGCCCTACCCATCAGAAAAAATGGAGCCAGTGCGGATGGGAAAGGATTCACCGTCCGCCCAATAAGATAACGGGAGGAAAGAGTACAACTCTTTCCTCCCGTTGTTTGTTTTCTGCAGGTTGGGAGCCATCAGCCCCACAGGGCGGACAGCATGGGGACCATCTGCTTTTTCCGGGACATGACCCGAGGCAGGAAGGCCTCGTGGTCCTTTACCTCCACGTTGAAGGCCTGGCGGAAGGTGTCCTCCCCGCCCAGGCACAGAATCTTGGAGCCTTCCATCAGCACGTCGGTGAGCATGAGGACCATCATGCTGTAACCATGTTCCTCCTTGGTTTTGGCCATGAGCTCCAGGAACTGATCCTTGCGCTTGAGTTGGCGGTCGGAGTCCACGCAGGTGATCTGACTGATGCCGAAGTCGTGGCCGGCAATGTGGAACTCCTTGAAGTCGCTGAAGAGGAGCTCCTCCACAGGCTTATCCTCGGGGGCGGAGGCGGAGAAGATCTCCTGGCCCAGCTCGTCCAGGGACAGCCCGGCGATGTGGGCCATCCGCTCCGCCATCCGCCGGTCCCGGGGGGTAGAGGTGGGAGATTTGAACATGACGGTGTCGGAGACAATGGCGGCGGCCATGAGGCCCGCCAGCTTGGCGGAGGGCATAAGGCCCCGCTCCTGATACATACCCGCCACAATGGTGGTGGTGCTGCCCACGGGCTCATTGCGGACATAGATGGGGTTGCGGGTCTGGATGTCCGCCAGACGGTGGTGGTCGATGATGGCCAGAATGTCGGCCTGATCCAGGCCGGGGACGGACTGGGCGGCCTCGTTGTGGTCCACCAGCACCACCCGCTTGTGACGGGGACGGATCAGGTGGTACCGGGAGAGGGTGCCCACTACCCGGTCGTCGGCGTCCAGAATGGGATAGCTGCGGTAGCGGCTCTGGAGGACCACCTCACGGACGTCGTCGATATAGTCGTCCAGACGGAAGAACTGGAGGTCCTCCTTCCGGGCCACACGGCTGACGGGAATGGCCTGGAAAATCCGCCGGACGGTGCGGTAACTGTCGTAGGGGGTGGAGATGATGCAGGTGTTTTTGGCAATGGCGCGGATGTCGTCAGGCAGCTCTGCCTGGCAGAGGATCACGCAGCCCACGCCGAACTCCACGGCTTTGCGGAGCATATCCGGCTGATGGCCGCAGATAAGGACCGTTTCCTTTTTCCGGAAGGGCGGCAGGTCGGTGCCCTGGGGCAGGGCCAGTATCACATCGCCGGTGATGGTATTGACCACCTCTTCGGTTTCGGTGAGAAGCTGGCCTTCCAGTACGCTGAGGATGTTGAAGATGGGCACCTTCCGCAGGGAGGGGTCCACGATGGTGTACATATCATAGCCTGCGATATCCCCGGCGGTGAGCATGCCCTTGAGATGGCCGTCGTCGTCGGTAATGGGAATGGCGGAGATGTGCTTGTCCTCCTCCATAGCGGACCAGGCCCGGTTGACGGTGACGGCGGCGTTGAGGATGGGAGGCTGGTCATAGTCCAGATCCTGGACCTGAGTGCGGACGTTTTTCAGGTGAAGGGGGGCCTCAAAGCCAAAGCGGCTGAGGATAGCCCGGGTCTCGTCGCTGAGCTGGCCCAGCCGGGCGGCCACGTACTCCCGGTCCCCCACGGCGTTGCGCAGGGCGGCGTAGGCCATGGCGGAGACAATAGAGTCGGTATCCGGGTTGCGATGGCCGGTGACATAGATTTTATCCATAAATCAATTGCTCCTTATCGAAAACTGACAGCCCGGCACAGTAGGCCCGGGCGTCGAAGGGTTCAAGAACGCTGTCCTTTCGGAGGTAGAGGGGGTGGTGGGGATGGCCCTTTTTGCTGCGGGCCCCGGCGGTGAACCACCGGGCGCCGTACCGCTCCCCAATGTCCACCATGTCCAGTACGCACCGGGGCAGATAGTCCCGCTGCTCAATGACGGTGCCCCAGGCGGCCCACACCGCCGGGGAGGGAGAGAGAGACAGGGCGTAGGCAAAGGCGGCCATGTTCTCCCGATGGAGGGCGGCATTGGGCTGCCGCTCCATGTCCTGGGGCCGGGTGGCCCGCTGGGCGTAGACGTTGAACATGATGAAGCTGTCAAAGCCATTGTGGAGGGCCACCCGCTCCACGGATTTCAGGGTGGGGTCCAGGTCGCCCGGGGCGGCGGTGGAGGGGTTTACCCCCACACAGATCAGGGGATGTTCTCCCCTGGTGGCCAGGATGTACCGGTATTCGGTGTAGACGTTGGGGACATACAGCCACCGGGACGCGTCATAGTCCGGAGAGGGCTTTTCCGCCGCGGCCAGGGCATCGGCAAAGGGAAGGATGTCCAGCTGGGCGGTGGGACAGCCGGGGATATGCATGGCACAGGGCCTCCTTTATGATGTCTGGCAACAGTGTATCACAGCCTTCGGTGCGGACGCAACAGGGAATCCGGTAAGGAATAGGTTAAATCCAACGGCCCGTCCCTTAGGGACGGGCCGTTTTGTCTGGAGA
Organism: Oscillospiraceae bacterium; assembly: GCA_017887695.1. Lineage (GTDB taxonomy): Bacteria > Bacillota > Clostridia > Oscillospirales > Oscillospiraceae > Pelethomonas. The sequence goes on along the minus strand of JAGHHM010000077.1, from coordinate 3,580 downwards.
GGGAATATTATGCCTTTTTGGCCGCCTGCTGGATCCGCCAGATGATGGCGGCGATCTCACTGCGGCGGAGGGGCTCGTTGGGCCGGTAGAGAGACTGGCCGCCGGGCAGGGCGCTGCCTTCCACAATCCCCGCCTCATAGAGGGCGGTGATGGCGCCGGCGGCAGAGGAGGCGGGCGGCACGTCCTGGAAGGGAGTTTCCTCCAGACGGGTGGGCAGCCGCAGCTTCAGAGCCTTGGCAGCCAGTTCCGCCAGTTCGCCCCGGGTGATGCTGCGGTTGAGGGGCACGGCCTCGGTCAGGAGCTTGGCGGCCAGGGCCCGGCTGAGGTAGCCGCTGGCCCAATGGCTGCCGTCGGAGTCCTGCTCACCGTAGCCCGTTGCCAGTAGCACCAGCTTTAGGGCCTCTCCCCAGGTCACGTTGGCTCTGGGGGAGAAGGTGGTGGGAGAGGTGCCGCTGATCACGCCGCTTTCCGCCAGATCCACTACGTAGGGATAGAACCAATCGCTGTCTTTTACGTCGGTGAAGGGGTTTTTGGTGTCTTCCGCCACGGTAAAGTCCACAGATCCCACATAGAGCAGTTCTCCGGCGGAGCTGTACGCGGCGTAGCGCACCGACTCCTCAGCGGCCTTCCCGGCGGTGTAGCTCAGGGAGCCAATGGTGCTGTATGGAAAGACCCTGTCGTCAATGGAAGCGGCGGTAAGGCGGGTGCCGGCGGAAGAGGAGGTCCGGCCGGCGAAGAGCGTGCCGGAGGTGGGGATCTCCAGGAAGCGGAGGTAGAAGCCGTTGCCCCGGCTGCCGGTGACTGAGCGGTAGACGGAGAGAAAGGCGCTGGCGGAGAACCGGGCGGAGCCGCCGGAGGCGGCGGAAACCGTTACCGGCTCCACGGAGGTGGGATTGATAAAGAGGAACACCCGGCCGGAGCGGTAGGTCTGGTTGCCGTTGCCGTCACTGCCGTAAGCGTCAAAGGGGATGGACACCGGGCCGGTAAAGCGGCTGTCCGGGACAAAGGCCGCTGTGCTGAGAAGAACATGGTCCTTGCTGTCGGAGGCATACAGGCTCTCATCCACTTCCACGGCGGAACCGGGCCGGGCGGCGGAGGTGTAGCCCTGGCGGAGGGTACCGGCGGAGGCGGCGGGCAGACTGGTAAAGCGCACCAGGGTCAGCTCGCCCTTGGGATAGGCGGCGTGCCAGAAATCCTGAAAGTCCTGGGTGGAGAAGGAAAGCGCCTGGCCCTTTTCTCCGGTGTATACCACGTCCACGCTGCCCAGGGCCTGCTCCACGGCAATGGTCAACAGGCCGGGCCAGGAGCTGCCGTTTTGGTCGTAGACGGTAAAGCCGATAGCATAGGCCCCGGTGTCATCCGGTTCAAAGCGCACCTGGGAGAGGGAATTGCCCTCCCCGGAAAAGACGTAATGCTCTCCGGCGGTGCATTTGAGGTCTCCGGCGGCGGAGTGGGGCTTTTCATCAAAGACCACATAGGCGGCCTCCCCGCCTGCGTCCGCCACCGCCTGGGCAATCTGATCCGCTACGGATACCGGGGTGCGGCCGGTGGTATCCCCCAGGGCCAGATAGAGGTCCCGGCTGCTCACCACCGCCTCGGCGGAGAGCAGTTCCTGTACATGGACCTTGACGGTGCAGGAGGCACTGATAGTTTTGCCGGCCAGGGCGTTGCCGGGCACCGCCGTAACGAAGCATACGAAGTCGTAATCCCCCTCCCTGCCGGAAACGGAGGAGGGCAGGGTGCAGCGCTGGCCGGTGCTGACAAAGGAGCCGTTGTAATACCAATTGTAAGAAAGGGTATACTCAGAAGTGACGTCTGTGTCGGCCAGGGTCAGCTTCACATGGTCCAGGGTCAGGGCCGCGTCGCTGTTCCCCCGGGCGGCGGTAAAGTCGGCGCTGTCGGGCAGGACGATGCGCACCTTGGTGTAATCCATGGCGCCGCAGGCGGTACAAAAGCCGTCGTCTCCAAAGTCGTGGGGGGCGGACTGATCAACAGCGCCGTCCTTGGGACAGGAGACGGTATGGGTGCGGCCGTCTCCGTTGTCAGTGCAGGTCACATCGCCGCCGCACTGGGGACAGGAGGCGGCAGCCAGGGCGGCGGGGGCAAGGCCCAGCACCAGCAGCAGGGCCAGCAGGACCGCCAGAAGGCGGCGGCACAGGGGGACAGGTCTTGTCATAATGGAACTCCTCCTTGGGATGACAGGGGGCGCGGACAGGGGCCGCAGGAACTTACAGCTCTAGTGTAGCATAGACACAGAGAAAAATCGTAACAAATTGTGTAACAAATCTGTGACAAATGCTGACAGACTGCCGTCGGCATCATCCGTCTGTTGTGTCCCTCGACAGCCCCCCGCCCCCGGCGGCTCCTCTGTCCCGGCGGGCACCCCTCCTCCCCGGCACATCGCCGACCGGCTCCGGGTTCCTTTGCCGGCTCCCGACCGGTTCCCCTGGCTCCCGGCGGGGATTGACAGGGACAATTCCTTTTTTTATAATTATTTTGGAGAAGTTTGAAAATCAGGAGAAAGAGAGGGAACTGCCCATGCGCGGTATTCCATCATCCGTTACCGATATCCGAAAGAAAGTATTTACCGAGGTGGCCCGGCTGGCCTACGACGGGGCCTATGACCGGATGGAGAAGCTGCCCTATATCATCGTCCCCGGCGAGGAGGCCAAGTACCGGGAGTCCATCTTCCTGGAGCGTGCCATTGCCGGGGAGCGGGTGCGCCTGGCTATGGGCCTGCCCCTCCGGCCGGTGGATCAGCACACGGTCCTCTCCGACGGCGTCACCGAAAGCGCCGTAGCAGAGAAATACTACGATCCTCCCCTCATCAATATCATCAACTACGCCTGCCACGCCTGCCCCACCAAGCAGTACCGCATCACCGAGTACTGCCAGGGCTGCCTGGCCCAGTCCTGCCGCCAGTCCTGCCCCAAGGACGCCATCCGCTTTGTCAACGGCAAGTGCTATATCCGCCAGGAGCAGTGCATCAAGTGCGGCAAGTGCGCCGAGGCCTGCCCCTATAACGCCATTATCAAGCTGGAGCGGCCCTGCGTGAAGGCCTGCGGCATGGACGCCATTGGCTCCGATGACCATGGCCGGGCCAAGATCGACTATGACAAGTGCGTCTCCTGCGGCATGTGCCTGGTGAGCTGCCCCTTCGGCGCCATTGTGGACAAGGGCCAGATCTTCCAGCTGATCCATGCCATCAAACGGGGAGACAAGGTGGTGGCCATCGTAGCCCCCGCCTTCCTGGGCCAGTTCGGCCCTGAGGCCACACCCGAGCGGCTTACCGCCGCCATGAAGCGCCTGGGCTTTTCCGGCGTGGTGGAGGTAGCGGTAGGCGCGGATCTGTGCACCATCGAGGAGGCCAAGGACTTTATGCGGGAGGTGCCGGAGAACCAGCCCTTTATGGCTACCTCCTGCTGCCCCGCCTGGTCCGTCATGGCCAAGAAGCTCTTCCCCCAGTTTGCCGATTATATCTCCATGGCCCTTACCCCCATGGTCCTTACCGCACGGCTCCAGAAGCAGAAGGACCCCGACTGCCGCATCGCCTTTATCGGCCCCTGCGCAGCCAAGAAGC
>JAGHHM010000076.1 GCA_017887695.1 Oscillospiraceae bacterium | reverse complement strand
GGCTGGGACAACCACGGCATGCCCATCGAGAGCGCCATCATCAAGGAGCAGAAGCTCAACCGCAAGCAGATGAGCGTGCCGGAGTTCCGCTCCGCCTGCCACGACTACGCCCAGAAGTATATCGACATCCAGATGGAGGGCTTCAAGCGCATGGGCGTGCTGGGGGACTGGGAGCATCCCTACAAGACCATGGACCCCGGCTTCGAGGCCGAGGAGGTAAAGGTCTTTGGTGAGATGTACAAGAAGGGCTACATCTACAAGGGCCTCAAGCCCGTGTACTGGTGCCCCAAGGACGAGACGGCCCTGGCGGAGGCGGAGATCGAGTACCAGGACGACCCCGTCACCACCGTGTATGTGAAGTTCCCCATGGCCGACGATCAGGGCAAGCTCCCCGGCTATGACAAGAATCACCTCTTCTTCCTGATCTGGACCACCACCATCTGGACCCTCCCCGGGAACCTGGGTATCTCCCTCCATCCCCGGGAGAGCTACGCCATCGTGAGGGCCGGCGAGGACCACTTCATCATGGCCGAGGCCCTGGTGGAGAAGGTGATGAAGGTGGGCGGCATCGAGTCCTACGAGATCGTGGAGACTCACCCCGGCCAGTTCTTTGAGAACATGCTGGCCCAGCATCCCTTCCTGCCCAAGACCAGCCGCCTGCTGGTGGCGGAGTACGTCACCATGGACAGCGGTACCGGCTGCGTCCACACCGCCCCGGGCTTCGGCGCCGACGACTACCAGACCTGCCGCCGCTACGGCATGGAGATGGTGGTGCCTGTGGATGACCAGGGCCGCCACACCGACTACGCCGGCAAGTACGCCGGTATGAAGACTGAGGAATCCAACCCCGTGATCCTTCAGGACATGAAGGAAAGCGGCGTCCTCTTTGCCAGCGAGGACATCGTCCACTCCTACCCCCACTGCTGGCGCTGCAAGAACCCCATCATCTTCCGGGCCACCCCCCAGTGGTTCTGCTCCGTGGACGCCTTCAAGGACGAGGCCGTGGCCGCCACCGACGATGTGCGCTGGATCCCCGCCTGGGGCAAGGACCGCATGATCTCCATGATCCGGGAGCGCAGCGACTGGTGCATTTCCCGTCAGCGCCGGTGGGGCCTGCCCATCCCTGTGTTCTACTGCCCCGACTGCGGCAAGCCCATCTGCACCGATGAGACCATCGCCGCCGTCAGCGCTCTCTTTGCCGAAAAGGGCTCCAACGCCTGGTATGAGCGCTCCGCCGCTGAGATCCTGCCCCACGGCTTTACCTGCCCCCACTGCGGCAAGGCCGGCCCCTTCACCAAGGAGGAGGACACCCTGGACGGCTGGTTCGACTCCGGCTCCACCCACTTCGCCTCCATGCAGAAGGATCAGGGCTTCTGGCCTGCCGATATGTACCTAGAGGGCCTCGACCAGTACCGCGGCTGGTTCCAGTCCAGCCTTCTGACCGCCGTAGGGGCCCTGGGCAAGGGCGCTCCCTTCAAGGAGTGCGTCACCCACGGCTGGACCGTGGACGGCGAGGGCCGTGCCATGCACAAGTCCCTGGGCAACGGCGTGGATCCCGCCGACATCTTCAAGAAGTACGGCGCGGACCTTCTCCGTCTGTGGGCCGGCTCTGCCGACTACCATGTGGACGTCCGCTGCTCCGACGCCATCTTCAAGCAGCTGAGCCAGAACTACCTGAAGTTCCGCAACACCGCCCGGTACTGCCTGGGCAACCTCTCGGGCTTTGATGCCAACCACCTGGTGTCCCCCGAGGAGATGCCGGAGCTGGATCGCTGGGCTGTCACCAAGCTCAATGCCCTCATCACCAAGTGCTTTGCCGCCTATGACAACTACGAGTTCCATGTGGTGAGCCACGCCATCAACGACTTCTGCGTGGTGGAGCTCTCCAGCTTCTATCTGGACATCATCAAGGACCGCCTCTACTGCGACGGTACCGACAGCCTCAGCCGCCGCAGCGCCCAGACCGCTCTGTGGCTGATCCTGGACACCATCACCAAGCTCTTCGCCCCCATTCTGGCCTTCACCTGCGACGAGATCTGGCAGGCCATGCCCCACCGGGCGGGCGACGACCCCCGGAACGTGCTCTTCAATGAGATGAACCAGCCCTTCGCCGCCTACGACCTGGGCGCCTGCGCCTCCTGGAGCACCCTCATCCTCCTGCGGGACGTGGTCAACGCCGCCCTGGAGGCCGCCCGGAACGAGAAGAAGATTGGCAAGAGCCTGGAGGCCAAGGTCACCATTCCCGCCGCCCAGCTGGCCGGCAGCCGGAAAGTGGACATGGAGGAGCTGGCCGACCTGCTTATCGTCTCCCAGGTGGAGGTATCTGACACCGTAGATGAGGTGGTTGTCTCCCCTGCCCAGGGCGAGAAGTGCGAGCGCTGCTGGAAGCACAGTGAGGGTGTGGGAAGCGACAGCGAGCATCCCACCCTCTGCCCCCGGTGCGCCGCCGTGGTCAAAGCTATGGGCTGATTCCACCCCCTTTTTCCAACACCCCACCGCCGGGCGGGACGCAAGCCGTCCCGCCCGGCTTTCTCTATGCCGGAAAGGAGGCCCCTTATGGCCGTTTTTACCCCTGTCAACCGGGAGAGCTGGGAGCGGGAGCCCTGGTTTTCCCACTACTTTACCCACGTTCCCTGTACATACAGCATGACCGTCTTCCTGGATATTACCCCTCTGCGCCGGGGCGGGTACCGCCTCTATCCCGCCATGCTCTACTGCCTGGCCCGGGCGGTCAACGCCCGGCAGGAGTTCCGTATGGCCTGCAATGAGAGGGGAGAGGTGGGCTGGTACGACGTGGTACACCCCTCCTACACCGTGTTCCACCCGGAAAATGAGACCTTCTCCAACCTCTGGACCCCCTACGATCCGGACTTTTCCCGTTTTCTCCAGAGCTACGAGGACACCCTGGCAGGCTGGGGCTCCGTCACCGGCGTACAGCCCCAGCCGGATATGCCCCCCAACACCTTTCCGGTATCCATGATCCCCTGGGCCTCTTTCGAGGGCTTTAACCTGAACCTCCAGAATGGCTACGACTATCTGCCGCCTATCTTTACCATGGGCCGCTTCCGCCAGGAGGGGGAGCGGGTGCTGCTGCCCCTGGCGGTGCAGGTCCATCACGCCGTGTGCGACGGCTTCCACCTCAGCCGCCTCATTGCCGATGTGGAGGCACTGATCGCCGGGGAAACCTTTCGCTCCCTGCCTTGATTTTCCCCGCCGGCTTTGTTATACTGGCCCTGATATGCCGTCCGCTGTCCAAGGACAGCGGACCTCCGGTCCCCCCGTAATCTGAGAGGCCGCCGGAGCAAGCTCCGGCGGCCTCCTTTATATGATGCGGCGCGCCCGACGGCCCAGGCCGGGGGGCAGGGAACGGCGCGGGACGGGATCTCCGGCCCGCCGCCGGACGTTGTTGCCGCGTATCGTATCCTATGACGCCGCCGCCCCGGCGGTGCCTCACCCCCACAGCGTCCCCACGGCCTGTCCAGCCCCCGGACCATGATTTTCTGAAAAAGGAAGTGCCGGCCATGATTAAAATTTCTCCCTCCATCCTCGCTGCCGATTTTGCAAATTTGGAACGGGATATCCGGCGGGTCAGCTCCGCCGACTACGTCCATGTGGACGTGATGGACGGCCTGTTCGTCCCCAACATCACCATCGGCATCCCGGTGGTCAAGGCTATCCGTCCCACCACTGACCTGCCTCTGGACGTCCACCTGATGATTGAACGGCCGGTGCGCTATGTGGAGCAGTTCTGCGACGCCGGGGCGGACATCGTCACCGTCCATGTGGAGGCGGATACCCAGGAGAACACCCTGCGCTGCCTGGAGCTGATCCACGGCAAGGGTAAGCGGGCCGGAGTGGTGGTCAAGCCCAAGACCCCCGCCCAGGCGGTGCTGCCCTTCCTCAGCCAGTGCGACATGATCCTGGTGATGACGGTGGAGCCGGGCTTTGGGGGACAGTCCTTCATGGCAGATATGATGCCGAAGCTGCGGCAGATCCGCGCCTGGATCGATGCAAAAAATCCCGCCTGCGAGCTGGAGGTGGACGGCGGCATTGACCCTGTCACCTGCAAGACCGTCATCGAAAACGGCGCCAACGTGCTGGTGGCCGGCAGCGCCGTATACAAATCCGACGACATCCCCGGCCGCATCGCCCAGCTGCGGGGCTGATTTTTACCTGAGAGGATACTGTTTATGGAATACTTTCCCGCGCCTTTGGAAAACCTGGTGGAGCAGTTTGCCCGGCTGCCCGGCATCGGCGGCAAGTCTGCCCAGCGCCTGGCCTTCCATGTGCTGAGCCTGCCTATGGAGGAGGCCCAGGCCTTTGCCGACGCCATCCTGGAGGCCAAGAAAACTGTCACCTGCTGCCCGGTATGCCGCAACCTGACCGCCGGGGGCCTGTGCCCCATCTGCGCCTCCCCCAAGCGGGACGCCGGCACCATCTGCGTGGTGGCCGATCCCCGGGACGTGGCCGCCCTGGAGCGCTCCCGGGAGTACGCCGGCCGCTACCATGTCCTCCACGGCGTCATCTCACCCATGAACCATGTGGGCCCCGACGACCTGGAGATCAAGTCCCTCATTGACCGGGTGGCCCAGGGGGACGTGAAGGAGGTCATCATGGCCACCAACCCCGACACAGAAGGGGAGGCCACCGCCATGTACCTGGCCCGGCTCCTCAAGCCCTTCGGCGTGCGGGTTACCCGGCTGGCCTACGGCATCCCTGTGGGCGGCCATCTGGAGTTTGCCGACGATGCCACCCTCATGCGGGCCCTGGAGGGCCGCCGGGAGCTGTAAGCCGCCGACTTCGGCATGGCTGACCCCCGCATACAAACATGATCAAAGCCCCGGGCCAAAAGGCCCGGGGCTTTGTCATATACCGATCCGGGGAAGGGAACCTGTGTCCCCGGCAGGCCTCCACGGCAAACCACCGTTTCGCCCTGCGCCGGCCGTGGGAAAATACCACCGGGGTCTCAGCGGCGGGTAATATGGCTGCTGGCGGCGCAGAGAAGCTGCTGGCAGTGTTCCTCATAGGCCTCATAGGCCTGCTGGGGGTTCTTCTCCGGATCGATCTCCTGCTCCGGCAGCTGCGCGGCGTAAAACCACTCCTGGTACTTGGCCCGGAGGATGGTGCGCCGGGCATGCTCCTCCGCCAGGACCCAGTAGTCCTCCAGGGTAATGCCCTGCTCCTCACAGTAGCCGTCCACTACTTCCCGGGCCTCGGGGAATTCCTCATAGGTCTGCCGCTGGACGTCCAGCAAGGCGGCCACCTCGTCCTCCCCGGCGGCAAAGCCCCCCTGGGCGGCAGCCTCCTCCACCACGCAGTTCATCAGAAGCTGGTCGATGATTTTCTCCCGGTTCACGGTCTGTCCCGCCTGGGCGTAGGCGCTCTCCAGGTAGGCCACTGTTTCCTCGGAAATGACCGTATCCTTGTACAGGGCCGCCGCCCCCTCCGGCAGGGTTTTCCCGCCGCCCAGAAGGCTGGAAAGCAGAGCCGCCGCGGCGACCGCCACCGCCAGGGCCAAAAGGCCGATCCATACCTTCTTCTTCATGGCAGTTCTCTCCTTTTCCGCCCCGGCAAAGCCGGGGACGCTGTGCCGGGGCTACCAGGAAAATCACGCCCCTTTTAAGGCCAATGTACCATACAAAAGGCCGGCTTTCAATCTCTTTTTCGGGGAAATGGCGGGGCAGAGGGCCCTTCTCTCTCTGCCGGGACACCCGGCGGCACAGCGGGAAGGAAACAGGACGGAAAAGCCCGGCGGGAAGGGCGGCGGGGGTTGTGTTTTTTACCCCCTTGTGCTATTATAATATATTGAATTTTTATCGAAACGTGAGGGCAAAAACCTTGAATAGAACGCAAGTGGTGATCCCGGAGGCCGACATTCAGCGGCAGCGGGACTATACGGGAAAGCTGGCTCCTCTGCTGCCCCGCCGGGGGGAGCGGCCTATGGCCATGGTGGATACCTACGGCTGCCAGCAGAACGTGGCGGACAGCCAGCGCATCATGGGCATGCTGCGGGACATGGGCTGCGGCTTTACCCAGGACCCCATGGCCGCCGACATCATCGTTATCAACACCTGCGCCATCCGGGAGAACGCGGAGAAGCGGGTCTTTGGCGTCATTGGACATCTGGTCCACGCCAAGGAGAAAAACCCGGACCTCCTCCTGTGCCTGTGCGGCTGCATGGCCCAGCAGGAGGTGGTGGCCCAGCGGGTGAAGCAGTCCTACCGCCATGTGGACCTGGTGTTCGGACCCCAGGCCCTGTGGAAATTCCCGGAGCTCCTCTATGAGGTGGCCACCCGGCGCAAGCGGGTGTTCTCCATCGCCGACGAGCACGGCTCCATTGCCGAGGGCCTGCCGGTGGTTCGGGAGAGCGCCGTGAAGGCCTGGGTGTCCATCATGTACGGCTGCAACAACTTCTGCTCCTACTGCATCGTGCCCTACGTCCGGGGCCGGGAGCGGAGCCGGGAGCCGGAGGAGATCCTCTCCGAGATCCGCCAGCTGGTGGCCGAGGGCTACAAGGAGATCACCCTCCTGGGCCAGAACGTCAACTCCTACGGCAAGGATCTGGACCACCCCATGGACTTTGCGGATCTCCTCCGGGCCATCGATCAGATCCCCGGGGATTACCTGATCCGCTTTATGACCAGCCACCCCAAGGACGCGGGGGAGAAGCTTTTCACCGCCATGGCGGAGTGCCCCCATGTGGCAAAGCAGCTCCATCTGCCGGTGCAGTCCGGGAGCACCCGGGTGCTGAGGGCCATGAACCGGGGCTACACCCGGGAGCAGTACCTGGAGAAGGTCCGTATGGCCCGCTCCCTGATGCCGGACATCGTCCTCACCAGCGACATCATCATCGGCTTCCCCGGGGAGACCGAGGCGGAGGCCATGGATACCGTATCCCTCATTGAAGAAGTGGGCTACGACGCCCTTTTTACCTTCATCTACTCCCCCCGGCCGGGAACCCCTGCCGCCGCCATGCCGGATCCCGCCACCCGGGCGGAAAAGCAGGTGTGGTTTGACAAGCTGGTGGACGCTCAGAACCGAATTTCCGGGGAGCTCCACCGCCGGTACGTGGGAAAGACCGTCCGGGTACTGGTGGACGGGGAGAGCGGCGACGAGCAGTGGCCCCTCCAGAGCCGCACCGAGGGAGGACGGCTGGTCCACCTGAAGGGGGACAAGTCCCTGGTGGGGCAGTACGTCCAGGCGGAGGTCATTGACAGCAACACCTGGGCGCTGTTTGGGGAGGTGCGGGGGTAGGCACCCCCGGGGCCCGGGCGCTGTCCGGCGGGGGCTCCACCCCCGGGGCCCGGGTCACTTTTTCCTCGGCGAATAAGTGACCAAAACGCCGCCGGGGACACCCCGGACCCCGCTTTTTATTCAATCGGACGCTCCCAAACTTTGCGAGTGCGCAGCCACTGAAGTGGCAGATTCCTTCGGGCTTCTGATCTGCGGCGGGTTTCTCGTCGATGCTTCGGCTGTCGCCCTTTTGAAGGGGGAGATGAAGCTATTTTTTCAGCGTCGGACTGCCTGCAACTGCCGGAACTGCATCAGCTTTTGCCGGAGCATGATGGAACCAATCCCCGGCACCAGGGCCAGGCGGAGCGGGTAAACCGCCCCGCCGGAAAGCCGCCTTACCTGGCCAGGCGCAGGGCCAGGCGAAAGCCCTTATGGAACAGGTATTGCAGCTCCGCGGAGCTGACGGCATTGCACCGGGGTTCGTAGTCCCTGTACAGCCGCCGCTGGGCCGGGGTGAAGGTGGCCGTCAGAGCCTCCAACGCCTCGTCCCGGCTCTCCGACAATACCTGATACGCCCCCTGCTCCCACAGCCCCGGCATCTCATGCTCCATGATGTAGTAAAACAGACATTCCTCGTATTTGTTCACTCAATTTACCCCCATCAGATATTGAGAAGCACAATCGTGCATGCTATGATGGTAGTATAACATGCACAAATGTGCTTGTCAAGGAAAAGAGGGCTTATGACCTTTTCAGAACACCTGCTATCCCTGCGGTTGTCCAAGGGGCTGAAGCAGCAGGAACTTGCCGAAACGCTGGGAATCTCCCTGCGGGTCTACCAATACTATGAACACGGCGACCGCACGCCGCCTCTGGAGACCCTCATCGCTCTGGCAGATTTATACGACATCTCTCTGGACGAGCTGGTCTGCCGGGAACGTTAGCTAACGCGGGGCCAACCGGCCCCGAATCCGGTGCTTATCGACAGGGGCTCCACCCCCGGACCCCGGGTCACTTTTTCCTCGGCGAAAAAGTGACCAAAACGCCGCCGGGGACACCCCGGACCCCGCTTTTTATCCAATCGGACGCTCCCAAACTTTGTGGGTGCGCAGCCACCGAATCAAAGATTCCTTCGGGTATCCGATCTGCGGCGGGTTTCTCGTCGATGCTTCGGCTGTCGCCCTGTTAAAGGGAGAAGCGAATCTGCGGTTCCGTGTCGAGCTGCCTGCGCCTGCGGGAGCTGCTTCGGCTCCCGTCCACAAAACAAGAAACCACTATCGTCCCGAGGGGCGACAGCCGAAGTGGGTAAACCGCCCCGCCGATTACGAGGCGGCCGCAGGCCTATGAGAGATTCAGCGGCAGCCGGGCCGCAAGTCAGCCCCTAAACCGATCAAACAAAAAACGGGGGCCGGGGTGTCCCCGGCGCCCTTTTGGGTACTTTTCCGGCGAGGGAAAAGTACCCCTGCGGAGCACGCCCAGCCCGAAAGGCTGATAAAAGCGCCTTCGGCGGCACTCCGCCGATTACCCCCGCCGGCGGCCGCCGGCAAATCACAGAAAGAGGACACGACCATGGCAGAAATGACGCCCATGATGCGGCAATACCTGGAGATCAAGGAACAGAATAAAGACGCCATCTTGTTCTTCCGCCTGGGGGACTTCTACGAGATGTTCGACGAGGACGCGAAGCTTGCCTCCCAGGAGCTGGACCTCACCCTCACCACCCGGGACCGCGCCAAGCCCGAGGAGGAGCGGGTGCCCATGTGCGGCGTGCCCTACCACTCCTGCGACGGCTACATCGCCCGGCTCATCGCCAAGGGCTACAAGGTGGCCATCTGCGAACAGACCGAGGACCCCGCCAAGGCCAAGGGCCTGGTGAAGCGGGACATCATCCGTGTGGTGACCCCCGGCACCGTGGACAGCTCCATGCTGGAGGCCAGCCGCCCTAACTACCTGTGCGCCATCTGCCTTGCCGGGGAGGAGGCGGGGCTGTGCTTCTGCGACATCACCACCGGCAAAACCCATGTCACCGCCTTTGATGGCGGCGACCTGATCGACCGCATCGAAAGCGAGCTGGGCCGCTTCGCCCCCTCCGAGGCCATCCTCAACGACGAGGCCTACGGCCACGGGGAGCTGGTAAAGCTCCTGCGGGAGAAGTTCAACTGCCGCTCCGACAACTACGGCGAGCGCCGCTTCCGCCCCGACGAGGGCCGCCGTCTGGCGGAAAAGCAGTTCGGCAAGGACGCTGCCGGGGCTATCCCCGACCGCCGCGCTGCCGCCGTCATGGCTCTGGGGGGACTTCTCCACTACCTCTACGAGACTCAGAAAACAGACCTGGGCTACATTCAAAGCCTGGAATACTACGAGGAGGGCCGCTTCCTGGAGCTGGACCTTACCGCCCGGCGGAACCTGGAGCTGACGGAAACCCTCCGCTCCAAAGAGAAGAAGGGCTCCCTTCTGTGGGTGCTGGACAAGACCAAGACCGCCATGGGCGGACGGTGTCTCCGGAGCTGGCTGGCCCGGCCCCTTCTCTCTGTCACCGCCATCAACCGCCGCCTCACCGCCGTGGAGGCCCTGGTGAAGAGCCCCATGGACCGGGAGGAGCTGATCCTGGCCCTCACCGGCATCAGCGATATGGAGCGGCTCATCGGCCGCATGGTCTACGGCAGCGCCGGCGGCCGGGACGCCGCCTCCCTGCGCTCCGCCCTGGAGAAGCTGCCGGAGGTGAAGGCCCGCCTTGCCCCCTTTACCGGCGGACGGCTGGGGGAGCTGGGGGAGAGCCTTGACACCCTGGAGGACGTCTGCGGTCTTCTCCAGCGGGCCATCGTGGACGAGCCCCCCTTTTCCGTCCGGGAGGGCGGCTTCATCCGGGAGGGCTACGACGCCGAGGTGGACCGCCTGCGGCACATCCTCACCGGCGGCAAGGGCATTATCGCCGAGGTGGAGGCCCGGGAAAAGGAGAAAACCGGCATCAAGAGCCTGAAGGTGGGCTACAACAAGGTCTTCGGCTACTACATCGAGGTCAGCAAGTCCTACTACGACCAGGTGCCCGAGGGCTACATCCGCAAGCAGACCCTGGCCAACTGCGAGCGCTACATTACCCAGGAGCTCAAGGACCTGGAGCACACCATCCTCACCGCCAGCGACCAGGTGGTGGCCCTGGAGTTTGACCTCTTCACCAAGCTGCGGGAGGCAGTAGGGGAGCAGATGAGCCGGATCCAGGCCTCCGCCGCCGCGGTGGCGGAGCTGGACGTGCTGTGCTCCCTGGCCTCCGTGGCCGCCAAAAACGGCTACTGCCGTCCCGCCGTGGACGAGGGCGGCGTCATCGAGATCCACGAGGGCCGTCACCCGGTGGTGGAGCGGATGCTGAAGGACAGCCTCTTTGTCCCCAACGACACCTACATGGGGGAGAAGGAAAACCGGGTGGCCATCATCACCGGCCCCAACATGGCGGGCAAATCCACCTACATGCGCCAGGTGGCCCTCATCGTCCTGATGGCCCAGATCGGCTCCTTTGTCCCCGCCAAGGACGCCCGCATCGGCATCGTGGACCGGATCTTCACCCGCATCGGCGCCAGCGACGACCTCTCCGCCGGGCAGTCCACCTTCATGGTGGAGATGACCGAGGTGGCGGAGATTCTGAAAAACGCCACGGAGCGGAGCCTTCTCATCCTGGACGAGATCGGCCGGGGCACCAGTACCTTCGACGGCATGAGCATCGCCCGGGCGGTACTGGAGCACTGCGCCGACCGAAAAAAGCTGGGGGCCAAGACCCTCTTTGCCACCCACTACCACGAGCTCACTGAGCTGGAAGCCACCCTCCCCGGAGTGAAGAATTTCAACATCGCCGTCAAGGCCCGGGGCGAGGACATCGTCTTTCTCCGCAAGATCCTTCCCGGCGGGGCGGACCGCAGCTACGGCATCGAGGTGGCCAAGCTGGCGGGGCTGCCCGACACGGTGGTCCGCCGGGCCCGGACCGTCCTCAAGGAGCTGGAGGAGCAAAGCGGCGCCGCCGCCCCGCTCCTCACCGCCCCCAAAACCGACCAGATGTCCCTGGAGGCCCTGGGGGAGGCGGAGGTCATCGACCGGCTCCGTCGGACCCAGCCCGACGCCCTGACCCCCATCGAGGCGTTGAGCCTCCTCTATGAACTCAAGCAGAAGCTGTCCTGAGGGCGGCATCCCTCTTACTACATAAGAAAGCAGGTACCTCCCTATGGCGAAAAAAGCGGCGTCCTCCTATATGACCTCTCTGGAGCGGATCCTGGGGGGACTGTTCTTCGCGGTGTACCTGCTGGTGCTGCCCTTTGCCTCGGATCCCCTCTTCGCAGGACTGGAACGTCTGCTGGGCCGGGATCTGCCGGGGAATGTCCGCAGCATAATCTCCTACTACCTGCTCTTTGCCCTGACGCTGGTGATCTTCTGGAACTACCTGGGCCGGACCACCGGCTACTTCCTCTCCGCCCCATGGCGGACCCTGGGCACCGCCGCCGTAGGCCTGGTGGCTTTCTACGGCCTCAATGAACTGTGCTACCGGGCCATCGCCCTGGTACTGGAGGGGCAGCAGAACTTAAACGACGTGGCCATCTCCGCCCAGATCGACGACGCTCCCCGCTCCACCGTCCTTATCGTGGTGGCCCTGGCACCCTTCGTGGAGGAGGTGCTGTTCCGGGGCTTTGTGTTCGGCAATATCCGCCAGCACAGCCGGGTGGCAGCCTATGTGGTGTCCTGCCTTCTCTTTGCCTTCCTCCACGTGTGGCAGTTCGCTGTGGTCAGCCACAGCCTGACCTATTTTCTTCTCATGCTCCAGTACCTGGCCCCGGGCCTGGTGCTGGCCTGGACCTATGACCGCTCCGGCACCCTCTGGGGCTCTATTCTCCTCCACGCCGCCGTCAACGCCCTGGCGGTGTGGCAGGTGCTGTAAAGGATGGGGGCGGTGCCGCCCCCGGGCCCCGGGTGCTTTTCGGCGGGGCCTTCCCGGCCCCGGACCCTGGGGTTCACTTTTGTACGCACAAAAGTGAACCGAAAAAGCGCCAAAACCAAGGTTTTGGAATCCTTTGTCCAATCGGACGCCATCAGGCTTTGCCGCTGCGTTGCCACCGAAGAGGCAAAATCCTCCGGGGATCCGACCTGTACCGGGTTTCTGGCCGGACTTCGGCCGTTGGCCCTTTTGAAGGGGTAGACGTTTCCCTTTTTTCTTGAGCGGACTGCCTGCTTCTGCAGAAAAGCCACCGTGCTTCGTCAAAAAGAATTGCAAAACCTATCAGCACGAGGGCCGTCAGGCGAAGTGCGTAAAGCGCCCCGCCAATTACGAGACGGCCAGCGGCCTGAATGACATTCAGCGGCAGCTGGGCCGCAAATCACCCCCCAGACTGATTAGATAAAAGAAGGGGGTCCGGGCCGGGGAGGCCCGGGAGCCAATTCCCGAAGCGGCTTGCTTCGGAAGTTACCCGCCGGAGGCAACCCCACCCCGGAGGGCTGATAAAAGAAGATGCAGAGGAATCCTCCTCTGACCCCCACCCCCGCCGCTGGGGAAAGCGGCCCCCCGCCGCCGGAGCAGGCGGCATCCCCCCGCCGGTGGGAACCGGCAGCACAGAAAGGAGTCCCCTATGCCTCACATTCAACAGCTGGCCCCCCATGTGGCGGACCTGATCGCCGCCGGCGAGGTGGTGGAGCGTCCCGCCAGCGTGGTCAAGGAGCTTCTGGAAAACGCCATTGACGCCGGAGCCTCCGCCGTTACTGTGGAGATCCAAAACGGCGGCATGGCCTCCATCCGGGTCACCGACAACGGCTGCGGCATTCCTCCCGAGGAGCTGCCCACCGCCTTCCTGCGCCATGCCACCAGCAAGCTGCGCACCGCCCAGGACCTGGCCGCCATCGGCACTCTGGGCTTCCGGGGTGAAGCTCTGGCCGCCATCTCCGCCGTCAGCCGCCTGGATGTGTTCTCCCGGGCCAAAGGCGCGGTGAGCGGCGCATCCCTCTCCCTGGAGGGCGGCGTTCCCGGCGTGGTGGAGACCGCCGGCTGTCCCGAGGGCACCACCATGGTCATCCGTGACCTTTTCTACAACACCCCCGCCCGGCTGAAATTCATGAAGAAGGACAGCGCCGAGGCCTCCGCCGTAGGCAGCATCCTCCAGCAGGTGGCCCTCAGCCACCCGGAGGTGTCCATCCGCTACCTGCGGGACGGGAAGGAGGAGCTGTTCACCCCCGGCGACGGGAAGCTCCTCTCCGCCATCTACGCCGCCCGGGGCCGGGACTTCGCCCTCCACCTCACCGAGGTAAACGGCGGCGGCGAGGGCGTCAGCGTCCGGGGCTATGTCACCGAGCCTCTGGCAGGCCGGGGCACCCGGGCCCTCCAGACCTTCTTCTGCTGCGGCCGCACCATCAAATCCCCCCTCCTCACCGCCGCCCTGGAGGAGGCCTACTTAAACCGGCAGCTCAAGGGGAAATTCCCCGGCTGCGTCCTCCACATCGACCTGCCTCTCCATTTGGTGGACGTAAACGTCCACCCCGCCAAAACGGTGGTGAAATTCGCCGACGAACGGGCGGTGTTTTCCGCCGTCCACCATGTGGTGAAGGACGCCCTGGACGGCGTGGGCAGCGGCGCGGCTGTGACAGTCAGCGCCAAAACCCCCTCCGCCGTGGTGAACCCCCGGCAGGACTTCTATCAGACCATGGACGCCAAGACCTTCCGGGAAACCGCCGGAAAGACTGGCAAGAAGCTCTCCTCCCCGGAGCTGGGAGGCAGGCTTACCTTCCGGGATTCCGCCCCGGCCACCATCCCCGCCGCTTTCCAGAAAAAAAGCAGCGCCCCTGTTTCCGGCTTTGGAGCCGGGAAGGACACCGCCCTCTTCCAGGGCAGGGAGGACATCCCCGCCCGTCCCAGGGGAGCGGGGGAGACTTTTACCCCAAAAGCAACACCTACTAGATCTCTGGCCACCGCACCTGCCCGACGGGAAGCCCCCCGCTCTCCCCTGGAGGCGGTATTTTCCCAGGGAATGTCAGGCAGCAACCCGGCAGGCACGGCCCCGGCCGCAGCTGACAGCAATCCGCTGGCCGCTCCGTCTGTCCCGGCCTTCGGGAAAGCCCCCGGTGAGCTGAGGGACGATCTCCGGGAGGATGCAGGCGCTCCGGTAACTTCTTTCTCCACCGCCGCCCCGGCGGAGCAGCGGGAGGAAGGGGAGAAGCCCCTGCCTGAGGCCCCGGCCACTCCAGAGGCCCAAAGCCAGCCGTCCCTCTTTGGGGAGGCGGGGGAGGCCCCCTCTGCCGGGGACAGGGAAAACCTGCCCGGCCAGCTGACAGTGGGCCAGGAAAAACCCGCCCCCTGGCGCTTTGCCGGGGAGATCTTCCACACCTACATCATCGCCGAGGACGGCGACACGGTGTGGCTCATTGACAAGCACGCCGCCCACGAGCGGATCAATTTTGATCGACTGAAGGCCCAGGCGGAGCCCATCATGGGCCAGCAGCTCCTGGCCCCGGTGGTACTGGATCTGCCCCAGGAGCAGTATGCCGCCCTGCTGGAACAGCTGCCTCTGCTGGAGGAATTTGGCTTCGTGGCGGAGGATTTCGGCAGCGGCAGCCTGGTAGTGCGCTCCATCCCCTCCGATATTGAAACCGGCCAGATCCGGGAAACTTTGGAGGAGCTGGCGGAAAAGCTTCTCACCTGCGGCAGCGCCGACAGCGCCGCCGCCCGGGACGCTCTGCTCCACACCATGGCCTGCAAGGCTGCTATCAAGGGCGGCTGGCACAGCGACGAGGCGGAGCTGCGCTTCCTCATCGACAAGGTCCAGAGCGGGGAAGTGCAGTTTTGCCCCCACGGCCGGCCGGTGAAGGTGAAGCTCACCCGCTACGAAGTGGAAAAAATGTTTAAGCGGGCATAAAGGGCATCGGGCTTTTCCGACGGTCAGCCTACCGGCAAGCCCCGGCAAAGGTTTCTCTGCCGGTGGAACCGGCATAAACCAGGGTCCTGCCGGGAACCCGGCAAAGGCCCCCCGATAAAAGCGGCAAAACAATTTTCCACGCCGGCATCAGCCGGCAAATGCGAAAGGAAAGGAGTGAGGCCCCGTGCCCCAACCGAAAATCCTCTGTGTCGTGGGCCCCACCGCCTGCGGTAAAACCAAAATGGGGGTCCTGCTGGCCCGCCGCTTTGGCGGCGAGGTGGTAAGCGTGGACTCCATGCAGATCTACCGGGGCATGACCATCGGCACCGCCGCCCCCACGGCGGAGGAGACCGAGGGCGTCCCCCACCACATGGTGGCCATAGCCGACCCGGCGGAGCCCTGGTCCGTAGCCCGGTTCACCCAGGCCGCCGACGCCTGCGTCCAGGACATCCTCCGGCGGGGAAAGCTCCCCATTCTGGTGGGCGGCACCGGGCTGTACCTGGACGCCATCATCTCCGGGCGCACCTTTGCCCCGGGGGAAAGCGGCGGCGCTGTCCGCCGGGAGCTGGAGGAGCAGCTGGCCCGGGAGGGCATCGGCCCCATCTGGGAGGAGCTGCGCCAGGTGGATCCGGAAAGCGCCCAGCGGCTCCCCCTGGCCGATGAAAAACGGATCCTCCGGGCCCTGGAGGTCTACCGGGAAACCGGCGAGACCATCTCCGAACACAACCGCCGCACCGCCGCCCTGCCCCGGCGCTACGACCCCATTTACATCGGCCTTGCCTTCCGGGACCGCTCTGACATGAAGGCTCTCATCGACCGGCGGGTGGACGCCATGATGGAAGACGGCCTTCTGGACGAGGTCCGCGCCCTGGTGGAGCAGGGGGTACCCCGGTCCGCCACCGCCTTCCAGGCCATCGGCTACAAGGAGCTCCTTGCCGCCGTGGACGGCCAGGTCCCTCTGGCGGAGGCCGTGGCGGAGGTGAAGCTCCGCTCCCGGCAATACGCCAAGCGCCAGCTCACCTGGCTCAGGCGAAACCAGGACATCCACTGGATCTACTGGGAAAAAGAGCGCCATTTTGCCGCCGCTCTCCAAATTGCGACAGAAATACTCTCTGCCCAGGGGCTACAATAGGCTCCGTGGAAGGAAGGGCTATCAAGCCCCTTTCCGCCCCTGGGTGGACGCTTACCTTTGTTTTTCCTGCCGTCCGCCCTCACCTATACATAAAGAGAGGTAGACGCGCATGACAAAAGCACCTAACCTGCAGGACATCTTCCTGGCTGCCGCCCGCCGCGGCGAAATCCCTGTCACCGTATTCCTGGTCAACGGTTTCCAGATGCGGGGGTCCATTACCGGCTTTGACGCCTTTACCGTGGTCCTTTCCTCCGAGGGAAAACAAAACCTGATCTACAAGCACGCGATTTCCACCGTGTGCCCCCTGCGGCCTGTGGATCTCTCCGCCTGGGAAAACAGCCTCTGACGTCCTGCTCCTGACCCAAGGAGTGATACCAATGAAAACCGGCTCCCTTGCCACAAAACTGATGCTGGCCGCCGTTTTGCTGACGGTCCTGGTCTACTTCGGCGTCAACGCCGCCTCCTATTTCATGGATCCCTTTACCACCACCCTGGTCTACGACTATGTCAGCGAGAACGCTGTGTCTGTCTCCGGCTACGTGGTGCGCCAGGAAGAGATCCTCACCGGCGGCAGCGGCGACCTGGTGTATTTCTCCCGGGGAGAGGGGGAAAAAGTCAGCCGCGGCGGCACTGTGGCCCTGGTGTACCAGAGCGCCCAGTCCCTCCAGGACGCCAACACCCTGCGCTCCCTGGAAGAGCAGCTGGACCAGCTGATCTATGCCCAGTCCCTGGCCTCCGGCGCCAGCACCACCGCCCGTTTGGATGAAGAGGTAGTCTCCTCCCTCATCGCCTTCCGGGGCGCCATGGCCACTGACAACCTGTCCGCCGCCGAGGAGCCAGGGGACACCCTGCGCTCCGCCATCCTCAAGCGGTCCTTCGCTTTCAGCGGTACTGAGACCCTGGAGGCCACCATCTCCTCCCTCCAGCAGCAGATCACCACCCTTACCGCTTC